>JBIKZJ010000434.1:0-5410 GCA_044354755.1 Schlesneria sp. | reverse complement strand
TCCGACGCTGGGGAAACCGTCCAACGTATAGCCGGTACTCATCTGATTTTCGGCGGGACCGTGCGTGTTGCTTTTGGCAGTCATCGAATGGATGAAGCACATCTCATCGGCCATCCCCGCCAAGTTGGGCAACAGGTCCGAGATCATCTTGCCCGATTCCCCGCGGGGCTTGAATTCCCACTGCGGTGCCACCAGATTCCCCTGCTCACCCTGAAACGTCACCAGTTTGTCGGCTCCTGGAAGTGGCTGGCCATTTCGTTTGATCAGTTCGGGCTTGTAATCGAACGAGTCGACGTGACTCATTGCCCCCGAACAGAAAATCATGAGGACTCGCGACGCACGGGGAGTGAAGTGCGATGCACGCTGTGCCAGCGGTGCTTCGGGGTTGATTTGCGGACGGATCGGAACCAGCGACTCGTCACTCGCCCCGATCAAGCCGTCATGGGCCAGCATCGAAGTGAGTGCCAGCGAGCCCAAACCCGCGGTGGCATCGAACAGAAAATCACGCCGCCCCAGCGGAATTTTGTTGCTTGAATTCATGGATTTCATCGGTTGCACCCCGTTGCAGCTCACGATCATCGAGAAGCGTTTCGCCTCGCGAATCGGTTTACACATCAGACTACCCGGATTCCGCGCGGGGGTCGAGACTGAGGCGGACTCTCGCGTCGAAGTATGGCGACGGACGGGAAAAAAACAGTCGCGACGAGCCGAGTTGATGAACCGTGTGACCCGCAGCGACTCAGGACCGTTCTATCAGGAACTTCGACTCAAAAAAACATCAGGGTTGATTGCCGAAGCAATACAACCACTCCTGGCGTTCCTTGCCAGTCCCTTTGCCGACACGCAGAAAGATTTGCCCGCCACAGATCGCCGGGCTGGGGAACGAATCGGAACCGATTTGATTTTCGGCCACCTTTTCGAATCGCTCGGGGTTGGCGCGGACGACGTACAGCGTCCCCAGTTCATTTGCCCAATAGAGATTCCCGTTGGCCAACACGGGCGAGGCACTGACGGGACCCTTCAGTCGTTCCTTCCACATCTCTTTTCCATCGGTTCCCCGCCAGCAGAACATCACTCCGTTATCCGTGAGAGCATAAAGATACCCATCATGAGCGAGCATCGATTGTTCGTAACACTTTTGATTGTTTCGCCACAGGACTTCGCCACTACCGTCTGCTTTGATCGCCAGAGTTTCGGCTTTGGGATATCCGCCACTGGCAAAGACAATCTCGCCGTCCCACACCATCGTGCCGCAGGTGGCCAAGGTGGTACCGTCGACAGACCAGAGCGGTTTCCCCGTTGCGGGATCATAGGCCGAGACTTTTTGGGCCCCACTGATCAGCAGCTGATCCTTCCCCGCAACATGGGCGATCATCGGAGTCGAAAACGTAATCATCGTCGGACGTGGTGCCTGCCAGACGCGATCGCCCGACTGGCGATCTAACGCGGTAATGGAACTCTCTCCATCATATTCCGCAGCAATCAGTACCGTGTTCTGGTACAGCACGGGAGAAGGAGCATACCCATACTCGTAGGTTTTCGGACGGAATCGACAGACTTCTTTCTCCCACACCACTTCGCCAGCGAAGTTGAGCGTGACAGCAACGACCTTGTCATGATGATAAAACGCCGCAAACAATCGTTCGCCATCGCAGGCGAGCGTTGCAGTGGCTTCGGTGTTCTTGGGATGATTTTTTGCCGGGAAACCGCCCCGATTCACTTCTTTTCGCCAGAGTGGCTTGCCGGTTGTCCGATCAACCGCCAGCACCTCATGAATCTGCTCAGCGGTGGTTGCCGTTGTGAGAAAGACCCGATTACCGACGACGGTCGGTGATGAATGACCTCGCCCAGGGACAGGAGTCTTCCAGATCACTTGATCGGTTTCACTGAATGTCACAGGGACCGCCACCTGATCCGCCACACCATTGCGCAGCGGACCCCGCCACCATGGCCAATCGTTTTTGGCCGAGAGTTGCGGAAAATCACCGATCCCCTTTTCGTCAGCCGACACACCCGAATCGATGAGGCCCGCAAAAAACAGGCACGCCAATACGGAACAAAGACGAGTCATTCGAGGAAATCTCATAAAACTCATTCTTTCAACCTTCAAAAAGTTGTTTCCGCAATCGGATTGTCGCTTCGTCTCAAGCCCGTTCGCACAAAGTCTGCTCGTCAATGAGCCGCCGGTGGGACATCCTGGTAGGCGCGGTTGCGGAAGAGGAAATCGACAATGTTCCCTTCGTGTGGCTGCAACCAATTCAGTTGCACGGTCTTGACCGTCCCAATGTTCAGGCGATCGATGTTGGTCGCATCCAGTAGTTGCTGCGTGAACTTGGGGTCGTTGGTGAGTGCCGTGCCGACCAACGTCTGCTTGATCTGACCCAAAATCTTGTTCTGGGGACATTCAACAACCGAAACAAACGGGAACATATACTCGGTATTCGCCAGCGGAACATCGGGTCCGGTGCAATGGATCACCGTCGGGCGAAGATAATCACAACGCTCATGTTTTTCCAAACGACTGCCGTGACGATACTTAGCGGTCATTTCGGTCACCCCTTCCGCCCGGCATCCCTCGTCAATCTGGGTGTTCATCGCCTCTGCCGCACCCGCGGTAGTGAAGGCTGCCAGCGATGACTTGGGATCATCGGGTGGCAACGGGACGACAGGCCCCAGTCGTTGAGCGATCGCATCGGCGATTTCTCGCGTGTGCCGTGACGCCCAGATCCCGCTACAGTTGATGCAGCTGCGACCACTGTTCGCAAAAACACTGTCGACCATCACGTCGAGGTAATCTTCCCAGTGATCAACGATGTCATCCCCGAGAATGATCTTGGAAAATCCTGGACCATGGACGGAAATCTTGGGGTTCCCGGCATGCTGATCGACGGTGGCCTGACCACCGAAAATCATGGCTCGCTGGCAATCAGTCATCACCGCACCACCAACATCGTGACCGCCCGGATAGATCGAGATCGCCTCACGAGGAAGCCCCGCCTTGTAGAAGGCTTCCGTAATGCGGTAAGGAGTCCAGAATTCCTGTGAGCCTGGCTTGATGCACAAACCAATCTGTAGCGGAATCGCGGGGAGCCACAGTGTGTGGACGCCGGGCGAGTTATTCGGCAGAACCATCCCAAACACGGGGGTCGTCGCCTGATACGAAACCATCACCCCGCGCGATTCTTTGCCGTAACCCTTCTCAAGAACTTCGTATGGTAGTCCGCGAGTCAGAGCGTCGAGAACTTCGTCCATGTGACTGAGCACAAACGAGTTCTTCCGCATGTTCGCCGCACACATGTTTTCGGGAAGCCCCGTTGTCGCCGATTGCAGCCGACAGAACTCGGCAGGGGTGAGCGATCCGCTGCCGCACGGGAGCGTTTCGTCCAGGTACATCTTGGCGGCAGATTTACAAATGTCAATCAGTTTGGAAATCGGAATCGCTCGTAATGCGTCCCGAGCTTTCTGAGCCTTCTTCAAATCAAGCTTCACCATGGCACCGGTCGCCTGATGCAACTGAGCGACCGCCTCGCCCGTGTCAAAGTGGAATACCGGCTGCTTTTCCATCGACTCGTAAATTTGACCATAGCGAATAATGGGGATATCGAACATCAGAAATTCCCGAAATGGGGTGAAACGGATGAGAAATTTCGAAATTACAAACAGATTTTGGACGGCGCAAACCGATCAGACATGTCGGTCCGATCGGTCTGAGTTTCGCCAGTTCTCGTAAAGAAAACCCGCCATCCCACCATCAGCAATGGACCTACACAATACGACAACAGATTTCTACGATCCGGCATCAGTCCAGCAAACGAGCATCACGAAAATTTAATAAACCCCAACGGTCGTGGTCTTCGCGTACTCGTGGAACGGACGGGTCCCGCTGATTCCGTCCCAGGGATATTTTTCGTGAGGAAGCTCGCGTTCCCCTTCATCACGTTCCATGAAGCCAGGAATGAAGAGCTCTTTCGTCATCGTGTAGAGCTTCACCCGACCGGTCTGTCCATAGCCAACCAGTTGGTTGTAATCCTTGAATTCGACCGTTTCGATCACAGCCCGGGGCTGCGGAGCGTAATAGGTGATCTTGTAGTTGTCAGCCGGATCATACGGCTTTCCACAAGCCAAACCCATCAGCGTGTTTCCGTATGTGGGGGTAATATAGACATCGGGTCCGAGCAGTTCTTCGCGGCAGGTTCGATACCATTGCGGGGTGAACTCGGTCCCGCCAGCAAAAATCCCCTTGATTCCAGATTCCGAAATACTGGACCCCTGATCGATTAATCGCATGGCGAGTGCTTCGAGCAGTTTCGGCGTCATAAATGCGCACTTTACGTCATGATTTGCCGACAGAATCGTCAAGGCCTGATCAATCACGTGATCTTTATAGTCTTCGGCCTCCTTGATTTTCCCTTTTTTCAGCAGTTTCACTACCCAACGAGGATCAAGATCCACACAAAAACAGATTCCGCCTCGATACTGAGCGAGATGCTCGACCGCCAACCGAAGTCGGCGGGGACCCGAAGGGCCCAGCATCAGCCAGTTTGATCCGCGAGGAAAGTATTCATCAGGGAGAGTATCACTGAAGTTTTCGTAATCGATCCAGTGATCTTCGATCACCATTCGGCTTTTCGGAATCCCTGTAGTTCCGCCGGTTTCGAACACGTAGGCTGGCTTGCCAGCTAGGCCCTTAGGGATCCAGCGGTTGATGGGACCACCCCGCAATAACTCGTCTTCAAAATGAGGGAATTTCTTGAGATCGTCGAAACATTTGACCTCTTTGAGCGGGTCAAAGTTGTACGTCTTGGCCTTTTCGAGCCAGAACGGACTTCCAGTCGATTCATGGAAGTGCCATTGGACGGTTTCGTAGGTATGGGCGTCGAGTTGCGACTTGGCAGTGGCGGCGAGTTCAGCAAGTTGGCTCACGGCAGGGCTTTCTGAAGCGGTGGAACGAATCATTTCGACTTCGTATCATAGTGTGCGCGGAACCGATTTCAAACTCGCCCCCCTGCCACTGCCGGGGAATTCACGGAAACTGGCCGTGGCACCTTATTTTTAGGACTTCGAGAGCGGATGATGGCAAAATCACGGGTTGGCCGCGCCTGCGAAGAAGACCTGCGTAAACGTTCTGCCGGTGGATATCTCCCTCGTGAGCGGCACTAGCACCAATGTCGATATCGGCAATCGAAAAGGGAACCATTTTGTTGAGTTCCCCAACCAGAGGCTAAATCAGCCTGAGGAAAATGCGCTCGCTCACGGCCACCGCCGCGACTACCGCACGAACCACAGTGCGATTAGAATCGAATTTTCGTCGATTTTCGTCAAATTCCGACGCCAAAACCTTTAATACGTCGATTTCACATTGAAATCCGTAAAAAGGTGGCGTCGTCTCGAAATCACTTTGAAAGGGCCA
>JBIKZJ010000433.1:0-5412 GCA_044354755.1 Schlesneria sp. | reverse complement strand
GGGCCGGCCGAACCTTGGATATCCCACCCGTTGGGCTCCGTATTCTGAGCGGACTCAGGGGCGGCAAACGCCCAGGCAAGGAGAGTACTCAAACTTTTTTTACGCATCAGTCAACTCCTGTCGTAGACAAAAAATCCCAAAAAAACAGCAAAACACCAGTGATTCAGCGTGAGCGAGCCGCAAGTCGCAAGTCGCTCGGCTACCGCGGCAATGAACGCGCAGCCAGCCACCCACCCAGCCACAAATCATGCTGCGTTCGCCGAAGTGCATGATCCCCCCGAGACCAAGCAGAGCCCGCAATCTTCGATGACCCGCATGACCCGCATGACCCGCATGACCCGCATGACCCGCATGACCCGCAGCAGGAAATCCCCTCCCACAAAAAAACGTTTTTATGTTTTTAAATTATTTCAAAATATTTGTCAATATCTTTTTTCAAAAAAATTGAAAAATTTCCAGAACATTTGGAAACGGCATTTTTTCTGGCGGCAAAAGCGTTGTTTTCCCAGCCAAGTGTTTTGAACAGGCCAGAGCGACAAAAGATGACAAGCACTGCTTCTCCGAAGACTCCGAAGCAGTGGCACACGGAACTTGGCAAACAGAGTCCGGTGTCCCCAAAAGTTTTCTGGCTCTCCACCGACCCCGCGGGGTCGGTGGAGAGCCGTTTTTTTTCGGGGCGTGGTGGTGTTAGCTGTCAGTCGTTGCTTCCACCGACGCGGGGTCATTGGCGAGCGGATTTTGCTCGGGTTTTCGTGTGATCCATGTCCCCGTTTGAAATCGCTTGCGGTCCCAGTGGGTTTTCTTCGTGCAGCGATCCAAAAATCTCTTTCAACAGCGCCGCCCCGCGGTCTTTTTCATAAGACTTTTCCAATTCCGCCAGCATGGCTTCCGTTTGCGAATCGTCATATCCCAATTGACGACAAAACCCGATAAACTTCGCAAAATCCGGGTCGGCCTCGACATTCCGGATGGCACGATCAATGACCACGCAGATCCCTGTGAGACGAGCGGCACTCAGCAAGTCTTTGTTGCCGTTTGCGACGAATCCCAATTGATGCCAATCATAGGCCTCACTTGCTCGATCACCGATCGATTGATTGATTTCGAGTGACTTGAGTAAGCCTTTTCTCGCCGCAACATAATCCCCTTGGTTTATGTCAATAAATGCCATTTGATACCAAGTCGCGGCTTCACCGGCTCGATCACCGATGGATTGTTGAATTTCCAGAGATTTTATCAGGTCTTCGCGTGCGGCTTTGTCGTTCCCCCTCTTGAGATCGATCGCGGACAAGAGATGCCAACAATCGGCTTCGCCGGCCAAGTTACCAATCGATTGTCGAATTTGCAGCGATTTCTGCACTTCATCCCGTGCGGCATCGTCGTTTCCCTGCTTCAAGTCAATCATGGCCAAAAGATTCCAGCAAGCGGCCTGGCCAGCCCGGTTTCGGATTGATTGTTGGATTTCGAGAGATTTCAAAGCACTACCACGCGCTGCGACATATTGACTTTCCTTCAAGTCAATGATCGCCAACTTATGCCAATAATCGGCTTCGCCATCCTGATCATCAATCGATTGCATGAGTTCCCTGGATTTCAGGAGACTCGTTCGCGCAGCGGAATGGTTGTCTTGCTTAATCTCAAGTGAAGCCAAGTGATTCCACATCGCCGCCTCAGCAGCCCGATTCCCACTCGCTTGCGCAATCGAGCGTGATTTCATCCAATATTCTCGTGCCGTTGAATCATGTCCCAGACGAAACTCCAACGCGGCCATGCGATGCAAGGTCATCATTAACGCTTGCGGATCCGTTTGAGTTTCCTGAATTTTTAGGGCAATTTGCAGCCATTTTTGGCATTCGACGGAACGCCCCAACAAGTAAGCGATTTGCCCGAGACGTGAAGCCAAATCACCTGCTTGTCCATCGATCAAGGGGGAACCTGTCAGTCGTTCGTCCCACAACCTTTTCAAGACTCCATAGAGTTCTTCTCGTTCGGCGGTCGCTAAATTCTGGAGTTCCAGAAATTCCCCCGCTGAAAACAATTCCTGATCGACGAGATCACGCACCTTGGCCTGGTCAAATTCGATCTTGTAGACGCCAGAACGCCAGGCCCAAAAATCGGGGGCTTGCTGGGCGATCCGATTTAAAACAAAGTCGGGGACCCAGAAGACAACGGCGGCTTGAATTCGCAGAAAACGGTCTCGAATCTGGTTTAAGACTTGCAGCAACGCCGGATAGGGGTCGGCGGTCGGAACCAATTCGTTGATTCGCGTTACAAACAAAACATCGCCACCCCGCAGGCCTTCTCCGGCCGCGAAGATCTCGTGGATCAATTCATGCGTGTCAAGAGGTGAACGGATTGTCGTAACCTGGTGACCGGCGGGAAGTGTCGCAACTAACTGATCCATCAGCGATTGCTCTTCACGCACGACATTGCAGACGACAAACCCCAATGAAAACCTGCGCGAACGAGTCAACATTCGGCGGAGTTCCACGAGCGGCTCGGGCAATTGGCGTGGCATCGATATGGAGGTGGTCGGCAGACTCATAGTGACTTGGGTCCCCTTTTAGACTTGGGTCATAAGTGATAAGCGATTGGCTTTTTCAAATTGTCCCTTTTTCGTCTGTTGATGCAGACAAACTTGCTGCCAGATCCACGATAGTTTGCCAGTTTGCGTCCCCTGCTTCGATCAAGTCGGCGGTCGCCACGGCGATTGCGCCGAGAAAGGGGCCCGACTCGGAGGCACGAATCGGGACGGCCAGGGACGTATGTGCATTCAATCTTACCAGCCACATCGCCGATCCCGTCAGACCAGTCTCCTGGGGGTCGCGGCGCGCAATGGTGGGACGGTTGAAGACGACCGCTTGCACGATTCCCAATGTTGTTTGTTCGAGTGATACCCGTGCGGTGGCGGCGGCAAAACCGGCTTTGGCGTCGTCGTCGACATGGTCTCCCCAACCGATGCCGGCGAGTACCAGATGGTTGCCTTCGATCTTCCAGATCCCTGCCGCCTGTGATTTGGTCGCCGCGACAAACTGCGTCAAGACCTCATCGAAAGGCCCACCTCGCTGCCACGCCGCGTAAATCGCTGTTTTCCAAGTCATTTGCCTGCTCCGTTGAATCGTTGAATCGGGTTTCCGCCGCACCTGTGATCTCAGGCCGACGGGTTTCTCTGTGGTTTTCTCTGTGGTTGAATTCAGTGGTTGAACTCTGTGGTTGAACTCTGTGGTTGAACTCTGTGGTTGAACTCTGTGGTTGAACTCTGTGTTTTTTCGCAGGTGTTTGGCCTGATTGTTCGCCATCCGTTTGAACTTGCCCACGGCGAAGTGACACTTGTCATGCCGAGCGGACTTCCCCACGCACTTCAACGCGTTTGGAAAAGATGGCTCGCCATCGGCCGAACTTCGTTGATCACGGGCTGAAAATCCAGCTGCCCCAGAATCTGGGTCTCCAAGTCGATCCCTGGAGCGACTTCCAGCAATTCAATCCCTTCGGCGACCAGCCGAAAGACGGCTCGCTCGGTGACAAACAGCACATCATGCTGGCGACTGCGAGCTAACGGGCCACTGAACGAAACCTGCTCGACTTGATCAAGAAATTTTCGTTGGGATCCTTCGCGGACAATCTTCAGCTGGCCGTTTTCGACCGCAACCTCCAAGCCACCGGATGTCAGCGTGCCACAGAAAACCAGTCGTTTCGCATTTTGAGAAATGTTGATGAAACCGCCAACCCCCGCCAGTCGCGAGCCAAATCGCGAGACATTCACGTTGCCGTGGCGATCAATTTGCGCTGCCCCCAGGGCGGCAAAATCTAAACCACCACCGTCATAAAAATCGAACTGGGCTGGCTGATCGATGATCGCTTGCGGATGAACGGCCGCGCCGAAGCTGAGTCCCCCGGCAGGCATCCCGCCGATCGGACCACTTTCCACAGTCAGCGTGATGCGGTCCAGCAAGCCCCGTTCGGCAGCGATCCGTGCAATTCCCTCGGGCATCCCGATTCCCAGATTAGCAATCCACCCCGCTTGCAGTTCGTCGCAGGCCCGGGCAGCAATGATCCGCCTTGCATCCAGCGGCAGCGGTGATCGTGACGTGAAACAGGCGTGCGCTTCCTCGATCGACGCCGGCAGGTAGTAGGTCGGATTCAGCGATTCCGCGAAGGTTTGGGGATGCTCGACAGCCTCCGCCACCACGATCCGATCGACCAGAATTCCCGGCACACGGACCTGACTCGGTGACAGTGGTCGGTCGAGCAATTGTTTCACCTGGGCCAGGACCATTCCACCGGAATTCCGGACCGCTTGGGCAATTGGCAGCACATCACCAATCACCGCTTCCTCTTCCATCGAGAGGTTCCCGAACGGATCGGCCGAAGTGGCGCGGATCAGCCCCACGTGCAGCGGAAACGCGGGATAAAACAGCCATTCTCGACCGGAAAGAGTCACTCGTTCGACGAGTTGCGTGGTGGTGATCGCATTCAGTCGGCCCCCGCCATATAGGGGGTCAACAAAAGTCCCCAAGCCCACATGGGTAATACAACCAGGTCGCCCGGCGGCAATGTCCCGATAGAGTTGACAGATCACTCCTTGAGGAAAATTGTAAGCTTCGATCTGATTCGACAATGCCAGTTGACCGATGCGAGGAACCAGCCCCCAGTGTCCGCCGATCGCGCGGCGGATCAGACCGGCATGTCCGAGATGGTTGAGTCCCCGAGTCTTTCCGTCCCCCTGGCCTGCACCATAGACAAGGGTCAAACCGGTGGGCGTCCCTTCGCGGAGGAACCGACGTTCCAGGGCGGCCGTTAAGGCTTCGGGGTGTGCAGCACCGACGATCCCCCCACAGGCGATCGTGACTCCTGAGGGAATCAGGGCCACGGCCTCGTCTGCCGTGGATAATCGAGCGTCAAGCCGGTTCATGGTCCCCACCAGCCTCCGTTGACATGCAGGGTTTGCCCGGTGAGATAACTGGCCAGATCACTGCACAGAAACAGGATGACATTGGCAATTTCCGACGGTTCACCAAATCGTTGCAGCGGAATATTGGCCAGCATTTGATCGCGAATGTCATCGGGAATGGTCTGGGCCATCTCGGTCATTACCACCCCTGGAGCGACGGCATTCACCGTGATCTGGCGCGCAGCCAGTTCTTTGCTGAGTACCTTGGTCAGGGCGATGACACCTGCTTTGGCGGAGGAATAATTGGCTTGGCCATAAAAGCCGATCACTCCGGAAATCGAAGCCATGCTGACAATTCGTCCCCCAGTGGCCAAACGAGACTGACTCGCCTTACAGACATTGTAGACCCCGGTCAGGTTGGTATCGATGACATCGGACCATTCATCGTCGGTCATTTTTCGCAGGGATCGATCACGAATGATCGCCGCATTGTTGATGACAATATCCAGCCGCTGAAAGGT
>JBIKZJ010000077.1:0-17973 GCA_044354755.1 Schlesneria sp. | reverse complement strand
CCAACGGAAATCCACCACGGGAAATCCACCACGGGAAATCCACCTCAGGAAATCCACCTCGGGAAATCTATTTTGCAAGGGAGATCAAACTTAGGTTGGGGGCCAGTTCGGTAGGATTGCCTGATGGCAGCGGTCTTTTTCCATCTGAGATTGACGGTGGAGTCGAAGCCTGAGGAAAAATCTGCACTTGAGGAGCTGACGCGAGTCCTGCGACCGGGCGCACAGCATGAAAACCCGCCGGGGATTGCCCCGAACCGTACCACTCGGGATCTCGCCGGCGATTCCCTCAGGAGGATGAAACCATAAAAACTCCGCCGCAACATGTTTTCCTAAAAATGGTTATGGCGAGTTTCCGTGCGGCGAGTCGATATTCTCGCCGACCCTTAACGAATGTTTTTGCCCCGAATGTTGTTAATCTAGAGAAAGAGACTTCGGAAATGGTATGATTTTGACTGCGTCACAACTTCCGAGGAAGCCTTGAACTGGAGTGAATGACCATGAAGACGGGTCTGTTGAATACGAATCGGTCCGGAAAATTCCGTTCGTCGATCGGGAGCATCACGAATAAAGTCTGCGGGTTGTTGTTCGTGGTGGCAACGGGCTGCGTAATCGCTGCTGGTGTAGTGGTTTCGGGTGCGGAACCCGCTTTCACGACGGGTTCATCCGATGTGATCATTCAAGAAATCAATTCCCAGATCCGTGAGACGTGGACGGATAACGAGGTGGATGCCTCGCCGCTCGCGGATGATGCCGAATGGATTCGACGGGTTCATCTCGACATTGTCGGTCACATTCCTACGCTCGAAGATGTGGAAAAGTTTCTCGCCGATAAGGATAAGGCCAAGCGAACCAAGCTGATTGATCGGCTATTGGATGATCCCGGATATGTTCGCAATTGGACGACGATCTGGACGAATCTCTGTATCGGCCAGCAAACACCTCGTCGTGTCAGTCGTGATGGGATGCAGAAGTTTTTTCGCGAGGCGTTCGGGAAAAATCGTCCTTGGAAAGATGTCGTTTCGGATCTGGTGACCGCAGAGGGGCACTACGAAGAGAACGGGGCCGCCAATTTTCTCTTGGCGCAGATGCAGGATCAGGACGATGGCGTGCAGATGACCGCCAAGACGACTCGATTATTGATGGGGATGCAGGTTCAGTGTACTCAATGTCACGATCATCCGTTTAATGACTGGAAGCAGGATCAGTTCTGGCAGTTCAACAGTTTCTTTCGGCAGACAGCCAAGGTTGATCACCGCAGATTTGACCAGAAAACCGGGCGGATGGTTGATGATTTCTCGGAAATCGTTGAGCGTGATTTCTCGGGGCCTGTCTACTTCGAGAAGCGAAGTGGGTTGATGAAGGTTGCTTACCCGGTTTATCTCGGTTCCGAGGTGAATCCGGATAATACGACCGATCGTCGTCAGGAACTGGCGAAATTGATGACGGCTGGCGAGCGGCCCATGATCGCGGTTGCGTATATGAATCGCTTGTGGGCTCATTTCTTCGGCTATGGTTTTACGAATCCGATCGACGATATCAGTTCCCATATTCCGGTGACTCACCCGGCTCTGTTCGATCGATTGTCGGACGAGTTTGTGAAGAGTGGTTATGATTGCAAGCAGGCGATTCGGTGGATTACCAACAGTGAACCGTACAATCTGACGAGTCGCAGTACGAAGAAGAATATGCGGGATAATCCTGCGATTGGCGAGTCGGCTCTGTTTACGCATGTGTATGTGAAGCCGATGACGGCCGAACAGTTGTATGATTCGCTGATCGTAGCGACGAATGCTCATAAGTCGGGTCGTTCCGGATGGGAGCAGGCAGAAGTGCAGCGTCGTGAGTGGCTGCGGACCTTTGTGCAAACCTTTGGTACGGACGATGGGACGGAATCGAGTTCCTTTGATGGGACGATTCCACAGGCGCTCATGATGATGAATGGCCCGCTGGTTCAGGATGCGGTGAGCGTCAAGCCGGGGAGTCATTTGCAGCAGTTACTGTCTGGCAAGGGGAATGATACGTTCAAAATTCAGCGTCTGTATCTGACTTCGTTGTCGCGGATGCCGACCAAACAAGAACTTGCTTCCGCCCAGAAGTTCTTCAACAACAATCAGGATGGCTTGGTGGTTTATCAGGATCTGTTCTGGGCGCTGCTGAATTCGAACGAGTTTATTTTCAATCACTGACGGCCGCTGGCCTTCAATCGTGTTCAATGTGTTGGTCTCAATTTTAGGGAGCAAGTCCATGAATCTTGTTACACCATCCGGCATGTCGCGACGACATTTTCTGAGACACATGGCGGCGGCCGCAGCAACGGTTCCTGCCTTGGATTTCATCTCGCATGTCAAAGCCAACGCTGCGGATCTGAAGCGACGTCAAAAGGCATGTATCCTGATGTGGATGAGCGGTGGTCCTCCTTCGATCGATATCTGGGACTTGAAACCCGAATCGAAGAATGGGGGAGAATTCAAGCCAATCAGCACCAAGGGTGATCTGCAGATCAGTGAGCACATGCCGAAGACGGCCGAGGTGATGAATAACCTGTCGGTGATCCGGGCCATGAGTACCCGTGAAGCTGACCACGGTCGTGGTCGTTATTACATGCATACTGCTTATGTTCCGACCCCAACGGTCGTGCATCCCGCGTTCGGGTCTGTGGTCAGTTATGAATTGGGAAGTAAGCGAAAAGAGCTTGAGATTCCTTCGTTTATCTCGATTGGTGGGGGTGGATCGAGTCCTGGGTTCCTGGGGATGACTCATTCTCCGTTCCAGGTTGATGCGAGCGGTCGGATCAACAACGCGGGGATGGGAGCATTGGGAAGTGATCGACTGGAACAGCGATTGCGGATGCTGGGTTCGGTTGAAGACAACTTCATTAACTCACAACGAGGCGAATCAGGGCAGGCGCATAAGGACATTTACGTCAAAGCGGTCAACCTGATGAAATCGAAGCAGATGGAAGCCTTCAAGATTGACCAAGAAAAGAAAGAGGTACTCGAGGCTTATTCGGGAGCTCCTGCCCAAGGTGGAATGATGGGCGGTGGGGGTCAATTCGGCCGCAGCCTGTTGATGGCTCGTCGATTGGTGGAAGCCGGTGTCCCTTTTGTCGAAGTGGACTTCGGTGGCTGGGACCTGCACGCGAACGTATTTGAGACGCTGAAGAACCAGCGTTTACCCGCTCTGGATGCAGGGATTGCCGCCCTGACGACGGATCTGAAGCAGCGTGGGATGTTAGACGATGTTGTTCTGGTCTGGATGGGTGAGTTTGCTCGTACACCTCGCATTAACCAGGACGTTGGTCGCGATCACTGGGCCAACAGTTGGTCGGTGATGGTCGGTGGCGGCGGACTCAAGGGTGGATTAGCGGTGGGGGAGACCGATAAAGACGGGTTGTCGGTCAGCAGTCCCAAGTCGTATCAACCGGGTGATGTTTGGGCGACGGTGGCTCATGCCATGGGGATTCCACTGGATACCGTGCATAAATCGAAAAATGGCCGACCGATGAAGTTGGCAAACGGCGGGACCGCCATTCAAGAGTTGATTGGCTGATCGCTGGCGGTCACATCAAGTTTTTTGAGATCGGATCGGACGGCTAATCCGTTCATTCGTTGTGCAGTTCGCCAGCGAATGGACGGGGCTTTCCTGTTTGGTGCTCTTGAAGTCGCTCTGAAGTTCTTTGTTTCGTGCTGGCAAAACGTTGGTGATCACGTGGCAGAACAAATAAATCACGGGGGATCAGCCGATTCGTCAATCCCTCGTGGGCCTGACGCAGCGATCGTTGCGGCCGAGATCATTGCGGCAACGGGACACGACGTTTTGCTCGATTCTGGGCCAGCCTCAGCAAGTGAACCTGTTCGTGAACGTGGCGGTGAGCCTGGTAGTGAATTTGTGCAGTTATTTACGCATCACCAGCGACGTTTGTTTTTGTACATTCTTTCGCAGATTCACAATCCGGTGGAAGCGGAAGAGGTGCTCCAGGAAACGAATGTTGTGATCTGGAGCAAGTCATCCCGATTTCAGCAGGGGACCAATTTTCTGGCTTGGGTCAGTCAAATCGCCAATTTCGAAGTCTTGAAACACCGAGCGAGAAAGCGACGAGAGAAACTGGTCTTCAGTGATGAATTTATCGAGTGTGTCGCTCAAACAACGCTCGAGCGATCTGACGAGTTGGAATCGCGACGAGCGGCACTGGCGGATTGTCTGACAAAGCTGCGTCCGAAAGATCGGGAATTGATTGAAAAACGATATGCTCCTGGTGAGCGTGGCAAGCATCTGGCCGAGAATCTCGGGCGGCCTGCCAACTCGGTCTACCAGTCATTGGGGAGAATTCGCCGGGCATTGCTGGAATGTATTGAGCAGCAGTTGCCGACCGAGGTGAAACCATGACCGACCAATACAAATCGTTAACCGAACTCGACAATCTGCTCGAAGCATTGTGTGAAGATCGATTGAGTGCGGACGAGATTTCTCGACTTGAGCAACTGGTCTTGTCGTCTCCGGAAGCAAGATGGAAATATCTGACCTATCTCGATTTGCATGGAACCTTATACTGGGATGCTGCGGGGGCGGGCTCGCCCCAGCCGTTATCCTCAGAAGAAATTCCGATTCCGCTCGAATTGGCTCCGTCTGGAACTCTGCAAACCCGATCTCTGCGAAACGTGGTCCCAAAACGGCGATTATCTTGGGTCTCGGTAATCCTGGCGACGGCAGCCTGCTTGATGCTGGGCCTGTTTTTTTCTGGGAGACATTCGCAGACCAAGCCCGCATTGGTGAGCGAGATTTCTGCAGAGACCTCGCCAACGGGGACTGACAATCGGAAGGGGGATGAGCTCAATCCCGGTCTGGCACCGACGGAAGCCTCGCGTCCGACGGCAGTTCGTAAGCATGGCCCGCCGGTTTTGGTTGAGGCAACGAACGGTATGATCGAGGGATTCGTGGTGTCCGGGTCAACTGTGTCCGGGTCAACTGTGTCCGGGTCAACTGTGCCCGGGTCAACTGTGCCCGGGTCAACTGTGCCCGGGTCAACTGTGCCCGGGTCAACTGTGTCACAGCTGATCCCATTGGGACCGATTGAACCCCAATCGGCAAACTCCCTTCGATCCAGCCAAACCATCGTGGCCTTGATTGATGAAGAAATTCAGTCCCGCTGGTCCGAACTGGGAATAGAGCCTTCTGAACAAGCGGATGATGCAGAATGGATGCGTCGCGTTTATTTAGATATTGCTGGCCGTGTTCCGACCATTCGTGAAGCGGAAACCTTTCTGGGAAATCGGCGCGAACAGAAACGGGAAACGCTGATTGACGAGCTGCTGAGTGATTCGGGTTATGTCCGGAACTTGACCACCAAATGGACGAACTTACTGATCGGCAGGTCACCGAACTCGCGCGTGAATCGCGAGGCGTTAGAAAAATTTTTGCGGCTCAGTTTTGCGGGGAATCGGCCTTGGAACGAGATTGTGTCCGAGTTGATTTCTGCCGAGGGGAGCAATGTCGAGAACGGTGCGACGAATTTTCTGATTGCCCATTTGAACAATGATGCAACTCCTGCCACGGCGGTGTGCTCGAGACTGTTTCTGGGTCGTCAGGTCCATTGCAATCAGTGCCACAACAACCCTTTTGACGACTCAAAGCAAGTTGCCTTTTGGGAGTTGAACAGTTTTTTCCAGCAAACCACCAGTGTCTCGCGACAGCGTCGTGATCTGGTGACCGGCCAGGTGCTGGGAAGCTTCACGGAACTGGTGACCCAGGACGCGGGGGGGCCGACGTATTTTGAGACTCAATCCGGTCTGATGCGGGTCGCCTATCCGCGATTTAACAATCAGGACGTCGATCCTGGCGTGGAAACAAACCGCCGTCGTGAGCTGGCGCGGCTGATGACGGCGGGTGAGCAGCCGCAGTTGGCAGCGGCGTTTGTGAATCGGATGTGGGAACATTTTTTCGGCATGGGATTCACACGGAGTGTGGACGACATGGGGCCGCATTCTCCTGCCAGCCATCCCGAACTGCTGGGGGGACTTTCCGAACAATTTATTCAGAGTGGTTACGATATCAAGCAGCTGGTTCGCTGGATGTGTCGTTCGCAAGCGTATCAATTGAGCAGTCGCATTTCGAAATCGAATGAACGGGACGACCCCTTTCAGAGTGATCTTCCGGCATTCAGCCGCATGTCTGTGCGTACGATGACGGCCGAGCAAACGTACGATTCTCTTTTGACCGCGACAAAAGCCCATCTGGTTGGTGCGGTTGACTGGACCGAAGCCGAGCAGAATCGGCAGCAATGGTTGCAGCAGTTTGTGGTGACGTTTCAAACCGATGAGAACGACGAGTCGATGGCGTTTGAGGGGTCGATCGGAAACGCCTTGTCGCTCATGAATGGCCCTTTGATTGAAAAAGCCCTCGAGACCTCGGCAGGAAGTTTCTTGGGCGAGGTTGTTCGACAGAAGGGGACTGAGGTGGAAAAGATCCGGTTACTCTGTCTGGCGACGCTGTCGCGATCACCCAGTCCGGCTGAGATCACCTCGATGAAAAAGCTCTTGCGCCCGGCCGTGTTATCCTCGCGTCACGGCAAAGATCTTCTGGTCGAATCGTATCAGGATCTCTTCTGGGCGCTGTTAAATTCCAACGAGTTCGCCTCAATTCATTAACGGCCAACGTTTCGCGGCTGGGGTCAGGTTGCTTGATTCGCCGATTTCACTCGCCTCGGGATGAATTTTCTGGAGAATTTGCGCATACTGACAATGCATTCGGACCGTCCATACTGATCAGGTCTACTAACGGGTTCGAGACGGAATCTTCTCGGTCAACGGCCTGTTCAGTCTCAGGGGCCTGACCGATTGTGACTCATTAGGCTCTGTGTTGACTTGCTCTGTGTTACTTATCGATAACGGTTTCGCTTCCCTTTTGGCACTTCCGGAGATCATCATGGATCATCGCCCAGATTATTCGCATGGCCCAGATTATTCGCATGGTAAAAATTATTCGCATGGTAAAAGGTCGCAACTTTCGCGACGAGGATTTGTTCAATCGGTCAGCGTGGCAGCAGTGGCAGCGGCGACCGTCGTCCCTTCGCGGGGATTCGGGGACGAGACCGTCAAGCCCGTGCCAGAATCGCTGGTGACCAAACTGTACAACACCCTTTCACCAGCTCAAAAAGAAGAGATTTGTTTTGACTGGGATCATAAAGATGATCGGGGCCTGCTGCGAATGCATGTCTCGAACAACTGGCAGATCACGGGTGACCATAAAATCGCCAGCGGATTCTATACGAAGGACCAGCAGGACATGATCGAGGCTCTGTTCTGGGGTCTCTACGCACCCGACTGGCACGATCGGATTAAAAAGCAGTTGCAGGACGATGCGGGGGGCTATGGCAAGGAACAGTCGATTGCGATTTTTGGTCAACCGGGAACAGGGAAGTTTGAGTTCGTGATGACGGGTCGCCACTTGACGATTCGCTGTGATGGGAACAGCGTCGACCACGTGGCATTCGGCGGACCCATTTTTTATGGACATGCGGCATCCGGCTTTGATGAAGAGCCTGATCATCCCGGTAACGTCTTCTGGTATCAGGCTCAGAAGGCGAACGGATTGTTCAAGATGCTGGATGGAAAACAGCGTGAACAGGCGCTGGTCCAGCAGGCCCCACGGGAAAGTCAAGTTCACTTTGGTGGTCCAGATGGACGTCCGCAAGGGATCGTCATCAGTGATCTCTCTTCCGATCAGAAAGATCATGCACAGCAGGTACTGCAAGCATTGATCGAGCCATACCGGACTGCGGATCAGGAAGAAGTTCGCAAGTGCCTGAAAGCCCAGGGGGGACTGGAAAAATGCCGACTGGCGTTCTACAAGTCCGGTGACCTTGGCAACGATGGGGTCTGGGACAATTGGCGTCTTGAAGGTCCCTCGTTCGTCTGGCACTACCGAGGGACACCACACGTTCACGTTTGGGTCAACATTGCGGACAATCCCTCGGTGGTCATTACGGCGAAAGGCTGAGACCCGATTCCCGATCGCTCGGGACGGGGATCGCTGGAAACGGGGAAATGACAATCAACGGAACAGATCTCAAACCCTGCAGGGGTGGTCTCTTGCAGGGTCTGTTCGTTTCATTTGATCGCAGGAAAGTCTTGGGCGGGCCAAGGGATACTGCCGGTGATCAGGCCACGAGAAGTGACTACTGAAGAGAAAGCGGATAACGATGTCGAAACCACTACGAATTCTGGTGATTGGTGCTCATCCGGACGACTGTGAATTAAAAGCAGGAGGTCTGACGGCGCTTTACCGGGCGGCAGGGCATCAGGTGAAATATGTCAGCGTCACCAATGGTGAGGCAGGGCATCAAACACGGCCCCCCGCAGAATTGATCGCGACCCGGCGATCTGAAGCGGATGAAGTCGCGGCACTGATGGGAATTGAGTATGACATTTTGGGGAATCGCGATGGTCGGCTGCTGCCAACACTCGACGCGCGGTTTGAGCTCATTGCACTGATTCGTCGTTTTCAGCCCGACCTGATTTTGACACATCGACCGAATGACTATCACCCGGATCATCGGGCGACTTCGACATTGGTCTGTGATGCGGCGTACATGGTGATTGTCCCCCACATTGTCCCCGAGGTTCCGGCGCTGCGGGTCAATCCCGTGATCGCCTATCTGTCGGACCACTTTCAGCGTCCCTCGCCATTTCAGCCAACCGTTGTGATTGATGTGGAGCCGGTTCTGGAGCAAATCCTGGATCAAATGGTCTGCCACCGATCTCAATTCTTCGAGTGGCTTCCCTATACCCTGGGGCAAGAGGCTTCGTTACCGCAGGATGCCGCGAGTCAGCGCGCCTATGCCAAGGACTTTTACTGTCGCTTTAATGGTCCCTTGGCGGATCGATTTCGGGATCAAATTATCAAGACTTATGGTGAAGTCGAGGGGAAAGCCATTCGTTGGATCGAAGCGTTTGAACCGTGTGAGTACGGATCGCCGCTGACGGAGGAAGCACGAAAGCGATTATTCCCGATGATACCCGTTTAAAGAATCCCATCCGGACCATTTCTCTTCAATTCAGTGAGTATACGATGACAGACCATTTATTTTCTGTTCAGGATCGATGTGTGTTGGTGTCGGGCGGCAGTCGAGGCATCGGACGATCGCTGGCGGAAGGTTTTGCACAGCGCGGAGCGCGGGTGGTGATTACCGGACGGGACGCACAAACGCTGCAGCAGACGGCTCGCGATATTTCGGTCGGCTCGCATCCCGTGGAGTACGTCGTTTGTGACGTGGCCCAGTCGGCAGAGATTCCGGTGATGGTCGAATCGGTGATTGCCCGTCTGGGACGGATCGACTGTTTGCTGAATGTCGCGGGGGTCAACGTCCGTAAGCGGGTCGAGAATTATACGGTCGCCGAATTCGATGGGATTTTAAATATCAATCTCAAGGGGGCGTTCCTGGTAGCCCAGGCCGTTGGCCGACAGATGATTGCACAAAAGAGCGGGGGTTCAATCATCAATGTGGATTCACTGAATTCCTTTCGTCCGCTGAAAGGGGTTCAGCCGTATGCCATGAGCAAGGCGGCCATTTCGGCGATGACTCGGGGAATGGCGATGGAATGGGGCGAACATGGAATTCGGGTCAATTCGCTGGCGCCCGGATTTATTTTGACGGATCTCACCAAAAAACTTTGGTCTGATCCGACGATGCAGGCGTGGAACGATGCGAATTGTCCGTTGAGGCGGCTGGGTCAGCCAGAAGATATGATTGGGACGGCCATTTTTCTTGCCAGTGATGCGGCTCAATTCCTCACCGGGCAGGTGATTTATGTCGACGGAGGGATCACCTGCGGCTTGCAGTGGCCGATTCCACTCGAATGATCAGGCGGAAAATTTCCCGACGAATTTTCACGATCTGTGATTCGCTCAGGGGATGTGACCTTGATCCGCATTGACCACAGTTCCCTGTCGGTTAGGATTACCCTGCTGTCCTGTGGGTCGCACAAGACACGTTTGGCCTCCCTTACGGGATGAGCTGAACACTGCGGGGATACCCCGCGGTCGCTGAGTTGTTCCTCAATCGAGCTGTGAAGAGCCGGCGACGGTAGACCTCTTACCGCCGCGGCTCTTCGCCACGGGATCGGTTGTGCGGCCCGCAGGTCAGTATTGGATTCGTAATCGATCCCAAATCGTTTTTTCCCTTTGCTCACAAAATGATCTGTTTAAAGAAAAAACAAGTCGAAGGCTGACAACGCTTGTTTTTCAGGAAGTTGCTTCATGGGGCTTATCCGTTGGTTGCTGCATCGACTTGGATGGCGACCCGCCCCCCTCACCCGCTCGTTACCGACGGCTGGTCCGGTCACACCGACACCAGCCACTCCGGCACCGCTGGATACGGCACCGCTGGATACGGCACCGCTGGAGACGGCACCGCTGGATACGGCACTACCGGCCCCGGCATCGCCTGCTCCCGCATCGCCGGTCGTGGCATCGCCCATCATGGCGTCACCTAACCCGGATTCCGGCCCACCCTCAATTCCGATTGATCCCCCCGCCGTTGCTCGGGAACTTTCACGAAAACGGCTGCGAATCTGGCCGCGAACTTCTCGGGTCCGGCTGGTCCCCACGCGACGAAAACAGCAGCGACAGGCGGCCCGTCGTCCTGCCATGTTGGTTGAAGAGACACAAGGTGCAGCCCCTTACCGGTATGCGCGCTATGGATCACGGACTGGTCATTATCTTGATCTGAGCCGGGATGGTGACGCCGTTCGCTTGCAGCGATTCGGGCTGCCGGAATTTCAAACTCCCGAACAGCTTTCCCACTGGATCGGATTGCCGCTGAACCGCGTGGCCTGGCTGGTCCATCGTTTTTCCGGCGGTCGTCCTGAAATGGAAGAGCTGGCCCATTATCATTTTCGCTGGATCAAGAAACGACTTGGTGGCTGGCGGTTGATCGAGTCGCCAAAAACAACATTGAAGCTGGTGCAGACCAAAATTCTGCGTGAACTGCTCGACAAAGTTCCGGTCCACGCCGCATCGCATGGATTTGTCAAAGGCCGTTCAATCCTGACCAATGCGCGGGCCCATGTTGGGCAGTCGGTCGTGTTGAAATTTGACCTGACAAACTTTTACACGACCGTCAGCTTTGCCAGGATCGTTGCCATCTTCCGCAGCTTGGGATATTCACGTGAGGTGGCAATCTGGCTGGGCTTATTGACTACCTCGGCCGTCCCCGGCAACCTCCGTTTTCAGGATCAAGGACCGTATGCCCTCGTTCCGTATTTGCGACGCCATTTACCGCAAGGAGCCCCGACCTCACCGGCACTGGCCAATCTGTCCGCGTTTGGACTGGATCTCCGCCTGACGGGATTGGCCCGTTCTTTTGGGGCTCATTACACGCGGTATGCGGATGACCTCACCTTGTCTGGTCCCGAGGAACTGGGAAAGGCCTTGCGAACGTTGATTCCCCTCACTCAGCAAATTATCCGGCAAGAGAGGTTTGTACTGAACCCGGAAAAACGGCGTGTGCTTCGGTCACATCAGCGACAAACGGTCACGGGCGTCGTTGTCAATCAAAAAACCAATGTCTCGCGCGGGGACTTTGACCGGCTGAAGGCGATTCTCACCAATTGCGTGAAGCAGGGACCCTCAACACAAAATCAAAAACTGGTCGAGGACTTTTACCATCACCTTCAAGGTCGGATTGCACACGTCTCGATGCTGAATCCCTTGCGAGGCCAAAAGCTGACCTTGCTGTTTCAGGCGATCGACTGGACCCGGTAAGCTCAGAGGAAGCCGTTGACCGGGTCCAGATGAAAAATGATTCTGATCTGCTGCGGCGAAGATTCGCTGGGTGAATTCGGAATGGTGGGGATCACCTGAATGATCGCTTACCTGAATGATTGCTCAGTGGTGTGTCCTGCCATTCCCGACCAGTTCCCGCAGAAAATCACTGAGACGACTCAGCACCTGATGAGGGATTTCATGGCTCCCTGTGAAAGGGAGAAAATCGACATCCGCCCCTGCATGACTGAGCATTTCTTTCAGCCAACCCGCAGCAGTGAAGGGTAAAATCAGATCGTTTGTTCCGTGTGATTGCAGGACCCGTAACCCCTTGTGAAGAGGAGCCCGTTTACGCCATACGTCTTCATTGAGCATCGTTCCGGACCAGATGATTAACCCGCCCGGGTTTTCATCCAGATGCAGGGTGACATCGGTAGCCAGCATCGCTCCTTGCGAGAATCCCCCCAGCACGAAATGACTGAGCGGAACGCCGGTTTGTTCGGACCACTGCCGAATCAGCCCAGAAATCCGTTCTCGGGCGGTGGAAAGTTCGGGGGGGGCGTCATTGCTCAGGTCACGAAAATTTCCCAGTGCAACGGCCATCTGCAACCGATGCATATCAATTGGCCACCAGGCTCGTCCCTCGGGCATTCCCAGCGACTCGAGGCTCAGCGGGGCTTCAGGGAACACGAACTGCACCGAGCCCGACAATTTGGGTTGGTGCAACAGCATTTGACCCAGCGGAACCAGATCTGTGCCGGGTGCTCCGAAACCATGACATAACACCACGACCACACGGGGCTGAACCCCCTCGTCGAGTTCGTCAGCAATATGACACTTCAGCCCGCTCATGATTTGAGATTGTAATTTCATTGGTGATTCGTCCAGAATTTTAATCGTTCACAAAGCGCGGATGTCGCACCCGTATCAATTGCCGACTTGGCGAGTGGAACGGCAGCCTGAATGGATTCGGCTCGATTGGCCGCAAACAGGGCGGCAGCGGCATTGGCAACAATCACGTCATAGGCAGGACCCTGTTCGCCACTGAGAACACGGCGAATGATCGCAGCGCTTTGTGCCGCTCCGTTGACTCGTAATGCCTCCACATGACATTCCGCGAGTCCCAGCATTTCCGCATTCCAGGTTTGACGATTCACACCCTCAGCAGAAACTTCAAAAACGACGGTATCACCCCATAAACTGACTTCATCCAATTCGTTATTTCCACAAACGACCAGCGCCCGCTGGTTTCCCAGCTGGTGCAGGGCTTTTGCGAGCATTTCCGCGACGTTTGTCCGCGTCGCGCCAATGACTTGATACATGGCTCCCGCGGGATTTGTGAGGGGGCCGAGTAGATTAAAAATGGTGCGAAAACCGAGTTGCTTGCGTACCGGAGCCACATGTTTCATGGCCCCGTGGAGTAACGGAGCAAAGCAAAAGCCGATCCCCACTTCATCGATACAGCGACCAACCTGTTCGGCCGTGAGCTGCAAATTGACTCCGAGCGATTCGAGAACATCGGCGGACCCCGTGGTGCTGGTCGCCCCACGATTTCCATGTTTGGCAACGGGTTGTCCTGCGGCCGCTGCGACCAGCGCCGCAGCCGTACTGATGTTAAAGGTGTGCAGCAGGTCGCCACCGGTACCGCAGGTGTCGAGAAGTCCTAAAGTTTGGCAACGAATCGAGGTGGCTCGTTCACGCATGGCCCGGGCAGCACCGACCAGTTCGCCAACCGACTCCCCGCGACAGCGCAATGCGGTCAGAAATGCGGCGATCTCAGCCTCTTGGCACTGGCCATCCATGATCGCTCCGACCGCTGATTTCATGATCTCGGCCGAGAGACGGCGATCGTCCAGCAATTCGTTCAACGCGAGCTTGAGGGGGTCATTCATGGGTCTATTCGTGTTCCATTTGCGGTTTTCCAGGTCGGTGTCGCTTGAGCGCGGTCCCCGTGAATCCTTGGGCAAGCGAGTGTATCACGAGGTTGTAACCAAGCAGGATCCCAGGGATCCCGGACAAAATAAGCCGACACCCTGATGATCAAGGGTGCCGGCTCATGACCATTACAAAGGCGAATCGTCATCAGACACTGATGTTGATTTCATATCCCTTACGTTGTTCGCGGCTAATCCATTTGGCCGCATCTTTGTCATTAATGATCTGCTCGGTTTTGGGATCCCATTCGATCTTTTTTCCGAGCCGGATGGCAATGTTTGCCAAGTGACAGGTGGTCATCGCACGGTGATGCGAATAAACGTCGCTGACGGGGAGGCCTCGATCCTTGACGCAATCGAAGAAGTTTTGCATGTGAGCATTTCTCCCCCCCTTGGGTTCTTTCCCTTTATAGAGTTCTCTCAAGAGAGACTCGGGGAGCGGATTCGTGGCCAGATCGTCCACGGGGCTTCCGGTCAGTTTGCCCCGATTGACAAAAATTCGGCCTTCCGATCCTTCGATCAGGACTCCATTGTCTCCTTCGCTGGTGATCAACAACTCGGCGCCATTGGCGAACTTGGCCGTGACATCAAATTTCGTCGCGACGTTATAGCGATTCGAGATTGTCGGCATGCCGTTTTCGAAAGGGACAGGGTGTTCGGCGGTTCCTTCCACAGAAATCGGGCCGCTGCTATCCATCCCCAGTGCCCACATCCCAATATCGACATGATGAGCCCCCCAATCGGTCATTTTTCCCCCCGAGTATTCGTACCACCAGCGGAATTCATAATGGGTCCGTGATTCGGGATAGCTCTTGTTGTTGCCAAATGCACCCTGCAGATAAGGTGTCATTGGTGCCTGACCGAGCCACATATCCCAATTCAAATGAGCGGGGATCTCTGCGACCGGAATCTCACCGCTGGTGGGGGCACCGTTAATGCCGCAGGTGACTTTGTTGATTTTCCCCAGTCGGCCACTGCGAGCGATTGCGACCGCCTTGAGGAATTGGTTTTGAACTTTTCCGTCGTTGGCGGACATTTCCGAACGTTGCTGTGTCCCGACCTGAAAGACTCGCTTCGTCTCGTTCAGCACCTTGATGATCTGCTTTCCTTCGAGAATCGTCAGTGTGAGCGGTTTTTCGCAGTAAACATCCTTGCCTGCCTGCATCGCTTCGATGGCGATCTTAGAGTGCCAATGGTCGGTGGTGACGATGGTGACGACTTGAATATCTTTTCGATCCAGTAATTTCCGATAGTCTTCGTACATGCCGATTTCGGCATCGTTTCCTTTTTTGCTCTGAATCCCTTTGACTCGATCACGACCTTTTTCCATGTGTTGGCGGTCGACATCGCAGACCGCAACGCAATCGGAAAATTCCATGGCATTCGGGCCGACGGCGTTCCATCGATCGCCAGTCCCAATACAGCCGAGCACAGGGCGATCATTTACGCTCTGTCGGCCCAAGGCCAAGCTGCTTGCGGAAGTAAACCAGTAGGGCATGGCGGCGCCGGCCAGCATGGCCGTCGAAGTCTGCAGAAATTCACGACGGTGCGAACGATGACTCATGGATGCGATCCTCGGACAAGTGTGACGAAGCAGGTCCAATACCAACCGGTTCACTCTATCAGGTCGATGAAACCAGGTAAAACCTGAGTCGATTTCGCCGGGTCTTCGAAATGGGGCCCGCTGGCATTTTGGTGAAGAAAATGGCGCGGATTACGAAAATGGCCCGGATGACAAGAGCATCCGGGCCAAGAAGATTTGTCAGAGGAAATCAATCGAAGCGGATCACGAGAGTTGGAATACTTCCGTGTTCAGTACGAACGGAAAGACCCGAGCGGGTTCGCGAGGCGATCCAATTTTGTCCGAGTAGGAAATTTGTGCCGCACGGTCCGCTGCAAACTGCAGGGTGGTAAACTCGAGTCCACAGTAGTACTCGGTGCCAACTTCTGCAGCGACATCCGCAAAAACCTCGCCGGCTGAAGCCGCATGGCGGCGCACACCATGAATACTGTTTTCACGCACTTTTACCCCTGCCGCTGACAGCTTGACCAGTCCCTTGAGGAAGCGGCCGACCGTACAGTCGACACCCGTGGTGCGCAACAGACGTTCCCATTCTTCATGAGACTCCCAGTAAAAACCATGATTGAAATAGTCGAGAGCCAGCAGGTAATGCCGATTTTCGGCCCAATTCGACGCCGTCAACATTTTGGGGGTCGGGGACTTCCGCTGGTAGCTGTGCCCCCGAGCATCGCGATAAGGATGGGGGGTATCTGTTCCTGGAACATAGGTGTAACCAGGAAGTTCGGTCGAGGGAAGCAGTCGCGGAGCAGCCTCAGTAGGGGGAGTAATCATCATTCGACTCCGTGATTCAGGAGCTTTGGGGGCTTGTCCCGATCGTAATTGCTTTTGAGCGGCAGCCATAAAACAAAATCCCCTGTCAAATTGTGAAACAAATCCGATGCAAACGTGATTTTCGCCACGCTAAGGTCGAAATCGGCCACCCGATTCAACGCAAATCGCTTCAACAAAGAAACGTTACACCAAAAGGTCAATCCCATACGACAAATCACCAATCAATCCGTGATCTATGCAAGCTTCCGTAGCGGGCCATCGGCTCGATGAATCAGTCTCTTTCCGCAGTGCGTCAATCCAGCTTGGGTCATCATCGAATCGGGACTCGCATCAATCGATTTTGAATGAACGCTATCCAGTCTTTCCATGAAAGTCTTTCCATGAAAGTCTTTCCATGAAAGTCTTTCCATGAAAGTCTTTCCATGAAAGTCTTTCCATGAAATCCGCCTGAAGTCTGTCAATCGACTTGATACCCGCATCAAAAGTCAACGAACTCGCGGAGTAACAGAATAACCATTCCCTGACGAAAGTGGAGATGAATCCTTTTCGTTTTTCAAGAAGTGGGAGATATTTTTGACGCGATGTCGTCAAGCTTTGTCTTGACGAGCAATTTGGATCGAATGAGTGATCTAAATTTGATCGCATGTCGGTTGGAGTGCGTTATTTCACGGGAAGGAGTTGCTGCTTGATCCGAGCGATCACTCCACGAAATCCTTGTTGCCGTGTCATACCGAGTACGGGTGCGAGGCCCGACTTGGCGATCAAATCATCGAGAACTGGCAGGATCTCGGCGACGGGTGTCCCCTCCAGTCCACAGACAATCAGCGCGACCAGTCCCCGGACTGTCGGCGATTTTTGTGGCACATCTGCCTCGAGATGAACCTTTCCTGCGACGACATCCACCCACAAGTGAACGGCTGTCTGGCATTCCTGGACTCGGCAGTTTTCCGGAAAGGGCGCCCCCTGCCTTCCCGGCGACAAATCGGGTAACTCATTCGCAAACTCGACCAACCAATGCAGTTTTTCGTCGGGTTGAAGTTCATCAAGCTCAGCAAGGAGATCATCAATTCGCATAGGAAAACCGTTGTTTTGACAAAAATGAGGCCACTGAGCATCCGTGAAAATCACGAAACACTTTGGATTCGGAGTCACTCTGCTGCCATGGGGATTGTACGCCTCGGGGATCTCTGCGGCCAAGGAACCCTCCAAGTGTTCATCGAGCGTTGATTCGTGTTCCCCGCATGTGCTGAGGTCCGTCCTCTGCTGACTGGCCGGAATCATCCCTTGGGGTGCCGGGAACGCCAAGGCTGCCGGATCTCTCAACTGCCGGATCTCTCAACTGTAGTGATGAAAGGGATTTTCGTGATTGGTGAAATGAAACCCCCTATCCGGACAAGCCATGCTTTGCGGACAAGTCTGCGCACTGCGGCAAGAACTGCCTTTCTCCGCCGCGAATGAGCCTTCTCCGCCGCGAATAATCGGAATCATTGGTAGGAATCGACCGAAACGGTCGAGGAATGGTGTGGTGAGTCTCCCACGATTGAAATCAGCCGGTTTCAATTGGAAAGCAGGATGAACAGCAGTCCCCGGTTCTCTCACTGCCAGATGTTCAACTTTCGGAGATTAGCGCGATTGCGAAGATCTTGTTTGAGACTCTCACTCGAGGTTGACGGGTTGGGGATTGCGTAAATCATCGAGAATCCGCTGAGTCGTAACTGGTTGAGGTGAATTCCCTCGGAGCTTGGTAACAGGACCCGATTTAAAAAGGCTTCGAATCGTGCGCATGAATGAACTGCAGTTTTCTCCGATGAATCACATGAAAAAGTTGTTTTTTTCGTTTTTCTTTTTGTCGATGGTGGCTGTTGCGGATGCCGGTACCATTGTCGCGCCGGATGGCTTGCTACCCGGAACGGAATTCCGCGTGAT
>JBIKZJ010000432.1:0-5415 GCA_044354755.1 Schlesneria sp. | reverse complement strand
TGCCGCAACAGTCCGATACCGGGAGCACCGGGGCAAAAACCCTGCTCGGTTTCGGCCGTGGGGTTGCGAATCTGTGCGACGAAATTCCGTAACCGCTCGATCGAAACGTCTGCAGGGTAACGATCCATGCTACCGGAGTGATCGAAGCCGGAAGGATTGACTCCGGTTTGACCGACTGCATTGAGACCGACTGCATTGAGACCGACTGCATTGAGACCGACTGCATTGTGATCGATTACGTTGTGACCGACTACGTTGTGACCGACTGCCAAGGGATCGACCGCAGCGTGATTGACACCCGAGTGCCCGACTGGGAAGGAATTGGACTCGGGATTCACAGCCACGTTTTCCCCAAAGTGATGGAATCCGAGCGGGGGGCGCTGTTGCAAAGGGACCTCTCGGCTCAACAACGGAAATCCCTCGGTCGCCCGCGCCGCAGACAGCGGTATGGGGATGGGGTTCGAGATGGTCTGGCCAGCCGAGACGGCATCGGTCAGCGACATACCGGGATCGCTGATCGAAACAAAGGGGTGCGAAGCGGTTGAGACCGGCCCCGTCATCGCCTGAGGGGTCGCCTGAGGGGTCGTATTCAGCAGTCGAGTGGCGATTTGCGCGATCAATTCCGGTGTGATGTCAGTCATGACTTAGCCTTAAAGTATCGATCCGAAGCAGTGAATCCGTCCGTCAAACCCGCTTATTTCACCTTCGGCTTCCGGCTTTCATAGTCGTGGTAATAACCGACCTCGACGTTTTCCAAGACTCCGACCGCATCGTCAGTGAGGACCGCCAAGGCAAAGTACAGCGTCAACAAGTACGAGGCGACCCCCAGGCTGTCGGTTCCCATCAGCCGCGCCGAGAGACTCGGCATAATCTCGCCCGGGATCCCTGCCTGATGCAATCCGACAACTCCTTGATCGGCATCACCAACCCGCAATAACAGAATGCTCGTCGTCCCAAACCATTGATTGGATTGATACCGGCTTTTCATTTCCAGCTTGTCACAGGGGACCAGCGGCACACCCCGCCAAGTAATCACTGGAGTTCCAAACAAATTCGTCGTTACGGGGGGGACACCCCGCCAGGTACACTCACGCTCGAACGCCGCGATCGCTTTGGGATGGGCAAGAAAGAACGCCGGTTTTTTCCAGACCAGGGCGAGTAACTCGTCCAGATCATCCGGTGTCGGTGCTCCATAACGAGTGCTGATCCGCATCGCGGGATCAACCGAATGGATCAAGCCAAATTTGGTGCTGTTGATCAGTTCCCACTCTTGCCGTTCCTTAATCCCTTCAATCGTCAACCGCATCTGTTCTTCGAGTTGGTTCAGGGGACCGTTGTACAGGTCCGAGACCCGAGTATGAACCCGCACCACGGTTTGCACGGCCGACAAGGAATACTCGCGGGGATTGGCCGAGTAATCGACGAAGGTTTCCGGAATTTCCCTATTTTCCGCGAAGCCCGATACCAGATCGATGTTTCGCTCGCCGTAGCGATTGACGGTCGATTGCAGTTCCAGATGTTCTTCGATCGCTCTCTTGAATTCCGTATCCAGATTCGGCAACTCTTTCAGTACCGCATCCAGGTCTCTGCGCGAAAATGTCAGCAAAACGCACGGGGTGATCGTCCGGACCGTGATATCCGAGGGCTTATCCGAAACCAGATCGGTTTCTCCAAAATATTCCCCTTCGTTTAAGAGGGCGATCCGCAGATTGCTGCCGTGAATCCCTTTGCTGAGGACTTCAACTTGCCCTTGAGCAATGATGAAAAATTTGCTGCGGTCTTCCCCTTCGACGATCAACTTGTTGCCGAGCGAAACCGCCTCGGTTTTGAAGCGACTCGTCATGCGGAGAAAACAAGGGGACACGCCGCAAGTCTTCCGGGGCGAACGAAGCCACCCCGTCCACAACGCGAATCTCGATCCGCTCGGCCTGCATCAGCTCGACTTTCGTTCGATTCACCCGGTAAGTTCCGCCGTTCACCTGAACCCAGGGAAGCAACCGCAAGAACCAGCGCGGAGTAATCGACATCATTTTCGGTGATGTCTTGGTGGTGCTGGCCAGATTACGAGCGACCGCCGTCGTGACACTGCGTTGCAGAAGATTGTCGGACATGGAAATTCATCCCGGAATAGGAAAAACTGAGGCGGCAATACGGAAAACGGTTGATCAGGCGAAAGTCGGTTATTCTTTGTCGAAGAGCGGGGTCGAGAGATACCGTTCGCCGCTGTCGGGCAATACCGTGACAATCGTTTTCCCCGCAGCCTCAGGTCTGGCCGCGATTTTTAACGCCGCCGCCATGGCCGCGCCGCAACTGATTCCACAGCAAATCCCTTCAAGACGCATCAATCGCTTGGCTGTTTCCATCGCTTCGTCGTCTGTAATCTGCAGGATTTCATCCAAGAGACTGAAATCGAGAATTTGCGGCACAAAACCAGCCCCGATCCCCTGGATTTTGTGACGCCCCGGTGCCCCTCCCGAGAGAACAGGACTTGACTGAGGCTCAACCGCAATCGATTTGATGGGCAGATTCTTCTGCTGTTTCAAATATCTCGAGACCCCCGTGATGGTCCCCCCCGTACCGACCCCCGCCACAAAGTAGTCGATCTTCCCCTGGGTATCTTCGAAGATCTCGGGTCCCGTCGTGCGGAAATGGATTTCCGGGTTCGCGGGATTGTTGAATTGCTGCGGCATGAACCAACCCGGCTGCCGCGAAAGCTCTTCAGCCCTGGCAATGGCCCCTTTCATCCCATCTGCCCCCGGCGTGAGCACCAATTCCGCACCAAAACCACGCAACATCATGCGACGCTCAAGTGACATCGTTTCCGGCATCGTCAGCGTTAATGGGTAACCGCGCGCCGCACAGACAAATGCCAAGGCAATCCCGGTGTTGCCACTGGTCGGCTCGACCACGTGCATACCCGCCGTTAACCGCCCTGAGTTTTCGGCAGCAACAATCATGGAGGTGCCAATCCGGCACTTCACACTGTAGGCGGGATTGCGACCCTCAATCTTGGCCAGAATCGTGGCCCCCAACCCTTCGGTGAGGCGATTGATTTTGATCAGAGGCGTTCCCCCGATCGACTCGGAATTATCGGAATAAAAAGACACAGCATTCCCTTCGTCGCGCATCGCATACACTGACATCGACGATTGTCGGCACCTTAAAATAATCCCTATCAAGTAGGTAGTGCTTTATCGCCTTAAAACAGCATGTCAAGAGAAGCTGAATCTTGAAAAAACGAGCTTTCCGCCAAGTTTTTAGGAATTGGCTGTTTTTTATGATTGAAACAGAGGTCTCATCAGGGGGGAAGGCGAAAAAACGAGTTCAGAGCGATCAATGCCAATCGGAAATTATGCGTCAAAACAAGGAAAAAACGACTGGATTGGTGTTGATAGACTTCATCCGTCCGTGCGGCGTACAGCGCATGGACTCAGACGCGATTCCCAAAATCCGGCACTTGAAACACCACCGGTTCGTATTCTAAGGTGAAATAACCCGCACCAGAGACCACGTCCTGGTTCGGACAATTCTTAACAAGACGGCATGCTGGACGCAGCACCCCCATTTTTTTGCGAGTTTGCACCCTCCGCAATCCCGGCTCCCCAAATTCCGCTTTCGTCAATTGACGCTGACCTACCCCGTTCGTCACATTAGATTGCTCTGAGCAAACGGATCCTGCATCATTCACCACCCAAAATACGGGAACAATTTCATGGCCAAGAAAAAAGCCGCTAAAGACGAGTCCTCCAAAGAGACGTCCGCCGTCTTGCCGCGGATCGTGATGCGAACCGGTGAAGCACTGGTCGAAGCCGAACCGGCCTACTCGGCCGCCGAACCAGAAGTCATCATTGGCGAACTCGATGGCCCCGTCGGCTATGCCATCGCCAATCTGCTGGGAGACCAAACGAAAGGACATTCCCGCGTGTTTGCCATTCTGAATTGTGATGTTCAGGTGCGACCCGTCACGCTGATGGTCAGCAAAGTGACCGTCAAAAACACCAAATACACCAACATTCTCATGGGAACAGTCCAGGCAGGGATTGCCAACGGAGTCCTGGATGCGGTCCGAGCGGGGGACATCCCCAAGGAAAAAGCGAATGATCTGGGAATCATTGTTTCCGTCTGGCTCGACCCCAGCGTGACAAAAGTCGAAGTCGATCACGAGATCCTGTTCGAAACCAATCGCCAGGCGACCGCCAAAGCGATCCACAAAGCGATGCACAACGAACCAACGATCGACTGGCTGCTGGAAAATCAGAAAAACGTCACCCACTATTTCCATCAATTGGGCGTTGAAAAGAAACTCTGATCAAAAAGAATCGCTGACAAACCAGTCTGGTTTGCGAATTTCCCTCCAAGTGTTCCCGTTGCCTGTTGGTCTACAATAAGTTCTTGTGAATCAACAGGCAATTTTTCGATGCAACCACAAACCCAGTAAATCCAGTAAACCCAGTGTGCGAAGTGCAAACCTTTTGCCCCGTAGCAATCAGGACCACTTCGGTCCCTGATCCGTTCACGTTGGACGGCCATCATCACTGGACTGCGCGGTCTCGACCGGCTTCGTTGTTCCCTTCTCACTGCAGCGTTCAGGCAAATCCCTTGAATGCCCCAGTCGTTTCGTGAATCACACCCGACTCAAGAAATACGAAGAGAGTGAACCACGAATCGCACGAATCGCACGAATAAGAAAATATTGAAAAATCCTCGAAAATCTTCAAAAATAGAATTCATGAAAAAAGATTTTCTGATTCTTCATTCTTACTGCGATTGAATTTCTCTGATTCGTGTTATTCGTGTTATTCGTGGTGCCGAAGGCCAATCCGAAATTTGCTTCACCGCCGCACACTTGGTTTGCCGTTGAACCATCAAATCGTCTCAGCGGATAACCGGCAAATCGCCCTTCCTTCGCTGCTGCTGTTGCTGCTGTTGCTTCTGCTGCAGCCAGTCCAGCATCACGTCGAGGGTGTCGTTCCAGTCCGAGGCGAAAAATAATTCGTGGAGATGATCAGGCAGAACGACCAGTTGTTTTTCGGTCGAACGAATCCGATCCCACCAACTCGCCATCGCGGCCGGATCCGTGGTTCGATCGGCATCACCCTGAATCGCCAATACCGGCAGCGAAATCAGCGCAGCATCACGCTCGGCGGCGGCGAGTGCGGTTTGCATCGCAAAAAACCAGCCCGCCGTCACCGTCTTATTGATCAAAGGATCGCCACGGCGAAGTGCCGCAAATCCCGCGTCACTCGTCAGATTTGCCGGATCAATCCCGTTCGAAAATCGTGTCGTCGGACGGAACTGAACCAAAATACGTCCCAGCAATTTGGTCAGCGGATTGACATGCAGCTTTAATCCCAGCAAGGGTGAAGAAAGAACCAGCGCCGAAGGAGCGACTCGCTGTAACTGGACGGTGCGAAT
>JBIKZJ010000431.1:0-5431 GCA_044354755.1 Schlesneria sp. | reverse complement strand
GCCATCTGGTCCCAAAGTAGCGATCAACGTCCATTCCGGGTTGGCATCCCAGACCAACACTTGCTTGTCATCACCGACACCGACCAAAGCCCGATTCGGGCCCGCAGCCAGTAGGCTCACCGACGACTTGTGACCGACGATCTCTTCTAACGCCTTGCCGGTGGTACCACTCCACAAGCGGATCGTCCCCTCTTCTCCCGCAGTGGCAATCAACTTTCCGTCACCGATAAACGTGACAGACTTGATCCCCTTTCCATCGGCGGCGGGCTGTTCGGCTTTCGCCTGTGCGAAGACGGTCTCGACCTGCTTCGCCGCGTTCGTCTCTTGATCAAAGACCGCTTTGACCTGCTTTTGTTGTTCATCGGCCGACTGCTGGCCTTTTTCTGATTGAACGACAGTCTTGGCAGCGGCGTCGAATGCTTCTTGAGCTTTCTTCACCCCTTCGGTTTCTTTCGCGGCCGCCGCATCGGCGTCGGTTTTCTTTTTCTTCAACGCTTCGTCGTCAGGCTTTGCGGCCAATTCGGTTTTCGCCGCTTCAACGGCGACCAAAGCCGCCTGCTCTTTCGGCTTGGCTTCGGCTAAGGCCTTTTCCATCGCCCCCTTTTGTTCAATCGCTTTTTTGGTCGCTTCTTCCCGCTCTTTAAAGTTCTTCTCTGCCGCCTTGAAGCCGGCATCGGCCAACGCAACTCGTGACTTCGCCACGGCGTCATCATCGGTCAGATCCAGCACTCGACGCTGAACGGTCACATTTCCCTTGAGTTCCGCGACGGGATTTCCGTCAATCTTCCAGAGTCTCGCCATGTTATTTGCACCCGCCGTGACCACAAACAGTCCGTCCGGCTTCACCGAAAGAGCGGTAATCGGAGCACCATGAGTTTGAGTCCGCGCCTGGTTCCCATTGGCAATCTCCCAGACACGCCATGAGGCGTCGGCACTGGCGGAAACCAGTTGCGTTCCACCTGGAAGCAAGAGAGCCAGAGCACTCACAGGCCCCGTATGACCTTTCATTTCCACGACCGGCTTGACCGGTTCTGCGGGCTTATCCCCCTCGGCAGGCTTAGGAGCCTCGAACGGCACAGCCCAACCGCGAACCACGTGATCCCCCGCATGGCCACTGAAGACCCGCGTTCCGTCGAGATTCAGTGCGAGACTAGTGACCTCGTGCGGCGTTTCCAGCACACCGGCTGGTTGTCCGTCAGCAATGTTCCAGAGCCGAAGCGTTTTGTCTGTCGAGCCACTGAACAATTTGGTCGAATCCGCCATGAATTGGAGAGCCGAAACCGGACCGGTATGTCCCGCCAAAACCTTTTTTACATTCGGATCGGCCAGATGTTGTAGCACGATCCCGTGGTCAGCTCGCCCCATAGCGAGCCATTTTCCATCGGGAGACGTGGCAACGGAAGTGACCGACTGGTCTTGCAGGAAACTCGCCGTCTGAACGTTTGACGCACGTTGCCAGAGCTTGACTTCGCGGTATCCCGCCGAGGCCAGCAGGTTCCCCTGAGGATGAAATGCGAGAGCATGAACAAAATCACGATGTGCAGCCCCTTGGGGATAAAACGGTTTGTCCCCCTGTTTGAGGGTCAACAACGCAGGATCCTGCAGCCTTGCAACGTATTCGCCCGTCGCGACATCATACAAATCGATCTGGTTTGAGCGTCCACAAGCGGCCCAACGTCCCCAATTCGAGAGTGCCACGCTGTAAATGGCTTGCATGCTTGCGGGAACCGATTGCCACGGCACCGCATGCAGACCTGAAGCGGCCCCTGCCGTTGCTCCTTCCTCGATCCACTTCTTGAGCAAGCCAAGTTCCTGTGGGGTCACGGCCGAGGCCGAAACCTTGTTCGGCAACGGTGGCATCGCGGGAGGGACCGCTGGATCGGTTGACCGCGCCGCAACTTGATAGATCAGACTTTTTTCCAAATTCTTGGCGACAACCGCCGTACCTCGCTTACCCCCTTTGAGGATGGCCGGAACGTCTTCCAGAATCAGCTTACTTTCCGCAATGGCGACGTTGTGACAAGCGACGCATTTCTCGTCCAAAATCGGCTGAATATCCTTTTCAAAATCAACCGGCCGGCCCAAGTTGGCTTCGACCGGACTGATCATCTCGGGGTTTTTCACTTCCTGAGCATCGGCAAGCGGCACCATTGTCGGTATGAAACCGAACATCGGTACGAGACAAAGCAGAATGCCGAAACTCAGCTTGGAAAACGAGAAAACGTGAGTTCGCATAGGAGAACCCTGAAGCCGGAGATTTTGAATCATCATGTCACCAAATGTAAAATGGGGTGAATCTGCGATGCCACACCATTCAGCCTGTAATTACAATCCTCAGAAATTTTTCTCAATCCATTTCACGGATCAATCAGACTCACCGTACCCGTCTCTGCACTAAGATCTAGTCCGATTGATCCTCACCACCTGCCTCATGACGCATGCAACAACTCACTTCACGACCTTCAAGGCAACGGGTTGGTCAACGGCTGCTTCCCCAGCAAACTGCGCATTCGCCCGCACCACCATATTCGGCAGTTGCGCTTCCGGTGCATCCGCCGCTGCTTCGACAAAAATACTCCCCACAGATTGGTCCGCAGGAATCACAACCGGCTCACCCTTAACCCCGACCACACCGGGTGGAATCGGCAGCGTCAGCGTGACGGGGCCGATGAAACCATTTTGCCGTTTGACCTCACACTTCACTTCGACCTTCCCACCGATTTTGACATTTCCCCCATCCGCTGGTGTTGCCGTAACAGTGTAAGGGGCAGGCTTGACCGTGATCACAATCGGGATCGTGGTGGGATGGAAATTGATGTTCGCCGCTTTGGCGTAAGCATCCGCCGCTTTGAACCGTTGATCGGCAGCCGCTTTTTCGGCCGTCGTCCCCTTGTTGAGCTCGTCCGCCACTTTCAGATCCGCTTCGGACTTGACCCGGGCCTCTTCAGCCTGCTTGGCGATCACTTCCACTTCGGCTCGCCCCTTCTCGGCAGCGATTTGTCCGTCGGTGGCCACCTTGGTCGCCGCTTGCGCGTCGACCAATTTCTTTTCGGCAGCCGCTTTCAGGTCGGCATTGTCACCTGCATTCTTCAACGCTTCTGCAGCCGCTTTTTCTGCCGCCAAAGCATCCGCCAGCCCCTTGTCGGCCACTTGCTTGGCCTCGGTCAGTTTCTTCTGATTGGCGGCATCCTCCGCAGCCTTTTTCGTCGCGGCATCTTTGGTTGCGGTTGCGGTTTTGAGTCCTTCTGCCGCAGCGTTTGCCGCCACTTCCGCAGCGGTGAATTCCGCTTTGGTCCGATCTGCTTTCGCAGGATTCTTTCGATAAGAGACTGCCGCCTGGCCGGTCAAATAGGTCACGTAAGTTCCGACGGGTGCATTCGGAGGAATGAACAGCCGGAAGACTTCGTCATTTTTTTCTTTGGGAATCGGTTTATTCTCGACCTGAGCGTTGGGAGGTTGCCCCAGCACGGTCACCGTCACCGGCAGATCAAATCCGTTACGACGGATCACTTTCACAGGGACCAGAATTTGTCGGCTGTGATTCGCCTCCACGCGAAAAACATCCGTCAACAACTGAAAGGGTGAGGGCTCGTCCATCACCGAAAGCTCTAGCGATTGTGAGACGCGTGCGTCCGCCGGGAGGTTCGGCGCAGCCGCTCCCCAAACAACAGTCCCATAGCGGGCCGGGTGTGACACATCTCGCGCAGCGCCGTTTTTCGCAGCTTCGGCCTTCGCCAAAGCGGCAATGGCGTCCGCCGACTTCAAAGCCGCTGCCGCTCGTGCTTCGGCAACCGGTTTTAATGCGTTTGCGGTCGCGGTCACTGCCGCTTCGGCATCCGCCACCTTCTTCTTCAACGCCTCGTCATCCGGCTTCGCTGCCAGTTCCACCTTCGCAGCGGCCAACGCATCATTCGCTTTCGCATGATCCTCATTTGGTTTGGCGATCCCCTTATCGGCAGCAATCAACGCATCCGCAGCCGCTTTCGCAGCCCCCTCGGCGGCAGTGAAGGCTTCGACCGCTGCGGGGTCATCGATCCGAGCTTTGGCAATCAACCGGATCGTCCCAGCCCAGACGGGAGCATCTTCCGTCGACGAAAAGACCAGCACACCACTCGAAGGAGCCACACCCAGACTCACTTCAGTGCAAGTCACACCAGGAGGGAGTCCCTCGGCAGAAATCGTAATCGGGTTGGCAAAACCATCTCGGCGAAACGCAAGTACCTGGATCGGAAAATGATCCCCGCGCCGGAGCGTAATCCCGGTGGGAGTCGCCTGCCGCTGACCGGGTGGCAACAGCGTCGTCGCGATCGCCGCCACGCGGAAATCAGGTGACTCTTTGCGAACAATCATCCGGTAAACACCCAGATCCTGCTTCGCGTTACCATATCGCTCACGCAGCGTAATTCGAAAGACCCCATCAGCGGGAGTGACAAACTTGACCACATTGTCATCGTTCAGCGTATCGAACAAATTGACCAGCGGATTATTCGGATCATCATCCAGCGCACTGATCCGCGCCAGCGTTTCTTCTCCCTTGTCATTCACCTTGACCTGATCAATCACCACGACGGGATCAATTGCGAAACCGGCCCGATGAGCAATCACTTCGATCCAAAAGACTTCTTTGGCTTTGGATTCAAACTGAAAACAATCGATGTCCCCTCTAACCTGAAACTGTCCGTCGATTTCTCCAGGAACCGTGATCTTCTGGGCTTGTGCCCCCTTCTCATTCGGCTCAACTTCCAATACTGGCACCGTAGAACTCAGCTGAATCATCACGACATTGGATGGCCCGGTCGGTGCATTGATCGAAAAGGGGACCGCATCGAGCCCGGCAGAAAAGGGTTCCAGCAACAGCCTCGGATCCAGTAAATCGGTGACAGCCGGTAGCGGAATGTTCACCACCAGCTTTTCCAGCGGATGCCCATGCGAGGAAATTCCGGCGGGCTGTCCCCCAGGAAGGTTTCGACCAAAGACCGTATACTGTCCGTTCGACCCGGGGACCCCGGCGGCAGGAGTCACGTAATCAATGTAGGGCCCCGTCGAGATCGACAACCGGTAGAAGTAGTCCTCACCACCCGCATACGTGAAGTCATACACTTTGACGAAATAATCCCCGTCAGCGGGCAACGTCAGGTCCACCATCGCATCCTGACTGAAGAGATTACGACGGGCAAAGTCGAGGCGTTTTCCCTTACTGTTGTAAACTTCGAGTGCCGCATCCAGTTTTGAATCCAAGCGGCGAGCCACCACGTCCAAAATCAGCCGTTGACCCGCTTTGCCGGTAAACTTAAACCAATCCAGATCCGCCGCACCATTGATACGAGCATTGATTGTCTGATTGATTTCCGTCGCACTCGCCTGCTCGCGAGCATTGTTCGGTTCGACCTCAAGCACTTCTTTTTGCACACCGACCATAAACGTACGGGGA
>JBIKZJ010000076.1:0-18066 GCA_044354755.1 Schlesneria sp. | reverse complement strand
TCTTCCGCAACACTTGTTAACCGAACTTTCCTGCTTCCTCTCTGCTCCAAGCCCGATCGATACGCGAATTGTGACATTGCAGGCGATCAACTCCATCATCCTTGCCGCGCCATTGGAAGGAATTGACATCGGAACGTTGGGCAATCGTGTCACCACACTCGCGCTGAAGCACTGGGATGAAGATGTTTTCAAAGCGGGAGAAATTTCTGTCATCGCAATTGAAGCGACGATTGCGGCAACCGTGCTGGGCGACGCCCGGATGTCCCAGGTAATTGAATTGGCAAACCGCACCGGCAGACGCCTGTTGATCGGAAAACTGAAATCCCGGTTGCAAGCGGTGGTAACTCAATGGGTAAATCAACCTTCTGCTGCGGCGCGTGTGAATGATGTGATTTCACTGCTCTGAATTGTATGAGCAAGGAATACATGCCGAATACAACTCCCGTCGCCGTTGCGAATTCCATGACGTGCATTCTAAAGGATTTGCGTTCTCCCATTCGCGTACAGCGTTTCGCAGTCGTCGGTGTATATTCTCAGGATCGTCCGTTCGTTGGCCATGCAGCGATCCTCACCGCCGCGACGGAATTCAACGGAGAATGCAAAGTTGCTCTCAGTCATGTCGGTCCCCCGATTGAGAACCTCGATACTGGCGATTGCCATATCGTCGGACAAATTGGGCTTTCAAACGAAGAAATCGAAGCGGTTGCGGATTGGCTCGCGTCCATTGAGACCCAATATACTCCAACGAAAATTCTTCCGTTTCAGCAGTATGTTGTCGCTCCCCACATGGTGTGGGTAAAATCTGAGGAAGGACGACCATTTCGGCAGCGATTCAGTTGCGTTGGGTATGTAATCGAAGCGTACGCTGCCGCAAACGTTTGGTTAATCGACTCGGAATCTCTCCCTGATGCGAAAATGGAGGACGTGGAAACCGCGTACCCTAATCTTCGTCGGCTCTTGGCTAAGCCGGAATTGGCAAAGTCTTATGGTTTCAAAGGTCTTGATGATCTCGGCTTAGTTGGGCCGGGACCTTGGAAAGTTGCGCTTCCGGGCTACCTGTTTCATTCGATAAAACGGTTTGAGCAGGCTCAACCGCGTCCAAATCCCTTTGCGCCATCGAGCCTGGAACAATCCTGCTTTCCGGTACGTGAGCCGATTCCAACCCCCAAGTAAACGACGAAACCATCGAGGGCACTGAACCATGGGGGCGGCTTCTAAGGCTGTGTCACCGATTGCGTTCGTCACTGCAGACGAAAACCAACTGGGACCGCAAGCCAGTTTCCAGCGGTTTCGCTGCAGTGACGAGGGTTTTGGGGCAACGTCGCAGGGGATGACGAGAAGTGCTGAAATTGCAGGGACACCCCCAACTCAAACCAACGATCCAACAACTGATCGGCGTCAAGTTTGTTTCCAGCCGAACTGAACGGGATTGAAACCGATCACTGTTGAGTCCTATCGTTGTCTTCGGGGCCTCATCTTCACTGAGTGCCGGCCAGACAGTTTTAACGCAAAGACACCAGGACGCAGGGACGCCAGGAATACCAACCGACTTCGAGGTCATGGATACCTTTTCAGAAATGGTTCAGGAAACGCAGTTCTGATTGAGTGCATGGTATAACCCACCTGAATCATCTGCTCGTCGAGGCCTGACGGATCCTGAGATGCTCAGGATCCGTCAAAACGCTGCCATGAGGCCTGACCTGTTTCATTTTTCCTCATGTCCCCTGAGGCTGCCGTCAGACAATCGATGCGACGGAAATCGTGACCAGCAGCCCTCTTTTTGTCATCGATCGCCATGATGCCGGTGAGTCCCGTCCGGCTTGACGTAGGGAACCAAGTTCGGTGGGAGGAACGTGGGAACACCGGCTCCCAGCGTCGAGCCAGGGACCGTTTCGATATTGGGGAAAGCCTTCACCGATGCGGTAAACTCATCGATAATGCGCCCCCCATACATCAGCGTCCAGGCATTATCTGCTCCGCTATAGCGACCGGGGGATGTTCCCAGGATTCCTGATGTTTTGGGTGCCGCACCGTTAAAGTACATGTCATAAGATTCGCCCGGATCCTGCTTCAAATTGTAGATCGCGACGGTGTCCATCGGCAAATTGGGACCGAGCCAGGCATCCTTAGCGGTGAAGACAAATTTCCATTTTTTCGAGCGAACAGCACCGAAGGTGAGATCGCTGATATAGATCCATTCGCTTCGTGCCGATTCGGTCGCTTTTCCCAGCAGATACTCGCTATTGTCGATGCCATCGTAGAAGACGTGTTTTTCTTTCCAGGGGCCATGCGTTGGGGGTTTGAGGCCCGCCATGGCAGCGAGACTCGACCACATATCCATGTGCGAGGTGATGTCGTCCGCGACGCGTCCCGCTTGAATATGCCCCGGCCACCACATGATCGCGGGGACACGCCAGCCACCTTCAAAGCAGGTCCCTTTCATTCCGCGAAACGGGGTGTAGCCCGCATCGGGCCAGGCATCGATCCAAGGGCCGTTGTCGGTCGTCCAGACGACGATTGTCTCTTGGTCGAGACCAAGATCTTTTATCGCTTCCACGATCTTTCCGCTATTGAAATCGACTTCCATAATCGAATCCAGGTAGGCGTTTTCGTGGCTCTTCCCTTTGAATAGGGGTGATGGATTTGTTGGATTGTGACACTTCATAAAGTTCACATGCATGAAGAAAGGCTTCGTTGACTTTCCCTTCGCTTCCGCCTCTTTTTTATTGGACGCGTGCTTCCGAAGGTATTGAATTGCGCTGTCACGCTGTTTATCATCGATCGTCGACAGATCTTGATAATTAAAGTGCTGAATCACTCGCTCGGGATCTTCACCGGCATGCCCTTCGTATTCACCATCGTTCGTCACACGGTAATAAGACTTCATAAATTCAGGGTCATCTGCAGGGAAATCGGGATGCTGTTTCAAGTCGGTTGCGGAATAGACCGATGCGTAATAGCAAAGCATGTGCTTCATTTCATCATACCCGTGTTTCGTTGGATAAGAATCAGGCACATCACCAAGGTTCCACTTGCCGGAAAAATACGTCTGATAGCCATGTTCTTTAAAAAAACCTGACATCGTTGGCGTGCCAGGCAACAGGTAATTTTTTGATCCCGGGCCTATGACGCATGACAATCCGGTCCGAATCGGAATCCGCCCTGTCAGCAACGAAGCCCGGCCCGCCGTGCAGCTTGCTTGACCATACCATTGCGTGAATCGGGTCCCCTCTTTGGCGAGTTGATCGAGATGAGGTGTCGGTGAACCTCGCGTCGCGCCACCGCCGTAACAGCCAAGATCCCCATAGCCGATATCATCGGTCATGATGAATACAATGTTCGGTTTCTTGTCATGCCTGTGAGAAGAACTTGCGTCGTCGCCAATCGCATTACCAGAGGCTCCGATTAAGCCTGTCAAAAAAATAAGCGTCGTGAGACTCGTGACGGCAATACGAGAACATAACAATCGGCAGACTGTGGCAGGTAACATCGTCATTCTCCATGATTTAACACTCAACCGAATCGGATGCGCGTTGATGCTAAGTCGGTCGAACAACGGGATGCAAGCGGTTTGATGAGGGGATATCTCCTTTCTACACAAGATCAGGCATGTCCCGATGTGGGGAAAGGGAACATCCCTGAGGAGGATCACTGGTTGGGTTGGGGTCATGAGCCGTCCGTTTGATGAAACATCGATTCGCACAGAGATTCTCGAAGTCATCTGCTTCTGCCGTCGGACAGAATCATCAGTGTCCCTCATGCTCCTTGCGTGACATTTCGAAATGAATGGGATGCTAATTCATTCGGTGATTCTTGATCCCCCGCCGAAGACCTCTGCACCGGACAAATCAACAATCACCGGCGAACAACCCCGGTATCATCCCAAACCACAATCACATCGGGACGAGACATCAGAATCCAATCCAAAGTCAATCATTCGGCGACGGGAGGCACCCGGGTCCTGCACGACCGAAAGAGACCGGGATGAGACTCGATAAAAACCCAAGTGGAGATTCAGAAACCGAGGATTCACTGGAATTCGTGAGATTTGCCGCATCGGCTGGGCCAATTGACAGGCGACCCAAACACCCCCTGAGAATTCCATATCTAGGATCCTCGACACTCGTTGTCGGGGATCGATTCCACCGGATTACCGGGCACAGAGTGAGCCCGATTCTAATCGGACATCAGCATGCGAACCACATCGAAGTTCGCCTCGGGGAATCGCAATCCTTGCAGCTGCACCGCCGAAACCCAGCGAAATTCGGCTTGTTTTTCCTGGACCTGGGTGACCTCAACGGGATGACAAAGGAAAAAATGGAGTTTTAACAACCCGCGAGACGTCGTGATTTCCTGCTGATCGAGCAACCGGTCAATGCGGACCAGTAACCCCGTTTCTTCCAGGCATTCCCGGATCGCACAGGCCGAGGGAGATTCGTTGACCAAGCACTTTCCGCCGGGAAATTCGTCATACCCCGCCATCGCGCTATTCGGTCCACGGACGCCGACCAGATAGCGCTGCTGATGTTCGACGATGGCGATTCCAATTTGCATGATGCGGCTCTATGGGTCTGTTGAAAAAGGGGGACAGGCACCTTGGGCTGCGGATAATTCCAGCGGATTTTGGTTTCGGTCGGAGCCGGTTCCCGTTTTTTAACAGACTGCTTTTCAACAGACTGCTATGAGGTGACCGGGAGAAACCTGAGCTCGTTATCGGCCAGATTCAGTAATCCGACAGTATATTCTCGGGCTCGATGTAACGCACCGGGGTTGATCCGTCGCGTCTGCCCCTCATGCCAATCGTCGGCCCGATGAGAATGGCCGGTCAAAAGATAGTCTGGCTGAGTGGCGATCAAACGCTGGTAATCGGGCATCCGATGGCCATGTGTGACGGCAATTCGTTTTCCGGCGAGCTCGACTTCACCTCCCCACTGGAGACAGACCCCCTGTGCGGTCATGTCGATTGCACGCTGAATTTCCGCAATGTCGTTTTGATCATTGTTGCCGAATACGAAATAGAACGGGAGCAAGGCACAGAGCGAAATCAGGTCCGGGTCGACCAGATCGCCACAATGAATCAACACTTCCGCACCCTGATTCTGTAATAATTGCACCGCCGCTGCTGTTCTTGCTCGCTGGTTATGGGTGTCTGACAGGATTCCGATCCGCATAGGACGATTCTTTTTCTGGCGGCCTGAGTCGATTGGTTCGGGCCAGCAATCCCTGCCGATTTCAGGGATTCCCGCTGGTAGTCATTTTGGTTCAATGACCATGGCCATCATAACATCAACCGCAAGAACGTCTGCGAAGTGAGGGTTTAAAGGGTGGTTGAACCGCTGATTCGCTGGCGGGGAAAAGGGTGAACCTTTGGCACGCTCCCGCTGCATCGAGCTCTCGATTATCATGCTCGCGGCTACGATGTTCGCGGCTACAATCTGGTTGCGTCGTCAAAGTTGGGAATTTCGCACTGCCGGTTTTCGACGTGTCGGGTGCGACACGTTGTCCGACCGTTTGGTTTATTTGTGGGTTGACTGGGAATTTTTGGGGAATCATCGTCATGTCGAGTTGTGTTCTCGCCTATTCAGGTGGATTGGATACGTCGGTCATTTTGGGTTGGCTGCAAGACGAAGGCTACGAAGTTCACTGCGTTTATGTTGATCTAGGTCAACCGGGCGAGGATCGCGAGGCGGTCTTAAAGAAAGCCTATGCGTGTGGTGCCAAGTCGGCTCGGATTGTCGATGCCCAGGAAGAGCTTTGCCGGGATTTTGCCTTCCCCGTCTTGCAGTGGCAGGCACGGTATGAAGGGGTGTACCTGCTGGGAACCTCGATCGCTCGTCCACTGATTTCCAAGGTCTGTCTGCAGGTCGCACGAGAAGTCGGTGCCGACGCGTACGCGCACGGAGCGACGGGAAAAGGAAACGATCAGTGCCGATTCCAGCTGGCGGCAGAAGCGTTAGAACCCGGCATTAAAATGATCGCTCCCTGGCGGATCGAGAAATACCGAGCCAAATTCCCCGGCCGAACCGAGATGATTGCCTTCTGTCACGAGAAGGGGATCCCCGTGAAAGCCTCGGTCGCCAAGCCGTATAGCTCAGACGAAAACTGTCTGCACATCAGTTACGAAGCGGGAGTGCTGGAAGATCCCCAGGTGACGGGGGTCGATGTTCCCGACTATGGCATGACCGTTTCGCCGCAAGAGGCTCCTGATCAGAGCGAGCAGCTGACGATTGGTTTCGAGCAGGGAGTTCCTGTCAGCCTCAACGGCAAAAAGGTGAGCCCGCTGACGATGGTACTGGAGCTCAACAAAATCGGTGGCCGCAATGGGGTTGGTCGCCTCGATATGATTGAAAACCGGTTCGTCGGGATGAAGAGTCGTGGTGTTTATGAAGCTCCCGGCATGACACTGTTGTACGAGGCGCATCGTTATGTCGAACAATTGACCCTGGATCGCGACCTGCTGCACCTGCGCGACCGGCTCTCGCCAGAAATTGCCGAGATGGTCTATTACGGGTTCTGGTACACGGCCAAGATGGACGCGCTGATGGCCTTTAACAAACAGACGCAGTCGGTTGTGACCGGTGAAATCACCTTGCGTCTGTACAAGGGGAACATCACGGTCTGCAGTCGCACCAGCCCCAACAGCCTGTACGACGACAAAATCGCCAGTATGGAAGCGGGAGGTTCCTATAACCAGACCGACGCTGAAGGATTCTTGCGTTTGATGGGACTGCCGGGTCGCGTTCAGGGTCGAGTCCGACCACGAGCATACTAACGAGCGCGTCCTGACGAGTGGGTAATCATCCTGATGCCCTAAGCCCGGTCGGTGGTTGCGTTGCCGCCGACCGGGTGGCGTGGATTCCTCGCCACCCCAGGATTTGCCGCCCGGGATCGCCAGCCTAGGTTTAGTCGCGGGCTACCGACGGTTCTGCCCGTGAAAGAGATCCTGTCAGGCAACACAGAGAGATCCTGCGGCGCTGTTCGGATACGATCAGCGGATCGACTTCAGGAACGCGTCAAGTTCCTCGACCGTCAGAAATTCTTGTTCGCATTCCAGAATCAGAACGGTGCTGTCCAACTTCCCTTTAAACTCGCCCACGACGCGGCGAAACCGGGTCGTGCTCGACATGTCTTCACCCTCTTCGATCCGAAATGTGGCGGGAGCGCGGTTAATGGTCAGCGTTCGCACCTCGGAGTGACTGACATCCAGTTTTTTGAAGTTGGGAGTCAGATTTTCCAGTTGTTCCTGAATTTGTGCGTGCAGCGGAATGCCCGAAAACCATTTGTAATGCATTTGACCGATGATCAGACTTCCGCGTTCTTCCTTTTGTACAAATTGAGCCACATCGAAGCGGAACACCCAATTGTCCATTGTCGATCCCGCTTTCCCCACGAAGTTGGCGGGAGGGGTCCAATCCGTGATTTGGACGGCGACTTCCTCTGCCCCTGCGGGAGTATTGATCAGCTTTGGCCCCAGCAGCAATCTTGACAGGAAACAACATCCCTGGAAGGCGAAGATTCCACAACACCAGATCATCACGAGGATGTAAAGACGATTCGGCAGCCTGCGCTGAGCAGCAGACTTTGGCACAGGGAGAAGTGGTGGTTCAGATGCGGGCATCAAGTCCTTCCGGATCGCGCGAACAGTTGGTTCAGTCTCTTGCAGCGAATACACGGTAACAGTTTGGACGATCTGATTCACGCGATCATGGCGGATTTAAGCGGGCAAACCTTGCGAATCGCCGTCGTCGGACCATAATCGACCATCAGTTCTGCATTCCCATTACGCTTTGAGACCTGCCCATGCCCGAATCCATGACAGCACAGAAGATGACACTGGAACAATTTGAAGAACGACTCTTGGACGGTGATCGCTGGATCGAATTGCGAAATGGACTTCTTGCGCGACTGAATCCTCCTGACGATGCCCATGGCGATGTGATCCGAAATCTCGCCAAACCTCTTGCTGTCTATCTCAAAAAATCGACTGACCTGTACGCCTGTTTCGAGTTACCGCTCATCCTGCGGCGGGATCTTCCCACGGTCCGCTGTCCCGCGGTTTCCTGTTTTCGATTTGAGCCGGGAACCCGCTTTGCGGAAACAGACAAAGTCTTGACGGAGTCTCGTCCTGAACTCACCATCGAAGTGGCGTCGACGAATGAGCGGCGCGAGGCGATGGCCGACCGCGTCCGTGCCTATCTGGACTGGGGGGTCTCTGCCGTCTGGGTGATCGACCCGGTCTCACGACACGTGCATCAATTCCATGGTCGGGGTGCTGCACAAACGTTGAAAGAACCGCAAGTCCTGATCGGACATCCGGCTCTTCCAGGCTTTGCGATGCCGATCTCGGATCTGTTTCGTTTACCTGCGTGGTTAAAAATGCCTCCGATTCCCGTCGACTGATGTTGGTGGCCGACGGAGGTCCGTTTTAGGCGGAATCCGAACCGCTGCCGTCGCGATGGGCTCCTGGTATCCAGAGTACGTCGTTTTTTCCGTCGTCATTGGCACAACGAGCGAGCACAAATAATAAATCGGAAAGCCGGTTGAGATAGATCACCACCTCGGAATTGACTCGTTCAACCTGAACCAGCCGCAGGACCTCAATTTCACTGCGCCGACAGACTGTTCGAGCGACATGCAATTGGGCGGCAACCATCGAGCCACCAGGCAGGATGAAACTGGTTAAGGGTTCCAGCTTGGCCGTGGCCGCATCGATCCAGCGTTCCAGTTGGGTGACTTGGTTGCTGGTAATTCGAAGTGGGGTGTAGGACAGGGGTTCATCCGATTCAGGAATACACAGGTCGGCCCCGACATCAAACAGGTCGTTTTGGATTCGCGTCAAGATGCCAATCATTTCGGCTGACGGCCCTGCGGCAATGACACAGCCCAGCACGGAATTCAGTTCATCCACCGTTCCGTAGGCGCCAATTCGGGGGTCGGTTTTGAGGACCCTGCGACCATCCCCCAGCGAGGTTTCCCCCGCATCACCGGTTTTCGTATAGATACAATTTAAGTAGACCATGGATTTTTCATTGCCTGGAAATCAATTCGAACTAAGCCCGAGACGAGTTCTTCAAAACACGTGCTGTCATCACGCTGGCTGTCATCATAGCATTGCTCCGAGCCTCGCCCAGTCCCGAACCAGAGCGTCCATCGCATCGCGGCATCCAATCCCCCTTGATCACCGCCTCAATCGCAACGAAAAAATAGGCTCAAAGCCGTAATCTACAGACTAACCGATAACGGGAGGACTTCGTTTTCTGGACTTTCTCGCTATCGTGGTGTATCACCATGATGGTACGGCACGCTGGTGATGTATCACGATGATAATGTCGTCACCCGGACATCGAGTGTTTGGGGACCGCAGAGACGGTCCTGTCCGAAGCGTTTTTTCGGAGAATCGATGATGATGGTTCGCGTTTTTTTCGGAGTGATCTGCATTCTCCTGCTGATGTCGCAGGTTGCTCTGTTTGCCGAACCACCGGCGATGGTGATCGAATTCACAGACCTTGCAGGTGAAACACAGACTCCGCTGACGGTTGCCGACCGGAAAGCGTCGGTGCTGTTTTTCCTATTGCCGGACTGTCCTGTTTCCAACGCATACGCTCCCGAGATTAAACGAATTTCTGCCGAATATGCGCGTCAGAATATCGCGTCATTCGTGATTTATGTTGACCCGGCACTCGACCCCGCCGGGGCGAAAAAGCATGCTGCCGATTTTGGGTACGAAATTCCTTTGATTTGTGATACGAGCTTGCGGTTGGTCGATGCGACCGGCGTGACGATCGCTCCTGAAGTGGCCGTGATGTCACCCCAGGGGAAGCGACTTTATCGCGGCCGAATCGATAACCTGTATGCTGGACTGGGAAAACGCCGTCCGCAGGCGACTCAGCATGACCTGCGTGCGGCGCTCGATGCGATCCTCAGTGGAAAACCGGTCGCGCAAGAGACAACGACAGCGATTGGATGCTTTATCGAAAAGCGAACCCCCAAGGCGATCCGTTCAAAATAGGAAGACGAAGATGTCGAGTCGAAGAACTTCGAGTCCAAATAGAGGGTGCCGAATTCTCAAACTGATTCTGGCTGCCGCAATCCATGTTGCGGTGAGTAGAACTTCGTTACTGGCCGAGGTGACCTTCTCGAAAGAGATTGCATCAATCGTTTTTGCAAATTGTACGGCGTGCCATCGTCCGGGCGAGGGAGCTCCGTTTTCGTTACAAACTTATGCGGATGTCAGAAAACGGGGTGAATTGATTGGGGAAGTCATCGCGTCTCGTCAAATGCCCCCCTGGAAAGCGGCTGCGGGGAACATCCCGTTTCGAAACGAACGGCGGCTGAGCGAAGACCAGATCCACTTATTTGCCCAATGGATCGAGGCCGGAATGCCCGAGGGAGATCCCGCGCAGTTGCCACCACTTCCGCAGTTTACGGCAGGGTGGAGTTTGGGTGAGCCGGACCTGATTGTCACCATGCCCGCCTCCTTTACCGTACCGGCCGATGGTCCGGATATTTACCGGAATTTTGTGGTTCCGCTCGGACTAAAAACGGATCGATGGGTGAAGGCGATCGACTTTCGACCCCGCGCCCGATCCGTCGTCCATCATTCGTTATTTTTCTTTGAATCGAGCGGATTGGCGAGAACACTCGACGAAGAAGATCAGCAAACGGGATTCAAGGGGGGGATGGGGGCCATGATGCGACTTCGTGGCGGACCACCGGTCCTGGCGGCGGATGCGGCGGAAGAGGAGGCCACACCCTCGACGGGGCCACAGAATGGGAACGGCCTGAATCCACTCGAGAACATCGGCAAAGGAAAGCCCGCAACCCTAGGGACACTGGGAGGCTGGGCGCTGGGTGCCCGCCCACAACCGTTGCCCGAAGGGCTGGCCTATCGCTTGCCAGCCGGGTCAGACCTGATTCTCGCGACACATTTTCACCCCTCGGGAAAAACCGAGGAAGAGGCGTCGACGGTCGGGATCTATTTTGCGAACGAACCGATCACTCGCCGCTTCACCGCAATCCAGCTCCCGACGGCATTTGGGGCGTTCAAGAATATTGATATTCCGGCGGGGAAAGCCGAGTATGTGATTGAGGATTCGTTCGCGCTTCCTGTCGATGTGCAAGCCTTTGGCGTCGGCGCACATGCGCACTATCTGGGTAAATCGATGACCATGACCGCCACACTTCCCAGCGGGGAAACACGCGTCTTATTGTCGATCCCTGATTGGGATTTTGCCTGGCAGGAACAATACCGTTTCGCCGAATCTCTTTCGCTTCCCCAGGGAACCGTGCTGCGGTCCCGAATTACCTATGACAATTCCGTTGATAATCCGCGAAACCCCAGTAGTCCTCCCGTTCAGGTGCGATTTGGTGAGGAGTCGACGAACGAAATGGGGGCGGTGACGCTGATGGTCGTCGCTGCGAACGAATCACTCATGCCACAATTGCTCGATGGTTATCGCAACCATTTTCGCCAGTCGTTGCTACAGACTCCGCTGTTTCGGTTATTCAATCAGAAGAAATAACGACATGCTTTCCGGGCCGAATCGCGAAAAGCCAATCGAAGAGCCAAACCTGGTCCGTTGTCTGGGATCGATGCGATCACTAAACCCCTGATGCGCTGAGTCCAGCGGGCGAATTCCTTTTTTCATTGCGGAAATCCACCAAGACAGTCTGTAAACTTACCGTGGCATGACTCGGTTATGCGAGGTCCTCAGCGACCTCTGACGATGGTATTTCCAGCCAGGAAAGAAGAAACAGCAGCCCAGCACGATTCCCAGCAGCGACAGACCAAAATCGATTTTTGGATATTCCTGCAAGATGGCCATCAGAATCGCGGTGAGATAGAGTGCGACCCCCTGAACGTAAAACTTGCCGGACAAGATTCCTGCTTTGGCAAAGAAAACATTCCCCGCAATCAGGGCGAGCACCGGGGAGAGCGTCAGCACCTTCAGTTGAATAATGGGTTCCAGCAAATACAGGAAGATACTACTGCCGACGCTTCCTGCCCAGACGTGAGCAATCTGGCGTTCGACGAACGTGATGGGCCCCGAACGACGGCGCAATTCCCAGAAAATCAGAGCCCAACCGATGGAACTGACGGACCACAGTGTGGCATAAGTCCACCAGTCTGTGACCCCTTGGGAATGAATGATATTGGTGATGACGCAGATCAGCAGCACCACCAGGCTATGCCACATCCACAGTAGACCCCAGTTTTCCAAAATCGCGGCGTGGTGGGTTTCGCGAAAAGCGAGGGAAATGATTTGCGAAAATTGTGACGATCGAGCGGAAATCGGTTCACTCTTCAAAAACGCGTCCAGATCATCCGCGAGATCATCGGACGTGCCGTATCGCAAGTCGGCGGGCTTCTGGAGACATTTGAGGCAAATCATCTCGAGATCGGGATCGACTTGCGGATTGAGCATTCGCGGCGGCAGCGGATCTTGCTCGCGAACCATCAACACCGTATCGACCGCTGTGGCCGCTTGAAAGGGGGGACGCCCTGTCAGCATGGCATATAAGATGGCACCGAGCGAATAGATGTCGGTCGCCCCGCTCACCTCGCCCCGCCGACCGGCCGCCTGCTCGGGTGCCATGTAACCCGGTGTCCCCAGAATTGCCCCTGTCAAAGTCAAGTTCGCGGCCATCAGGGAATCGTCATCCAGATCTTCGGGATCGGTGTTGAGTCGTTTGGCGAGGCCAAAGTCGGTGACATAGGTTCGTCCCTCAGTATCAATCAGAATATTGGACGGTTTCAAATCGCGATGCAGGACACCCCGGCGATGCGCGTCTCCAATTGCCCGACAAATCGGCCCCAGCATTTCGGCGGCGAGTCGTGAGGGAAGCGGCCCATCGGTCAGACGTTTCGCCAGCGTGGTCCCTTCGATGAGCTTCATGCTGAAAAAGGGACGTCCTTCGAATTCCCCCACTTCATAGACATTAACGATGTTGGGATGGTTCAGTTGCGCTGCGGATTCGGCTTCGGATCGAAATCGGGCAATATCCGCATTCGAAGCATTATCGCCACGCAGGATCATTTTCAGGGCGACGACTCGATCGAGGCTTTTTTGCCGGGCGTAGTAGACCACCCCCATTCCCCCCCGGCCGAGTTCGCCGAGTAACTCGTAATCACCACAATCCTGCGGTGGACTCGAGGTCGCCTCGAAGCGTGGTCCGCCGCTGGATGAGCCTTCACTGTCGAGTTCCGAAAAGCTGGCGAAGTCATCCGCAATCTGCATCGTCGCCCACAGTTCCCGCAGCTCGACCGCTAACTCGGGATGCTGTTTCACGAGTGCGTCGAGTGCTGCGGAGCTGCCACCACGGGATGACTCGAGCACTTGATCCAGGAGCGAGACGAGTAACTCATCATGACTGGCAGACATTGAGGTGGTCGGTTTCATGCTGGGGGGGATCCTGACAGGGAGGGCCGTTCGCCGAGAATGGCCCGCAATTTTCGCAGTGCCCGCAGATGCCTCATCCCGGCTGCTGCCGCAGAGAGTCCGAGTGCCTCAGCGACTTCGCTATTTCCGAGTTGTTCGAAATGACGCATCAAGACGATTTCGCGATCTTCGTCTTCGAGTTGATCGAGGGCGACAACGAAGCGTGCTTCCAGTTCTTTGCGAATACTGGCAGCGGCCGGGGTCAGTTCGTGATCCGCGAGTTGGCCCATCAGGTCGAACCCCGACCGATCCGCGAACTGAGGAACCGCCAGTGACTGTTCACGATCAAGGCTGCGGCGCTGGGCTCCGCGATGTCGGCGGTGCAGATCGATCATTCGATCCTGAGCCAGTTGCCGTAGCCACAAATGAAACGGCATGCGCGGATCGGCGAGATAGTCTTGCAGGCGGGTATTCGCTTCCAGTAACACATCTTGAACCACGTCACTGGCATCAACTCGACGTGCAATCTGACGGTCAAGACGGAGCGAAATCAACTTTCGTAACGAGACTCGATGCCGTTCCAGCAGTCGATTCACCGCAGCGCGGTCCCCCCCCTTGGCATTCGCCAACAGGTTCTGGGTGACGTTCTGTTCAGGCCAGAGTGGCATACGGATCTTAATGAGAGTCGGGTTAGATAGCGGGTGATCAGCGCACCTGATTCACGAATCAGCGCACCTGATTCACGAAGAGGCATTGTATCTCGTGAACCGCAGGGAAAGAAATCAAAACGCGTCGATTACGGGAAGAAAAGAGGGGAAGCAAACGGTTGAATCGCTGGGGGCCTAGTCAGGGTATTCCTGAAAAAGGGAGTCAAACAGTCCGGTTTGTCGAAAATGGGAAAACCATGAAGATCTGGAAATTGCTGAAGCAAACGGAATCGTAAAGCGATTCCACAACGAATGGTTTTCGCCGGACGATCTCACGAGAACGAGACAAGTCGGACTGTCAGTCATGCAGCGTTTGCTCGTACGATCAATCATGCAGCGATTGCAGGGTGACCATTTCCTGATAACGGCCCCCCTTGGCGAGGAGCGTTTCATGGTTCCCGATTTCGACAATCCGGCCACCATCCATGACCAGAATCCGGTCTGCATGACGAACGGTACTGAGGCGATGCGCGATGACAAATGAGGTACGCCCCTTGAGAACGTCGTCCAGACTGAGCTGAATCCATTTCTCACTTTCGCTGTCGAGGTTACTGGTTGCCTCGTCCATGATCAAAATACGGGCATCCGCGAGAACAGCGCGCGCAATCGCCAGCCGTTGCCGCTGACCACCACTCATCTGGATGCCACGCTCACCAATCATGGTGTCATACCGATCCGGAAATGACTCGATGAATTCGGCGCAATGAGCCACTTTGGCTGCTTGTTCGATCTCGTGCGGGGTAGAATTCCGGCGAGCGTAGGCGATGTTTTCTGCAATCGTTCCATCGAAGAGAAAGACGTCTTGTTCGACGATTCCCAGCAGTTGTCGATAGTTTTCAATGTCGATCGAGCCGAGATCGCGTTGATCCAATTGAATTGTCCCCTGGCTGGGATCATAAAATCGGGCAATCAGATTGCATAAGGTTGTCTTTCCGGAACCACTTTGGCCGACGAGTGCAATCATCTCACCCGGTTTGACATCCAGCGAAATCTCTTTCAGCACAACGGCCGTTGAGTTGGGGTATTGGAATGAAACCCGATCTAGCCGGATTCCGCCGCGCACATCATTTTTGGAAAGTTTGACTCCTCCCGCATTCAGGGCCGTTTCGCGTGGTTCCGCGAGCAAGTCCAAAACTCGATCAAAGCCAGCCAGTAACCCTTGAACCTGGGTGAAGGAATTCGAGAGCAGGGCAATCGGTTCCAGCAGCATCACCAGGTAAACCAGAAACATCATCAGTTCACCGGGCGAAAGGTACCCATCCAGCACGCGCAATCCACCATACAACATGAGCAAACCCGACGAGAGGGGAAGGGCGAATTCCCATAAAAGTTCCAGTGATCGACCCCAGCGCCAGCCGAGCAATTCGAGGCGTGTTAAAAAATGGATCGACTGCACGAACCGCAGAACCTCGCTCCGTTGACGACCGAACGCGCGAACGATCCGAACCCCGCCAAAAATTTCGGTTGTTTTGGCGGAAAGGTGCTGACGTTCACCACGAATTTCCCGGTAAATGGGCCGTAACCGCAGACTCCATAATCGGTGAGAAAAAAACACGGTAGGGACAAGAATTAAGGAACAGACCAGCAATCTCCAGTCAACAAGGATCAGTGCCACCAACCCGATTAGCAGTTGCATGATGGCACGCCAGGGATTGTAAACCAGATTCATGACCAGTTCGCCAATCCCGCTGACATCATCTCGCAGGATGCTGGTCATTCCCCCCGCCTTCAGTTGGTTGATGCGATGCAATGGGAGCCGCGAGGCGTGTTCAAACGCTTGGCGACTGACCTTGATGTGGGTTCGTTTCGAAACCAACGTGATCCACCAGCGACTGAGAAGACTCAGGCCGATGCCCAGGGTCGCGAACATCAGCACCATCACAAACAAGGCGACGAGTTGCCCCTTCGGATCTGACGGAATCGGGACCCACGGTGGAATCCACACGGGAATCGATTGCCTCAGCAAGATGGTGTCAATCGCAAGTTTCATCGTGAGTGGAACGATCATCTTCATTGCCATCGCCAATGAGAGCAGCACCAGCGAACCGAGCAGCATGCCGCGATGACGGGCCAAGAGTCGGTATAACTCGCGGTAAAGCTCGGGCAGCGATCTCTGGCGAGAGACTTGCCGCTGGGGATTGTCGCTCTCGCCCTCTTTTTCAGGCTGGCCGGGTTTTCCCTGCAGCAGGGGCGATTGCTCAAATCGCCTGCGACTGCTCAAATTCCTGTGCGTAATCAAAGAAGACCCTTATGTCGCTGCCGCCGAAGAAGCTTACCTGTTGATCACTCTGCCCCCCTCAAATGAGGCCCACGAAACGGGAGCCTCCCCAAGTCTTTGAATGCAGGACACCATGCAACTGTAGTCTACAGGAAACAGCACTCAATTGTGATGTCACTTCAACTTTTCACACCCGGTTTTTTGATCGAGATTTGCTCGAATTGGAAACGGGGCGACGTTTTCAGGAATTGGGGCCTGTCGCTCGCACTGAAGCCTGTAGCACGCGCAGAGCCGAGCAGAACGGTGTTGCTGTTGTGATCGAAAACAAGTTGCGTCATGAACAGTCAACTTCGCGCAGGCGCAGTCGTGCTTTTCTGCTACGAAACCGCTGCAAGGACCAAATCGTGATTTTGTGGTTTTGTCGAAGGAAGTCTGTGCGTTCAGCCTGCTATTTTGCGAGTCTGTGGTGGATCGCAGTCATCGGCTGTGCTACCCCCGATTTCGCGCGAGGCAGACAACCGCTTGCTTCAGCCGTGATTCGGGGCGAAAGTGACGCATTGGTTGATCTCGAATCGGCCGCACATTCACGACAACGAACAGATTCGGGAGAGCATGCTCGAACGGCAATCGCGAAAACGACCCACAAACACCATGGTTCACACTGTACAACGTGTAACCAATCACCCTGCGCCTGTCAGGGATCGACGGAGGGGAGTCTTTTCGGGCAAATCTTTTGGGGAATTTTTGCCACTCCGTTCGCCATCCCTTCGTTTCTGCTGCACGATGAGCATAATCATTTCGCCGAATTTCCGGATTATCCCTATGCGGATGATCTCCCCGGATCGCTATTGATTGACAGCTCGTTCAAAGGGAAAACACAAACTTGGACCGGCAACCTCCAAGCCGTTGCCATCCCTAGCTCTCATGAACTCGAACGTTTCGGTGGTCGGCTGCTACTCGAAAACAGCGATCGAATTGGATTGGATACCGAAACCAACTACTGGTTGAGCACCGGTTCGCAAGCGGGACCTCGTGACGCATGGACCGGGGATTTCAATCTGACGTACCGATTTGCCGAGAGTGAACAGATTCAACTCCGCGCCGGGATCGGGGTGAACTGGCTCGCTGATCAGATCCATCCCGAGTTTGGGATCAATTTCACCTACGGCATCGACTGGTTCCCACGCCGCCCCTGGACAATCTCGTCCATCATCGACTTTGGTTCTCTGGGGAGTGCCACGTTATTTCACAATCGGAGCACGATCGGTGTGATGCTCGGTCCGACAGAACTCTTCGTCGGCTACGATTACTTCCAACTGGGGAATGCCCGCTTCCAAGGTCCCGTCGCCGGGATTGGATATCGTTTCTAGTCTTTTCGCGGCTTAGAGCGGGGTGATTAGACCATGACACACCGTCAGCATTGGTCTACCACGCCACACAGGGCCGAATTTCTGGATTCCGTCACCGAAAGTAGTCTTCCCATACCACATAGTGGCCTTGCGCCCCCACTGAGCTTAATACCTCTGAGGGAAGCCCTTGTTGTGTGGCACCCTGTAAAATCATTCATATAAACAACTTATGGATTTAATGAAAAAACAAAGAATGACTGGCACGAGGTTCGCTAGATAGGATATCCAGAGCCTCGTCAGGGTGGACTGTGTCCTCTCTCAAAAATCAAGACGCGAGGACAAGTGGTTTTCCTGAAGGAGTTTTCTCATGGCCAAAGTAATGAAGTCGACCGACAGTTCCAGCCTCGCTGAAG
>JBIKZJ010000430.1:0-5459 GCA_044354755.1 Schlesneria sp. | reverse complement strand
TGATTCCGCCTGCAGCCAGTTCATCACGCTGCTGGGAATCGCCCTGTTTTTGTTGTACGAGCCTGTCGGTGGGCAATGGATCTTGCTGCGATCACTGGTGGAATCCTTCCAGTGGATTCCCCTGGGGTCGGGAACGCCATCGGCTGCAACGCTCGATTTGTGCAATCGACTCGTCCAGCAATCCCTGATTCTGGGAATTCGGATCGCCATCCCCCTGGTCCTGACCATGCTGGTTGTGGATGTCACGCTCGCGTTTTCCAGTCGTCAGGCTCCCCTCACGCTCCATTCGGCAGGAATGGCGTTCAAAGCAGGTGTGGGACTGTTCGTCCTCGCCTGGACTTTGGCCACGATTCCGGCAGTGGTTGGAATCACGTTGCATTCGCTCTTTCTTTGAGGACTGCTGGACAGCATTCCCCTCTCTTTCCCATTTGTGATTGATCAATCGGGTCCGGTTTCTGATTCGTCCTGTCGAAAACGCCATTTTGTGAATGGGAGATGAATTTCGTTGGAACCGTCTGTAACACAGACTCCGTCCCTGTGTGCGGTTCCCCCAGCGATCTGTTCCGCCCAGTCAACATGCTGAGCAATTTTCATCCAGGTCATGGGGAGGAATCGCAAAACGTGGGCGAGCATCATCCTGCGGAATAGGATTCGCTGAGGACTTCGGAACAGGGACGCAGACGCTCTGTCTTCGTCAATGGTTTCGAATTCTCACGACGCGCAAGGTTTTTTATGACCAATCCTGAGCTGTTGAATTGCATGCCCCCTTCGCCTGCTGTATCCCGAGTGGAAATGACGCTGAGGCAAGAAATCCGGGTGGCGGGTGCCTGCGGATTGACGATGCTGCGATGTACGCATTTGATTGCCCAATTCCATCATTTTCGGGGGAGTATCAAGATTTCGAATGCGGCGATCTCGGTCGATGGGCGTTCCATGATTGACCTGCTGCAGCTGGCTGCGGTGGATGGAACCCTTCTGACGATCGAGCTGACCGGGCAGAATGCCGAGCCGATCATGTCCCGTGTTGCATCGCTGCTCGCTCACGAGCCTGTGTGAATGGACAAACGGGGATGGCTGGACTGGTAAAACGGTCGAGCATTCGCCAATTGGATAAAAGCGATCCAGCAAACGGCTGCCAATCGTTGACGTGGTTCCAACTCAGGATCGTTGATTCGTGCCAGGAAACTCGATCCCTGCAAATTGGCACCGACATTGCGTCCGTAAAAATATTGCGGCTGTGAAAATTCCTCTCGGTAAATTTCCCGGATCGGTTAGCATACCGTCGCGAAATCAGCTCGTTCAGTATTTATGTTCAGGAAAGGGAGTTCTCTGATGCACAGGTTTTGGATTCTGGCAGCGATTCTTGGGTTGGGCCTCTCGGCAGGGCACACGGTATCTGCACACGGACCTGCGGAAACCGTCGTGGAAGCCGAGCAGGTCTTGAGCGAATTGATGGCGATTCCTGGCAAGCAGATTCCGCATCGCTTGCTGGAAGATGCCCAGGGAATCGTCGTCATTCCCAATGTCATCAAAATTGGTTTTGTGGCGGGGGCACGTCGTGGCCACGGTGTGGTGCTGGTCCGCGATCATGATGGCGAATGGAGCCTGCCGCAATTCCTCACTTTGACCGGAGGAAGCGTTGGCTGGCAGGCGGGAATTCAGGGGACGGACGTCGTTCTGATCTTCACCACGCGCAAGGGGGTCGAGGGTTTGATGAATGGCAAGTTCACCGTCGGTGTTGATGCCTCGGTCTCGGCAGGTCCTGTCGGACGTGAGGCGGCGGCCGGAACGGATGCAACCCTGCGGTCAGAAATTCTTTCCTATTCACGAAGTCGCGGCCTGTTTGTGGGCGCCTCGCTGGAAGGGACTGCGCTGGAAATCGATCACGAGGCCCATGCCTTTTATTACGGAACTCCCACGGGAACGCTGCCACGGCGAGTTCCCGTCGCCGCGTCCGAGCTTCGTCACTTTTTGTCAGACCTGTCACCCAAAAACCTGGCGACTCATGCGGCCGCCAACCCCGCTCCCGCCCCCGTGGTCTCACCTCGAATGATCGAGGGACTCAGGCGATCCCTGAACCGCAATTCGGATCAATTGCAGGCCATTCTCAGTCCGGAATGGCGTCCCTATCTGACCCTGCCGAAAGAGCTCCAACAGCCGGGAACCTCTCCCTCGACCGAGTCACTGACCCAGATCCTTGGCCGTTTCACGGAAGTGAGTCAGTCACCGGACTATCGGCGACTGGCACAGCGTCCTGAATTTCAAACGACGTTTGAACTGCTTCGCGAGTACGAACGGGCGATTGTTGCCTCAAATCCAACGTTGCAATTGCCCCCACCCCCGAAAGATGTTCGTCGTGAGTGAGCCGCGCCGGCCGCTGCCACTGAAACCGCCACCGCCACCGCCACTGCTGCCGCCCCCCCCAATCGGGGGTGACGGATTATGGGTGTGTCCCTGACCTACGTATTGTTTGCCCAGACGAAATCGGATTCAGGGCATGGCGAAATTGGCAGGCCTTGAATCCGTCGCCAAAAAAACGGTGCAACCACAATCCCCGTGCGCGAGGTCGAAATACTTGAATCTGCAGCAAACATGACGACTTCAGTCCCGGATCCGTCTCACTTGATGACGATCGGACTGCTCGGTCTCGACCGGCTTCGTAGTCTCCTTCGCACAGTAGAAAGTGTTTAGGCAAACCTCTGGAATACGGCCGTCGATTCGGGAATCACACCCTTTTCAAAAAAAACGAAGATTGTGAACCACGAATCAAACGAATCAAACGAATAGGAAAGGAGGAAATTTTAAGATTCTAACCACTAACCACTGACCACTAACCACTGACCACTGACCACTGACCACTGAAAACTGAAAACTGAAAACTGAATCTCTCCACTGCCGCGCACTTGGTTTGTCATTGAATCAAAAAACAAACTCGAGAGAGCGAAAAGGTTTAGCCGGCTTCTTTGTCTTCAATCGATTGCACAAGTTCTAAGGCCTGCTCGATATCGTCGGGAAGCGGTGCCGAGAACGTATGCCACTCGGATGTCATCGGGTGAGCGAACGATAACTCGGCAGCGTGCAGGGCCTGCCGATTAATAAAGGGAGAAATCGGAGCAGGAAGGGGTTCGCCCGGTTTCGGTCGTTGCCGCTCGGGTTTCAATTCGCCCAACAGTCCATAAAAATCATCTCCCACAACGGGGTGCCCAATCGTCGACAGATGCACCCGAATTTGATGTAACCGTCCGGTGCGGGGTTTGGCCCGCAGCAGCGTATGCCGCGGAAACCGCTGCAAGACTTCATAGTTCGTTTTGGAAGATTTGGCGTCAATCGCATCCGCTTGACATGACATCAGGGCACTCGCACCACTCCGCGCCCGACCGATCGGCAGATCGATTGTTCCCGAGTCCTGATTTACGACTCCGTCCACCAAGGCCAAATACGATTTCGCGATTCGCTCGCGCTGAAACTGGATCGAGAGCAAACGGTGAGATAAATGATCTTTGGCCAAAGCGACGACGCCGCTGGTGTCACGGTCAAGCCGATGCACCACCCCCGGCTTGGCTTGACCAGGAAACGACGAATTCTGGTCGAGATAATACTGCACCGCGTTGGTCAGGGTTCCGGACGGATTTTGTCCCGTAGGATGAACGATGAGTCCGGCCGGTTTGTTGACAATTAACAACCACTGGTCTTCAAACACAATTCCGAACGAAATTTCTTCTGCAGGCATTAGGTTGTCAGGCGGTTCGAGCAAAGTGACAACGACGGTTTCGTTCGTAAACACGCGGCGCTCAGGAACAGCGATCACTCCTTCTACCGTCACTTGTCCTGCACGAACCATGCGATGCATTCGCCAAGGGGTGTAGCTGCGAAAGTGCTTTGCCAGAAAGGTGTCAACGCGACATCCGGACAAATAACCTTCAACGATGAGTTTCGCGGAATGCATGGGGTGATCGAAACGTTATTTCGGTTCCTGTTTTTTGTCGGCTTCTTTTTCTTTGTCGACTTCTTTCGGGATCGCGGTGTCGGTTGATTCGGGGAGAGTCAGGTCGGTCAGTTCTTCGACTTCCACCACCGGTGCGGTCGGTTCGATTTGTTCACCGGTGAGACACTCCAGATAAAACCGCAGCAGGGGTCGCAGTGGTGAGCTGGGATTAAGTTGGATTGCCTGGCGGATCGAGTTTCCGGCATCCTCGATCGCTCCTGCCTCCATTTGTGCCATGGCGATATGATAAATCAAGGTCGCGCCTTCGAGCCGAACCCCCTGAACAACCTGTGCCATCGCTCCCACATTGGCCGCCGGGTACGAATCGGGGCCCATCCAGAGTGGATTGAGTGTGAGAAATGGGAGGGTGAACATGGCGGGGGTCATTTGGGAACTGGTGGTTTCATGGAATTGGTCACCCCACATTTTGATGGTGCGCAGATAGTTCGCCACGGTCATGGCCGAGATGGCGGCCGAGTCGCGCCAACCCGGCAGAGCATTTTCGGCCGCCATGACTTCGAGACCCTCAAAAATGGATTCGGCGTCCTGTCCTCGTCCCGCTTCGGTCAGCCAACGTGCCAACAGCAATTTACTTTGGGGATTTTTTTCGAGATAAATGGCGTCTTCTTCCAAGGTTTTGATCGCGCGGAGCAGACATCCCGCCTGGTACGCACCGACCGCAATTTGCGTCCGATCGACCCCTTCACCCAGCAACTTGGCGATTTCACTTTCGAGCCGCGCCACCGGTTCTTCCATCCGAACAATCATATCCATGACCCGATCACGTTCTTGCTTCTGATCGGCGGTCAAGGATTTGGAAAAGGGTCGTAATCGTCGCCATTTTTGGAACAGATCCAGTTGGCTATCGAGTTGCCCGACCGACTGGTACTGCTGAATCAACTGCTGGATCAGACTCACATCATTGGGTTGCAAGCGTGCGGCTTGCTGCAAAGCGGAGACCGACTGGAGATAGCGGACCCGATTCGGAATCTCGGGCGAGCCTCCCTGCTTCAGTACAAATGACTCGAGTTGGCCCAGAATGTTGTAGCTCATTCCCAGCACGCGATATCCCATGGCCGAATTCGGCTCATCTTTCAGCCCTTCGTTGGCGTGCTGGATCGCGAGCACAGCACAACCACAGCGTTGTGAATTTGGCAGTCCAACCCCCGTCGCCGCCAGTTCCAAAAAGTGCTGGGCTGCCTGAACACCGCCGGGAACAATGGGCCGACGCAACGAAAACAGATTGTCGTAGGTCGTCGCTGGCTTGGACCACTCACGCGTCAGATCCTCCATTTTTGATTGTTTGCCTCGAAATGCCTGCTGGACAAAATCGTACGGATGTTCCTTTAAATAGGTTGTTGCGGTGGCATCGGAATCCTGCTTGCGGATGAAAATTGCGGTCACGGAATTCAGATTGTTAATCTCGAATTCCGTAGAAGACATCAGGTCGAAGAACGAGGTGTAATCCGGCGCG
>JBIKZJ010000075.1:0-18163 GCA_044354755.1 Schlesneria sp. | reverse complement strand
GTAAAAAAATATATGAAGAAAAAAAAATGTGCGGGGAAAAAATAAAAAAAAAGAAGGCAAGGCAAACAAACTTGATTTGGGTTCGGAGATTCCACTCGGCGCAAATTTTTTCAGGGCATGACATCAAGAACAACCATTGAGGTCTTATTCGGGTGCTCATGGCGATCAAAATCGATTGCCAAGAGCACCTGAATCTTGTGCTTCGACGTGGTCTTGTCGAACGATTCGTTCGACAAGACCACGCGGTGCGACTTAGGACTTCAGTCACGATTCCAGTCAATAATCAGCCGTGTCGTCATGAGTGATCGATCCACCCCCGTTATGTTCTCCCGCTTTTTCAACCCATCAAGCCGGCGATACGAGTCCCAAGGATCAGCATCGTTGAGTGTTCCGGGACCGTACCTTCGGCTACGGCAGGGGTGGTGGCAGGCGGCGGCACTTGTCCGTTAAAGTTAATGATTAAGCGAGCGGAATACTGAGCTAGACCGCGAGAAGGCTCATCGTCGAAGTTATCGGCAAAGTCATAAAGATAGATTGTGTCAAAAACTTACGGAATACAGAAAAAATGTGTGTTTTGAGGTATGTAAAAAAAATTATGTTTATAAAGAGTAATACAGGTTGTATTCTAGAAAAAAATGATGACTATGCTGGCTAACTGGTCTGCGTTGATGCGGGCTTGGGCCAAACAGGAATCCCATTGACGGAATCCTATCGTATGCCGTCTTGCATTGTCGCGATGATGGTCGGCTCGTTTCCGTTTCCTCCGTAGCGACCTAGCGCAGCTCATTGCAGATGATGCCATCGTCAAGTATTTCCCAGCATAATCAGTTTATCCCGATCGTCATTCATTACAGTGATATCCAATGTGGTTGTGTTTGTTGAGGCCTGTTGCACAGGCAAAAAAACAAAAAAAGCCTGTTGTCTAACGTGCTACGCGAAGTACCGTTTTCATGTGATTTCTACCTCAGTTATTCGTTTGAAGTTCAGCGAGAAAACTTCGCTGCGTGTTCGCGATAGTGTTAGTGTTATGCGGATGAATCTGGAGAGTGACTCATGAAGTTGTAAAAAAATTAATGAGATTGTTTCTGTGTTTTAAGCATTTGCCGCTCTCGCGTTGGCGCAGCACTTAATTCGAAATCATACTCTTCTCCGCCGTTGGACTCCGCCGTTTGTCAAATGTTTCCAAGAGTTGTGGCTCGTTTGAATGGAGACTTGACAACAATAACTGGCGGCCAGACTAACGATGAGAAGAGTACCTCACCCTAATCCACTCCCCGGAGTATTGGGGTGAGGGGACCAGACCGAGCTCGAACTGGCCGTAATCATTCACGGCTCGTGTTCGAGTCGCAAAAGGCCACGAATGTCGATGGTATCGAACTGACGGTGGTTAGCAACAAGGGAACCGTGATGTTGGTCGGTGTTTTTAGAAAACCATCTAATCCCTGATCCCCGGCCAGGGAATCCCTGATGGAGATCCCCGGCTGAGCGGTGATTTGATCGATGCGACCTTGATTCAGACCGCCCCATCACTTACAAAAGTGTGGACAGTTTCGACGACTCGTTGGGGGACCGCTGTTGTCGCGTTCGTGATTGAATGTCCAGGTCCATTTGCCGTGGTTGTACAATTCGCGACACGTTCTGATCGAACGGATGTTCCCTCTGTAGACGCGGTGTAACAAAAGGCTGTTGACCTATTTTCGGAGGGGCCGCATCTGACACTGAAACGTCCTCCATGCGATCGAATCTGGCTTGTGCTTGTACCAGATGGGGAACATACTTTCGATCATCCGCTTTAACTCATCTCTCAGACGTTTGACTTGGTGATCGTGATGATCATCCACGATTGGAAGTCTCGTTTCAGATGAGCCCCGCACCGTTGTCGTCGCTTCGACTGCCAGTACATCTTCGCCCGGTCGTAGTTGATGATTACTTTGAGCTGATCGCCGAGAAGTGTCCGCAGCGTTGTTGCGGCTCGGCACGCGACGAGGGCAAACAGAGCGAACTTCGAAGAGACTGCAGTCCGCAGCCAGACTTTTTGATTGGCATATTCTGTCGGAGACTCGTGCATGTTCAACTGTTTTTTCTTCGCCAACATCCCCTTCAAAGTTTCATGGGGCTGTTCGAGTCCCAGGGAGAATCGGTTCTGCCTTTTCAGAGTGGCTGCCGGGCAGCATGGCATGTGCAGCGGATCCGAGAGAAATAGCGCTGCACGGCGGTTACTCTGACGAAAATGCTCCATCAACAATCCCGAGAATGCGAGCAACTTCGCACCGAACTGGTCGGTTGGCAGACCCAAAGGCAACGCACCACAGCTCCTCGTTCCGCAGGAGTGGCAGGTCAAACGATGTCGCTGGTATTCTTGTCTGCGGAGTCAGTCGCTTCACTAGCGACTTTAGCTCGTCAATCTCCGCCTGCATTTTTGCGATGAGGGCATGCAGAACGCTGTTCACCGACAGCAATCTCTCGACAAATGCTCGCAGTGCGGGCGTCATCTCGGCTAAAATCTCGGCGGGTATCTCAGACGTTCGTGACATGGGATTGTTTTTCAGATTTTCACGATTCTGAAAAGATCAATCATGACGCGTGAACGGGTACAACTGACCTTGCCTCTCTTCGCTTGATTTCAGTTGCGATCAAGCATTCCGCAGTCCGGATTCCCTTCTTGTGATTGCGTTTCCATTTTCAACTGCTGACAATATATTGAGTTGCCGGTCGGTTTGGCGATCCGACTTGCCGGACCGAATTCTTGATGTGTGTTGTTTTGTTGTCGTATCGTGTGAGAGGTCGTTGCCATGTCCTGCCTGGATTCGCCCGAGGTTTTGACGCGCGTCTCGCGACGAGCGTTGCTGGGACGCTCGGCCGTTGGCTTTGGCTCGCTGGCACTCGCCTCGATGCTCGCAACCGATGCTGCAGCAGTGCCGAGCGGCCTTGATCCCCTGGATCCCAAAGTTCCCCATCTGGTGGCACGCGCCAAACGGGTGATTTTTCTTTTTATGAAGGGGGGGCCATCGCACCTCGATACCTTCGATCCAAAACCGCTGCTTGATCGCGACGACGGAAAACCCTTGCCTTTTGCCAAACCGCGAGTCCAATTCGCTGCGACCGGCAATCTGCTCAAGTCCCCCTGGAAATTCCGGCAGCATGGGGAAAGTGGATCCTGGGTCAGTGAACTTTTTCCGCATCTGGCACGGTGCGTCGATGACATGTGCTTTGTCCATTCGGTGCATGGAACCAATCCCGCTCATGGTGGAGCTGTGCTGAAACTCCACACCGGCAGCGACAGCTTTGTCAGGCCGAGTATCGGATCGTGGATCAGTTATGGATTGGGGACCGATAACGGGAACCTCCCCGCGTTCGTCACCCTGTGTCCGACACTCGCCCATGGCGGGATCAACAATTGGGGTTCGGCGTTTCTGCCGGCTGCCTATCAGGGGACCCCGATTGGGAATGCCAGTGTCCCCTCGGATCAGGCCAGTATTCGTTACATCAATCATCCCCATCAATCCCGCGCTGTTCAGCGACTCGAACTCGAGCGACTGAAGGCGATCAACGAACAGCATCGTTTAACCAGCGGACCTGAGCGGTCGCTCGAAGCCCGGATCAACTCGTTCGAACTCGCCTTCCGCATGCAGACCGCGATGCCGCTGGTCGAGGACCTGTCTGGGGAATCCGCCGCGACGAAACAGCTCTACGGGATGGATGATCCGATCAACGCCAATTTCGGGCGAATGTGCCTGATGGCCCGCCGTTTTGCCGAACGGGGTGTGCGCTTTATTCAGGTCACACATAGCGATAGCAAGGTGCAGTGGGATCAGCATTCGGACCTAAAGAACGGCCACGAGAAGAATGCGCTCGAAGTCGATAAGCCGATCGCCGGGCTGCTACAGGACCTGAAGGCGCGTGGCATGCTGGAGGATACACTGGTCTGGTGGGGGGGCGAGTTTGGCCGGACGCCGACGGTCGAGGGGACTAATGGACGTGATCATAATCCCGAGGGATTCACGATGTGGCTGGCGGGGGGCGGGGTCAAGGGGGGGCTGCACTACGGCAGTACCGACGACTACGGTTTTTATGCCGCTGAAGACAAAGTTCATATCCACGACATGCACGCCACCATCCTGCACTTGCTCGGCTTAAACCACGAACGGCTGACTTACCGGTACGCGGGTCGTGATTTTCGTCTGACCGATGTCGAAGGGAACGTGGTGCAACCGTTGTTTGCCTGACTTCCGGCGGAAGGAAATTGACGGGATTGTTTTTCGGTGCCGGTCTCTTCGCCTTGATGATGAGCGGATCTGAAAAGACGGAATTCACCACAGAGCAACCGAGAGCTCGAGACGGCAAGCACAGGAAATCTTCGTCAGGAGCAAAAACCGCGTGAGACCGACTTGCTCTGGCGAATGAAGTTCAACAAGAACGCTGCTGGAAATCGGTATATCCCTGAAAATCCATTCGATTGGCACCACAGGACCATTCGATTCGACAACATTCGCCGCGATGGGCTTGCCCAGCACGGATCATATTTGGATGATCTGCATTCAAAGACGAAAGAATGATCCCGATCAGCCAGACTCCTGATCGGATTGCCCAGTGCTAACGCTTGCTGCGGGAGTGGCAGGCATTGGCTCACGAATGCGCGGGTACGGTTCCTCGCGGGTTGATGACGCGATGTTGACTGTGACTGTGGAACCAAACGACATCACCCTGTGGAAAAGCGGTTTTGGGAATCGGCATCACGCAGGCAGCAGAGATTTCCCAACCGTCTTTTAAGGACGAAACTTGTGTTGGATTTGATCCAGGAACGAGCGACGACTCAACTTGAACCGGCGAACGAGTCTCGTTCACCGCAGACCATCGCTGTTCCTGCTGCGCCCAAATCGAAAAGCCTTATCGGCACGCTCTTCGGCTGGCTGCTCATGTTCGCGCTGGCGGGAAGCGGCTGGTATTACCGTGGTATTGTTGTCCCCTGGGCGACGAATCTGCTGGGGCTCGCAAAGCCCGCTGCGGCAAAAGTGGTCCCGCCGCGAATCATTCCGGTCGTGACTGCGATCGTTCAACAGAAGGATATGGACGCCTATCTCAATGGGTTAGGAACGGTGACGGCATTCAAGACGGTGACCATCCGCAGCCGGGTCGAGGGGGAATTGATCAATGTCGCGTTCGCCGAAGGACAGATGGTCAAGGAAGGGGATCTGCTCGCCGAAATCGACCGCCGTCCCTTCGATGTGCAGTTGCAACAGGCGGAAGGGCAGCTGGCACGTGATGAAGCAACACTCAAATCCGCCGAATTCACTTTGAAACGTTATCAAGAGTTGATTCTTTCCAAATCGATTTCGGCTCAGCAGGTGGACGAGCAACGGGCCTTGGTGCAACAGACAGCGGGTGCCATTCAATCGGATCAGGCTGCGGTAGAAAACGCCAAGCTCCAGCTTTCGTATTGCCATATTGCCGCACCCATCAGTGGTCGAATCGGCTTGCGACTGGTTGATCAGGGAAATATCGTCCGTGCGAATGATCCCAGCGGGCTAGCGGTGATCACACAGCTGCAGCCAATCGCCCTCGTCTTTACGATTCCTCAAGACGAGATTGTCCGTGTCCAGAAGCCACAGCAGAGCGGCCAGCCACTCGTCGTAGATGCCTACGATCGCGATTTCAAAACCAGGCTGGCCTCGGGCAAACTGCTGGCGATCGATAATCAGGTAGACTCGACCACGGGAACGGTACGGCTGAAAGCGGTCTTTGATAACGAAGACGGCTTGCTGTTTCCGAATCAGTTCGTCAACGCTCGCCTGCTGGTCGATACGAAACGGGATGCGATCGTCGTTCCTTCGGCTGCGGTCCAGCGTGGCCCCAATTCGATCTTCGTGTACGTGGTTCAGCCCGATGATACGGTGGAACTGAGAACCATCAAACCGGGGATCGTCGAGGGGGCAGAAACGGCGATCGAATCGGGTCTGTCACCCGGAGAAATCGTCGTCACCGAGGGGGTCGACAAGCTGCAGACAGGGACCCAGATTACGACTCGCGAAAAAGAAAAAGAAAAAGAAAAAGACAAGGACAAAGCGGCGGGAGCGTCTGCCGCGAACAAGCCAGCGGGAGGCGAAGCCGCTGCCGGAACAAAGCCAGTTCCGAATGCCGAGCCTGACAAGAAGGGTTCGCCATGAATCCGTCCCGGCCTTTTATCCTGCGGCCGGTTGCGACTGTGCTGCTGATGGTGGCGATTCTGCTTTCGGGAATCATTGCTTACGGGTTGCTCCCTGTCTCGGCACTTCCTCAGGTCGACTACCCGACGATTCAAGTGGTGACGTTCTATCCGGGGGCGGGTCCCGACGTGATGACCTCGTCTGTCACCGCACCGCTGGAACGACAATTTGGCCAAGTCCCCGGTCTGACCCAGATGACCTCATCCAGCTCCGAAGGGTGCTCGGTCATTACTCTGCGGTTTGCGTTGGAGCTGAATATCGACATCGCCGCGCAACAGGTTCAGGCGGCCATCAACGTCGCCTCGAGCTTTCTGCCTCGCGACCTCCCCAACCCGCCGATCTACACCAAAACCAATCCGGCGGATGCCCCCATTCTGACGCTGGCCCTTTCGTCCGAAACACTTCCTCTTTCCGTCGTGGAAGATCTGGCAGACACTCGGCTGGCGCAGAAGATTTCCCAGTTGGGTGGGGTCGGTATGGTCAGTATCAGCGGGGGTCAGAAGCCCGCGATTCGTGTTCAGGCGAACCCGATGGCCCTGTCGGCACTCGGTCTGAACCTGGAAGACTTACGAACCGTACTGGCTGGTGCAAACGTCAATCAGGCCAAGGGGAGTTTTGATGGAAGTCGTCAGGCCTATACGATCGGGGCAAACGATCAGCTGCTCACCAGTGAACAGTATCGACAATTGATCGTCGCCTATCGCCCTGGAGGACCGATCCGACTGACGGAGGTAGCTGAGGTTACCGATGGTGTCGAGAATGTTCGGCAGGCGGCCTGGATGAACGAGACTCCCGCCGTGATCCTGAACATCCAGCGACAGCCGGGGGCGAATATCATCGAGGTGGTCGATCGGGTCAAAGCACTGCTGCCTCAAATGCGCGACTCGTTACCCGCTGCCGTCTCGATCCGGATTCTGACGGACCGAACCCTGACGATTCGAGCCTCGGTCGACGATGTGCAGCGAGAACTGCTGATGACGATCGGGCTAGTCGTCTTTGTCATCTTTGTCTTTCTGCGCAATGTCTCGGCCACCGTCATTCCCAGTGTGGCGGTCCCCCTCTCGCTGGTCGGAACATTTGGGGTCATGTACCTGCTAAACTATAGTTTGAACAACTTGACCCTGATGGCGCTGACGATCTCGACCGGGTTTGTGGTCGATGATGCGATCGTGATGGTCGAGAACATCATGCGGTATCTGGAAGAGGGTGATTCACCGCTCGAGGCGGCCTTAAAAGGATCCGAGCAGATCGGTTTTACGATCGTCTCGCTTAGTGTTTCCTTGATTGCCGTTTTGATCCCGCTGCTGTTCATGGGGGACATTGTGGGGCGACTGTTTCGGGAGTTTGCGGTAACGCTGAGCGTGACCATTCTCTTGTCGGCAATCGTTTCGCTGACCCTGACACCGATGATGTGTGCCAAGCTGCTGCGACATACACCGAAAGCAAAGCAAAGCGCGCTGTATACCGCGTCGGAAGCGGCGTTTGAGAGTGTGATCTGGTTGTATGCACAAACGCTGACGGTCGTGCTGCGTCATCAAACGCTAACTCAATTCGTCTCGATCGTGACGGTTGCCGCCACGGTTTATCTGTATCTGCTGGTTCCCAAAGGGTTTTTCCCTGTGCAGGATACCGGCGTGATTCTGGGGATTTCGGAAGCATCACAGAACATTTCGTTTGATGCGATGGTCACCCACCAGCAGGAACTCAACCATGCGATCCTCGACGACCCTGCGGTGGAAAGTCTGTCGAGTTTCATCGGGATCGATGGGACCAACACCACCCTGAACAGTGGCCGCATTCAGATCAACCTGAAACCGCTGGAAGAACGGCAGATGAGTGCCAGCGAGGTGATTCTGCGACTGCAATCACGACTGGCGAGCATTACAGGAATTACGCTTTACATGCAGCCCATTCAGGATTTGACGGTCGAAACCCGAGTCAGTCGGACCCAATATCAGTTTAGTCTCGAAGACCCGAATGCCGGTGAGCTGGGCGAATGGGCTCCCCGCTTTGTCAGTAAGCTGCAGCAATTGCCGCAATTGCGCGATGTCACTAGTGACCAGCAAAATTCCGGCCTGCAAGCCAAGGTGGTGATCGACCGCGACACCGCCTCTCGACTGGGGATTACACCACAGATGATCGACGATGCCTTATACGACGCCTTCGGACAACGGCAGATCTCGATCATGTTTACGCAATTGAATCAGTACCGGCTGATTCTCGAAGTGAAGCCCGAATTCAAGAATCAGCCGCGGGATCTGCAAGAGATTTATATCCGCTCACCCGAAGGGGGAATGGTCCCGCTGAATAGTTTTACGCGGATCGAAGAGTCGACCGCCCCGTTGACGGTGAATCATCAAGGTCAGTTTCCCGTTGTGACGGTTTCCTTCAATCTGGCACCTGATGTCTCCCTGGGTGAGGCGGTCGAGGTGATTCATGCGGCAAAACAGGAACTGGGCCTGCCGCCAAGTATTGTTGCCAGCTTTCAGGGGACCGCCGAAGCATTTCAGGCTTCGCTGAAAAATACACCGCTGCTCATTCTGGCTGCTTTGGTGACGGTCTATATCGTGCTGGGTGTGTTATATGAAAGTTATATTCATCCGATTACGATTCTTTCAACGCTTCCGTCGGCAGGTGTTGGGGCCTTGGTCGCACTGCTGCTGTGCCGGACTGACCTGAGTGTGATTGCCCTGATTGGGATTATCCTGCTGATCGGGATCGTGAAGAAAAATGCGATCATGATGATCGACTTTGCCCTGGATGCCCAGCGGCATCAAGGCAAGTCGCCGCACGACGCGATTTACGAGGCTTGCCTGTTACGTTTCCGGCCGATCATGATGACGACGATGGCGGCACTGCTGGGTGCGGTTCCGTTGGCGATGGGGAACGGAGTCGGATCCGAATTGCGGCGGCCCTTGGGGATTACCATCATTGGTGGCCTGATCTTCAGTCAGATACTAACGCTCTACACCACGCCCGTGATTTACCTCTGGTTTGACTGGTTGGCGACGCGACTCGGTTTTGGGACTTCGACGGTTTCCCTTCCTGCAGCGGAGGTCAATGCATGAGTCTCTCGTCGCCGTTTGTATACCGTCCGGTGGGAACCACACTGCTGACGATTGCGATCACGCTGGCCGGAGCGATTGGTTATTTGTTGCTTCCGGTCTCGCCCTTGCCACAGATCGACTTTCCGACACTTTCGGTCACTGCGAATCTGCCGGGTGCCAGTCCCGAAACAATGGCGTCTGCGGTGGCGACACCGCTGGAACGGCAGTTCGGCCGGATTGCCGGGATCGCGGAAATGACCTCTGCGAGTTCCCTGGGAACGACTTCGATCACGATGCAGTTTGATCTGGACCGGGACATTAATGCCGCTTCACGCGATGTGCAGGCGGCAATCAATGCGGCGCGGGGACAGCTACCGGCCAGTCTTCCCAGCAATCCCTCGTATCGGAAAATGAATCCCGCCGACGCCCCAATCATGATGCTGGCGATCACGTCAGATACCTTCACCAAGCCGCAGATGTATGACGCCGCCTCAACGATCTTGCAGCAACGGCTTTCTCAGGTGCCAGGTGTCGGGCAGGTGAGTGTTGGTGGGGGTTCGCCTCCCGCCGTGCGTGTCGATCTGAATCCGACCGTGTTGAACCATTTTGGGATTGGGCTGGAAGACGTTCGCACGGCACTCGGAAGCGCGAATGCCAATCGCCCCAAAGGGCAGGTGGCGGACGACCAGCGATCCTGGACGATCAGTGCCACGGATCAATTGATGGTCGCCGAGGAATATCAGACGCTGATGATTGCGTATCGAAACGGAGCTCCCGTTCGCTTGCAGGATGTGGCGACGGTGACCAATTCGGTCGAGGATGTTCGCGCATTCGGGATGTCGGACGATAAAGCGGGGGGGAAACCTAACGGAAAGCCGGCGATCACGGTGATCATCTACCGGCAACCGGGTGCGAATATCATCGAGACCGTCGACCGGATTATCGCGATTCTCCCCCAACTGGAAGCCCAGATTCCCGCGGATATGAATCTTTCGATCGCGATGGATCGGACAGGAACAATTCGCGCCTCGCTGCACGACGTTCAATTCACCCTGTTAGTTTCGATTGGTCTGGTGATTCTCGTCGTCTTTCTGTTTTTGCGTGACTGGCGAGCGACTTTAATACCGACGGTGGCGGTTCCGGTCTCGCTGATTGGAACGTTTGGAGTCATGTACCTGGCGGGATACAGCCTCGATAATCTCTCGCTGATGGCGCTGACGATTGCGACCGGATTTGTGGTCGACGACGCGATTGTGGTGATTGAAAATATCATGCGGCATCTCGAAGCGGGGATGTCCCCGCTTGAAGCCTCGTTGCTCGGTGCCAAAGAAATTGGATTTACCGTCCTCTCGATCAGCGTTTCGCTGGTGGCCGTCTTTATTCCGATCCTGTTGATGAATGGGATTGTCGGCCGGTTGTTTCGCGAGTTTGCCGTGACACTGACCGTGGCGATTACGGTGTCGCTGGCTGTCTCGTTGACGACCACGCCGATGATGTGTGCCTATCTGCTCAAGTCCAAACACGAACAGCGTCGTGGCGTTCTGTTTCGATGGACCGAACGCATGTTCGACGCCGTGCTGGCATTCTATGAAGTCACGCTGTCGTTTGTGTTACGACACCATCGCATCACGATGCTGGTCACGTTGTCGACCATCGGTTTCACCGTCTATTTATACGTGATCGCTCAGAAAGGTTTTTTTCCCCAGCAGGATACGGGCCGGTTAACCGGCAGCCTGATTGCGGATCAAGACACGTCGTTCCAATCGATCTCGCGATTGCTGAAACAGTTTGCAGCGTCGGTCAGCGAAGATCCGGATGTCTCTGGATTGATCGCCTTCGTTGGGGGTTCCAACAGCGGTGCTTCGAACTCGGGACGCATGTTTGTCACACTCAAGCCACTGCGTGAACGAAAGTTGACTGCCGACGAGGTGATTGCCCGCATCCGTAAAAAAGCGTCGAAGATTCCGGGGGCAAACCTGGTTATGCAAGCGGTTCAGGATCTGCGGATTGGTGGTCGGGCCAGCAGTGCGCAGTACCAGTATACGATCAAGGGAGACAGTCTGGACGAGTTAAACCAATGGGGTGGAAAGCTACTACGCGAAATGCGGCAAATCGAAGGTCTGGTGGATGTCAACTCGGACCAGCAGACCAAGGGGCTGCAGACGCGCCTGAACATTGATCGACCGACCGCCTCGCGGTTAGGAATCAGTATGTCCACCATTGATAACACACTTTACGACGCCTTCGGTCAGCGGCAGGTTTCGAACATTTATAAATCGATGAACCAGTATCATGTGGTGATGCAGGTCGAGCCCGAGTTTTCGAAAAATCCCGATTCATTAAGGCATATTTTTGTCCGAGGGGCCAATGATGCACAAATCCCGCTGAACACACTGTATCGGCAAAGCTCCCGAAACTCGGCCCTCTCTGCCAATCACTCCGGTCAGTTTCCATCGATCACGATTTCGTTCAACCTCGCACCCCGAACGGCACTCGGCGATGTGGTCCCCCGCATCGAACAAAAGTCGCGAGAACTGGGGATGCCACAAAGCATCCAAGGGCGTTTCCAAGGGACGGCACAAGCCTTTCAGGATTCGTTACAGAACCAGCCGATACTGATTCTGGCCGCCTTGGTCACCGTCTATATTGTGCTCGGTATGCTGTACGAAAGTTACATTCACCCGATCACGATTTTATCGACACTCCCCTCCGCCGGAGTCGGGGCATTACTGGCGCTCCGATTCTGCGAAGTGGAACTCAATGTGATGGCCTTGATCGGGATCCTGTTATTGATCGGGATCGTGAAGAAGAATGCGATCATGATGATCGACTTTGCGCTGGAGGTCGAGCGCAAGCAGGGAAAATCCCCCGAGGAGGCGATTTTTGAGGCTTGCCTGCTCAGATTTCGACCGATTACCATGACGACACTCGCAGCGTTACTGGGTGGCCTGCCGCTGGCGCTGGGATCGGGTGACGGATCCGAGTTGCGTAAACCGCTGGGGATCGCGATCGTCGGCGGACTGATTTTCAGTCAGATGCTGACGCTGTATACGACTCCGGTCGTATATCTGTACATGGACCGGTTTTGTTTGTGGTGTGATCGCATGTGGAAAACGCGAGAACCGCATCCGCAAGCGCCACGGACATCCATTTCGCATGACAACCCGGTTCACCAGACGGGTGATTAAATCGACCAACGGTTTCGCAAAGAATGATGATCAATCGCCAAGTCCACATATTCGAAAACGGGATTCAAGTCTTTGACGATCAACTCGTGTCAGAACAACGAAAACGTGATGCGATCCGAAATGTTCATGAAATCGAAGAAGAAGAGATTTTTGTCAATCTGATTCGATCGATGCCAACCGACGGCTGCTTTGTGAATATCGGTGCCGCGATTGGATACTACTCCTTACTGGCAAAGCGACATTCCCCGCAACTGACGATTCATGCCATCGAACCGCTCGAGATTCACCGAACGTTTTTTTGCGAAAACATCGGATTGAATGGATTGAGAGTGAGTGATTTCGTACACCATCCGTTTGGAGTTTCGTATTCGGATGGTGAAGCCACTTTGATCGAAGACAGGTTTATGACCTCGATTCGAGGTGGGCAAGCGAGCGATGCACAGGGTGGTCGTTTCCATCAGTTCAAATCGATGATGAAGTCGATGCTTATCGCCGCGGGACTACGGCAGCCGAAAAAAACGATCTCCATCACGACCCATTCTTTGGATGCGATCATGGCGATGATCGAACGGCCTGTTGATTTGTGTCAAATGGATATTCAAGGGATCGAGTTTGATGCTCTGAAAGGGGCATCCAAAACGCTCGCTGACCGGACCATTCAGACGTTCCTGATCGGAACTCATGGTCAAAAACTCCACCAAAACTGTGCTGCGTTATTACGAGAACATGGCTATCTGATTGAGGTCGATGAACCCACTCCGAAGGATCAGCCGGATGGGATACTGGTCGCCCGATTCAAAGAGGTATAATTCACACGCACGTTCATGTGAAGGTTGTCACACAACGAGATAATCGAGAAAGTAGAGTTGCCTAAGATGTATGTCGCTCGGCGGAATTTTCCTGATTTCCTGGGGATCGGCACAACCAAGGCCGGGACGACATGGATGTACAAGCAGCTCTGTCGGCACCCCGGACTCTGGATGACTCCCAATAAAGAAATTTCGTTTTTCATGGCGACTCAGCCAGTGGGTGCTGGTCGCAAAAACCCTCGATACAAGCTCGGCCACGACCTGCTTCGGTTCGGCTGGTATCGAGATCTTGCTCGTTTTCTTTTCCGTCTTCGATCGATGGACGACTTGGAACACCTCAGATGGTGGACTCGATATTATTGTGGTCACCGCGATGACCGCTGGTATCGATCCTTATTCGCCCGTGCCCCCCAGGGAACCCTCGCAGGGGAATTCACCCCTCGTTATGAAACCTGTGGTGAAGTGGATATTCAACATATGTACGCGATTGCCCCCGAGGCGAAATTGCTGTTCATGATTCGTGAGCCGATCGGGCGATTCTGGTCTCATTTCAAAATGAATCGGGCGCGAGGCCTTGCACCGGGCGAATTGCTGGACGAAGGACGTGACCTGCTGCTCGGTCCCGATGGCCAGGCGAGACTGCTTTATCGACGAACACTTCAAAACTACACCAAATTCTTTCGGCCAGAACAGATACTGATCGTTTTTTATGAAGCGATTACGCAAGACCCGCACAGGTTACTGGCCGAGGTATTCCAGTTCCTGGAAGTTCCGCACCGGGATTATACGTCGTCAGAACTGACCGAACGAATCAATGAGGGGTCGATTTCCCTTCCCCTGCCAGAACCACTGCGCATCACCGCCGCCGAAAAATATCGAGCAGATGTGGAAGCACTCGCCCAGGTCTTGGGTGGCTATACCGCAGACTGGTGGGACCAACTGAATTCCCCCGATTCAAAAGCGACACCCGTGGAACGAATCCGACCGCCAACGGTGAGGTTAACGGCCGAAATCATGGCGCAGCTTGAATAACGGAATCAGAAATCGCTGTCATCAGGCGTTTGCAAACAACGTTTATGGATATCCATTGCACCCTTGAACGCTTGCGGCACCATCGGGGTGATCGGGCAGTAGCGCAACCGAGGAGAAACTAAAATCATCGCGGTTGGCCAAGACATTATGGCTCATGAAGGCGAAGCGGGCGAAAGCATTTCCAGGGGCAAGAAATCACACGTTTTTCGTGATCTTGCTGCCGGAAAACACCAGAGAACTCGATTAAGTCACAGTGAAGCCAACAAAAACCTTCTGCGTCGTGGATTTTTTGACCAGCAAGGGGATCGTCAATTTACCTGCGTCCGTTTTTTTCGAACAACTCAAGCGAATTCGCAATGCATTTTCAAGACAGCCCAGTGTCCCCGTCGTTTTGTTTTTATTGACGTTCGATGCCTCGTTTGCTCACTTCCTCAAGGGGGTATCAACGATTTCCACTATCTCACGGGAATTAACCGGATTCGATCGAACTGTACGCTCCCCTTCAAAACGGACGCGATACTCAGAAAATCGTTTGTCACTTTGAGGATAATCTGTGCTGATAAATTGAGCCCCGCTCGTAAACGCCTGCTCGCGGCGATGGGTGTCGTTCGCTCGTGCCTCCTGCGTATCCGCGTCCGCTCGGGTCCGCACGAGAAATCCCTGCTTCACGAGTCGGTGGATCTCCGTGTGGTTTTGAATAGGGTCATTGATTTTGAAAAACGCGGCCTCCGGCGAAGCGTCGCTTCTTCCCGAAACAAACATGACTCGTTTGGCGAGGCTGGGGTGCCCAGCGAGGTAATCGTCCCTTAGTCTTCCCTCGTTATCGAGTGCGAACAGGACGCGACCACGACATGCGACCAGCGAAGGCCAACCATCCTCCAGCACGGCTTCCCGAAGAGTGTCTCGAGACTTGCGTACGTCGTCGGGCGTCATCAGATGGGCAGATTCAAAACACTCTTGGATGGTCACATCGATCTCATTCAGCAAATCCGGAGTGAACTTGATTGGCTGAATCAGGCCCTTGATCTCTTCGTCTTTGAGTTCCATGAGAATCAACAACGGAATATGAGTCGGATGGTCGAGTGACCACTTCTGAATTTGCTGAAGTGCATCCCGTAGTGAACGAACGGTGGTTCGATAGTCAACATCTGGCACATGAAGAATCTTGAATCCGGGTTTGAGAAGTGAGCCGTCGGGGTCTGGGTTCGGACCCGCAACCCCTCCCACAGCATTTAACATACGATAAGACAATGGCTTAGCGAACCGACCCCCCTCAGGATCTGCATAAATATCCAGCTCGATCTGCCGAATCCCGAGAACAGAAAATTGCTCTTCCAGCGGGGGGTGAGTGTAGTCCAGCTTGAGCCCCGCACCGCGGCTGGCGGACTCAATTAACTGCAAGGCGGCTGGAGTGGGGGCAATATGATACGAATTATGCGTCCCAATCACCTGAATCTGATTCAGCCGCAGTTCGTCGCCAAAAATAAACAACGTGTGGCCAATGACCCAGAAAACTGCGAGAGTCAGATCGATCCACCTTGACCCCCCAAAAAAAGAGATTGCCTGTCTCATTCGATTTCTCCGCTCGGTTGTGGGCTCGCTCGTCAGTAAGCGGAAATCGTTTCTCCACCTGCGGCGCTGACCCGCGCTGCGATTACCGCAGTATCCGTGTTGCTGGTTATGAATTGCACCGAACCATCGGCGATGAGCACATGAGAGCCGCCGACATGAAACGAATAAACTTCGTTGTCGTTCGTGCAATTCACTGCGCAGCGCCCGCCGCTGCCGTCCAGGTTGGATCCGTCGATATAAAATTCACTTTGCATATCAGCCCAGGCGCCCCCCCCTGAATAGACGCCGGACACAGCCTTCCCCATCTGATAGCGGGCGATTCGCCCAGCATCTTCCCACACGATTGCGATATTCGAGGTGCCGTCAGTAGCATGTGCGAACGTGCTTGGCGATCGGGGAGTTCCTGTATCGGGATCAATATTGAATACGATGAGTCCCGTTTCTCCGCAAGGTGTTCCGGGACCTGCCAGCGCCGCCAACCCGCAGCCGATGCCATCAACGACGGCGTAATCCGTAACACCGAAACTAAACACTCCACCCGGAAGACCAGGCAGAAATCCGGCCGCTCCATAGTCGGCCGAGCCGGATCCGCTTGGGGTTGACGGGCAGCGAAAGACGGGAACACTCCTGGTCACAGCCTTGATGTTCAGCGGAGAAACAGGAGCAGGAAGATTCGCGAATATGGTTAAATCCATCTTGAGCTCTTGATAAAGATTCGCTTGGTCCACATACGGGAGAAGATACGTATGGAACGAATGCCAGACCCTGCTGGTTTGGTCAAGAAAAATCCCCGCTGGAGGTAGACACAAGTGCACATCGTGATAATTGTGAACCGCCAAGCCCAACTGCTTGAGGTTGTTTTTGCATTGAGTTCGTCGGGCCGCTTCGCGAGCCTGTTGAACAGCGGGGAGCAGCAGGGCAATTAAAACGGCGATAATCGCAATGACCACTAAAAGCTCGATCAGTGTAAATCCTGAGCGACGATTTTTTGAATTTCTAGACATGTTTGATTGCTTTCGAGATGTTTTTTCAGGAAAAATGAAATCATAAATAGCGAAAAAATAATTCAGAATCTTTAAGAAATCCATCAATTGAGGTGAGCTCAGCCAAATCGTCGACTGAACCCTTATTCGTGGATCTCCTGCGAATGTCAGACCCCTATTCCAGGTCGAATGGCTCCAAGTCGTTCGTACCCGCCGTGATCGTCGCTGTTAAACCAGACCTCTTGGGGTCCGCGTATTTCCCGTTGAGCTTGTCTTTGGGTTTTGGCCCATGCTCAGAATCTCCCTGACCTAACCCCCCCTCCTTTTCCACTGCCTCATTAAACCAGACGATGCTGATCTGATAGTCTCCAGAGCGCCCGCCATCCGTTGGTTGGTGCGTCGTGAGTACAAATGCCCCCTCGGAGTCAACGAGTCCACTTGGACGGGGAGGAATTTTTTCCTTCAAGTTCGTCGACGGGTCAACCGGGTGAAAAATGACCAAAGCACCTTCCGCAGGTTCGCCGCGATAAAGCACGGTGCCCCTGACCGGATAAACAGGAATCTTGGAATTGTCCCCGCATCCGACAATCCAGAATGCAAGAAAACCGGCGATTAACAATGAATCACTCAGACGCCGTGGCGCAATCGTTTCAATAACTGTAATATCCACGAACATATTCCCGTGCTGTGCACCGCAGATCCAATGAAGTGGACTACCCAAACCATCCGACTTCGACTCAACCCTAACTCATGCTACTTCCCGTTTGCAAAGATAAGATGAATCCGAGATGAAAATTGGGAGCAGATCAGGTAAGCGAGGTCGATCCTCTCAGACGCCATGTTGGGGGATTGAGTGGTATAGGTAGTTCACGGTGGATTGAAAGAATGTTGTGAGTTTGCTCAGGACGGTCCTGGGGAAGGCGGACCCAGAGAAACACGTGCGACAGAAGTCTTCGAGCGTGTGGACGAACAGCCGGTTATTCCCGAGAGGTTTTTTGAGTCGTGCGAACTCAAGAGAGAAACGAGCGGACGCTCAAATCATTGCGGTTGGCCGGGTCAGTACGGCTAATGGCGGCGGAGTGGGAGGGGCGAAAGGATCTCAAGAGTCAAGAAATCACGCGTTTTTCGTGATCTCGCTGCCGGAAAATGTGAGAGAACGCGATCAAGTCGCAACGAGGCCCGCAAAAGCCCCTCGCCTCGTTGATTTATTGTCCAGCGAGCGGATCGTCAATTTGCCTACGTCCGTTTTTCTCGAATCGATGCGACTCAGAAGTTGGCAATCACTCGCGGACACGGGGGGGGCGCATGCAATGAACAAAGCCGGAAATT
>JBIKZJ010000429.1:0-5464 GCA_044354755.1 Schlesneria sp. | reverse complement strand
ACTCCTGAGCCAAAAACTCCTGAGCCAAAAACTCCCGAGCCAAAAACTCCTGAGCCAAAATCGGAATCTGAGCCAAAATCGGAAACCGACCAAACCGAAAAGCCGGGGGACAAACTGGATTCAGAACCCAAATCCGAATCGGGATGTGGTGCAGACGAGACAGAAACTCCAAAGTCTGCTCTCGCCGAAGAAGTGAAAGTTGACGAAAAGCCGGCTGCGGAAGTCACTCCGGAGCCAACCCCGGAAAAAGAGCCAACCCCCGCAAAGGTGGAAGAACCAATCACCACAGAACCAGCCCCTGCAGCGCCCGCCGCAGCAGCAGCCGAAGAAGTGAAGGGACCCGCAGAACCCCCCGCAACTGAAGCCGAAAAAACGCCTGCCCCGCCGCTGAGTCAATCACCGGTATCGTTGCCTGAACCGAAGTTTCGCGAACTCGATGAAGACCTACGGCTGGAAATTCGAGAAACCTTAATGCGCGAGCGTGCGTTCTTCGATATGGCTGCGGCGTTGGACAAAGCCTTTGATGCGATGTTGCCGTGGGGACTCGACTACGACACTTCTACCGATGAGGACCAGAAGGAAGAAAAAGCAAAAGCTGTTGCTGAAAAAATGAAACAGTATGCGATCACCCACCAGCTGGAATATGTCGAGACACCTGAGTGGGAGTACGAGGCACTGGTGGCTGAACCGATCGGTATGGCGGTTGAAGAGCAAGGCCGCACGAACGTTGCCAACGAAGTCATGATGCGCGGGGAACGGGGAGAACCACGGATTCCCTTGTATGCACCGCGTCGCGCTGACTTGCGAAATCGACGAGGTTCGTTCGCATATTGGAAAATCACCGATATTCCAGCAAAAATTCCCAGCTTGGATGAAGAACCCGTTCGTGAGAAGGTGGTAAAAGCCTGGAAATTCGACCAAGCCCGACGGCTGGCCGAAAATCGGGCAATCAGTTTAGTCGATAAAACGAAGAAAGAAGGCTCAAACCTTGCCGCGACCATCTCGGGCGAGTCAGCCACGGGTCGCAAGACCGATCCCGCACTCAGTGTCATTGAAACGCCAGAATTCACGTGGCTCTCGACACCTCAAAGCGTTCCGTCAGGACCGCAAGATCCCATGATCACCGATATCCCCTTGATTGCCAAAGCAAGCAATGACTTCATGAAAAAGGTATTTGAAGATCTCAAAGAGGGTGACATCGGCGTCGCGGCAAACGGCGATCGATCTATCTATTACATCGTCAAAGTCGTCGGCCGCGAATTGGTGAAAGAAGATGGAGGTGTCGCACGACAAGAAAAACAGCGCCGATTCCTTGCCGAACGTTTTTCCGGTCTCTATCCCATTATCAAGTCCCCCTATGAATCCCTAGCACAGTTGCCACAACGCGTAATCGACCAAACCTGGCGACAAAATTTCATGAAACGACTGGATATCGATTGGGATGACGAGGCCGTGGAAGCTCCGGCTCCCCGTCGCCGAAAATAGTCCGCTACTGGAAAACCGCATTCATCAAAGCGGCGTCACCTGGGCTTTTCATTGGGCTTACTCACCTATTTATGGAATAGGTGAGTAAGCCTTTTTTCATGGACCGGGAAACACCCAAACGGAACAACAGTTGCATAACGTTGAAGAGGATTCGTACCAGGTGAACGGTCGACGTTTTGACTGGTGCCGTTGTGGCAATAACTGATTGAAACCAAGAATGATTGAGGTCCTCTGATGGCTGATGAAACCCCCATGAATAGCCCCTTTTTGGACTTAGCACCTGTTCTTCAGGAGAATCTGAAACAACTCAAAGGAGCTTGGGTTTGGTTTGCCGTATTGGGGGTCGCACTGATTGTGCTCGGTGTTTTTGCCTTGAGTTACTCGGTCCTGTTTACCATCGCGACAGTCGAAATCATCGGCTTTTTTCTGATCCTCGGTGGTGCAACCTTCATTGCTGGCTCGTTTTTTACCGGTAGTTGGGAAGGATTTTTTCTGACCCTGATGACGGGTGTCTTGCAGCTGGTCCTGGGATTGATCTGCGTTCGGCACCCTGACGAAGCCGCAATCGTATACACGCTGTTAATGGCGGCGTTCTTTATGGTAGGGGGACTGTTCCGCATCGCCATCGCCCTCTCGTCTCAGTTTCACGGACGGACCGGAATTCTGGTCAATGGAATCATTACCCTCGCCCTGGGAATCATGATTTGGCATCAGATCCCGTTTTCCGGACTCTGGGTGATTGGTACGTTTCTTGGCATCGACCTGATCTCGAATGGCTGGGTCTATTTACTGATTGGCCTCAGTATCCGAAAGTTGCCCGTTTGAGTCGGGATTATGCCGATTCGATTCGGTCCGAACCCGAGTTCTGGTTTCAAGTACCCGTCGGTGATTTTGGAGGTCACTCCTGATGAATTTGAGAAAATTCAGACTCACGAACTTCCGTTGCCGGAAGGATGGGAACTTGGTGAATTGATCCCACGAGTTGCAGAGGACATGACGTGAGCATTGCGGACGAATGGGTTCGAGCATTCGCAAGGCAGGCCGACGCAGATTTTCGAGCATGGGAACTTTACGACGCCTACCCCGAGGCAGTCGCGGCCGAATGTCATCGCATGCACTTTTTGCAAATGGCCTGCGAAAATTTATGTAAGGCCTGCGTCCTGGATTCCTAAATTGTTACTCTTGATAAGGTTCAGACAAGTCATGGTTTTGTGAAGTCGCAGCTTTCAACGATACTGAAGCAAGAGCTTTCGTATAAAAGGGAAAAGAGCACGCAAATAAAACAGTCATGCAACACTTTAAGCGATTCGCACCGGAAATCGAAGTTCTCAATCCTTCAATGGGCAGTAAAAATCGCCCCGACAATTGCGAATACCCTTGGGAATCCAATGGTCGGGTGTTATCGCCATTGGATCATACTTTTTACCTATCCAATCTTATGATTGAACCATCGGGAATCAATTTCTTGAAATCCGTGCGATCCGCAATCAATCGCATTCTCGCGAGTCTTGCTGATTGAGTCAGTACGAGATTTTCCGCCGGAAAAGCGAATTCTCCGTTGGCAGATCGTGTCACCTCCTCAGACTGATTCATTTGCTCAGGTCCCTGAATGAAAAGAAAACGCCCCGTTGCCGGGGCGTTTTCTTTTCTCTCTGTTGTCCTCGAATTCCGTGCAAGCACGAATGTCATTGATCACAGTCTCATGATTCAGGGGGACCCTGCATCCGCTGCATCAGCGGAACCTGATGTTCCCAAGTCGAGCTTGGCCCACTTGCGTGTTGCCAATTTCTTCAAACCTTCTGCGGTGACCGAGCCGTTTTCTTTGAACGTCAGCGACTGCAGACCTTTCATATTTAACAGCAGGTCAATTGACTGATCTGTGACCCCGGTGGCGCGAATCGATAATTCCTTCAGTTGCGGCAGCTGAGCAATGATCTCGATTGTCGCGTCTTTCAGTTGTGGAACCGTCCAGACATCGAGTAATTCGAGCGAGGTGAGTGCCGAGAGATTCTTTAACCCGGAATCTCCGACCGAGGTCAGCTCATGCAAGAACAGTCGCTTCAACTTGGGAAGATCGGTGAAGACTTCCATCGCGCGATCATCCACGTTTGGCAAGTCACGCAACGTCAATCGATTCAGCCCCATCCCTTTCAATGCCAGCACACCTTCCGAGCCGAATCCCTGACAACGGAAAACTTCCAATTGCGCGAGCTTACCGAGTTTTGCCAAATGGGAGCCAGATTGGTCGGTGATCACGAAATCCTGCAGTAACAAGGACTCGATCGTCTGATTTCTGCTGAGTGATTCCAGCCCGATGTCATCAACGGCAGTGCTGCGGTGCTTGAAGGCGGTTAGCTTGGGCAGATCCGCAACCACATCCAGGGCCATGTTCCCCGCTTCCATGTTGCCACGCAAATCCAGTGATCGCAGATCCTGCAACTTGGCAAGTCGCTGAGCACCAATATCATTCACCTGATTCTGCACCAGCGTTAACCGCTGAAGCTTAGTCAGTTCGCTGAGAATCTTGACCACACCATTCGTCATATTGGTATTGGACGAAAGATCCAGTTCAATCAGGTTCGGGAAGGATTTCACAATCATTTGAACCGTGGAATCATTGATCGCCGAATTGGTAATCGCCAGGGTTTTCAGGCCCTTCAAGTTGCCGAGTGTGGCGGCCATTTCTTCATTCAAGGTGCGACAATTAAAAATCTGCAGTTTTTCGAGATCGCTCAGTTTTCCAAAAATCGCCAAGTCTTCGGCCTTCAGGTTGGAACCATCCTGAATCACGATTTCGGTGAGTAAATCCCCTTCTTTGGGGGCGTACTTGGCACGTTTACCCAAGCCATCAATCCGTTCCTTGGCCGCTTTGACATCGCCCGAGTCCGCCGTTGCGGGCGTTTTTGCTTTTGGGGCGACCTGAGCCTTGACCTCTGTAGTTGCAGGTGTCGATTTGGCACCTGCTCCGTTGTCGACGCCACTCGGTTTATTGCAACCAGTCCAGCTGAACAGGCCCAAAATGGTTCCGACCACGACGCATTGCTTCCAATCCCATCTCACCATGATTCTCGCCTTATCCCCTCTTGTACGAAAAAAATGGGCGCACGCGGATTGCGTGCGCCCATTTCACTTTTCAATCCGAACTAGTCCAACCGGTGCCCTTCGGCATAAACCGGCTTAACCAAATCAGCCACCCGCGGGGTCTTGAGTTCCGCCAGATTGGTGACCTTAAGATTCTTTGCATCCCAGGCGACCTTTTCGCCCCAGTCACCCATTTCGCCGTTGGCTCCACCCTTGGCTGCAGCCCAGACGGCCAGATTGCCCAACAGAATGGTTTCGGTGAGTGGACCGGCACGATCGATGAAGTTCGATTTGCAGATTTTAGGATCACCGGCTCGCTTGGCCCGGAACAACTCGTACATGTTATTGAGGTCGTTGTTCCCCTTGTCTTCGGCCTTTTCGTAATCCACCTTGATCTTCTCGACACCCTTCAACTCGTAGACGCCACAGTAGTCGTCCGAGCTGTAAAAGGCACCTTTCTCACCGACGATCAGCACACCGCTGTCGGAAACATTGGTGATGCCGTGCTTTTCAAAGACTTCCATCGGGGGCTTGTTCCCCTTGCGGTCATACCACCAGAAGGGGATTGCAGGCCGTTCCGCAGTTTCTGGAAACTCGAACTTGATGACCGAGCTCGCTGGAAAGCTGTCAAAATCGTGGCCTGTCGACTTGGCGACAACCGAAATCGGATCGCGCAGACCGCACGAAGCGAAGGGAACGGTCAACTGATGACAGGCCATGTCACCCAAAGCCCCGGTACCGAAATCCCACCAGCCACGGTGCTGGAAGGTGTGATAGATCCCTGGCCAGAATTCGCGTGGAGGTGCAACACCCAACCAGGCCTTCCAGTCCACGCGCTCCATCGCCTTGGCGATTTCTTCCTTTTTCTTTTCGATCAGTTTCGGAGCACTTTCGGCAT
>JBIKZJ010000428.1:0-5471 GCA_044354755.1 Schlesneria sp. | reverse complement strand
GTAGTGCGATGGCAAAAAAAACCTTGGAAATCCCCCTCATCACTCCCCCCTTCTTGTCTGCCTTGCTGAGGCCTCCTGTGACGGAAACCATTCTGCGACAGAGGTCCTTTGTACCGCGACCATTTGGAATTTGTATTGTCACGCAGCCGAGAAGAATTTGTCAATCAGATTGTTGCTGCGACCAAAAGGAAGAATGTGACCAGCGAGTTTCCGAACGATAAGCCTCACGACGGTGTGCCAGATAGGCGGCGCGAATTTGATTCAGGCGGGAGACATAGGCCGCAGAGGCGGTCGCGGATTCGCTCGCCGAGGGGTCGCTGTGATCGAGCATCGTGTGAACCAGCGCACCCGCACGAGCCCCACCGACCATTGAGGAAAAAATTCCCTGCGACGAGATGGGGTCGAAAGCCTGGGCGGCGTCACCGCAGGCGATCCAGCCATCGCCGGTTACCCGATCCAGAGCGGATCCTCCCGCATCAAGAGCTGGCAGCGGACGGTCGAAATGGATCTTGGGATAGTGCTGCGAGATCAGTCGTGTTTCGTGAAACGCCACTTCCCATTTCGATCGGTCACGTGAAAACGTTGACGCCCGTTCGGGGTCCGTGTGGAATCCCGCAGTGATCTCTCCCGAGGGCAAAGTGGCGGCGTACCACCAACCGCATGCAGTCGCCTCGATCAGCGTTCGCGTTGTGGTCGGGGACTCGGTCGCGGCGCGACCCAGCGCATAAATTGCGGTCAGTCGCGGGTCGTGGATCTTTTTGGCCCCCAGCCGTCTCGCGAATACAGCTCGGCGGCCCGTCGCATCAATCAACCAGCGGGCGCGTTCAACCTGCTGTTGGCCCTCGATCACGACCTGCCATACGTTCTGCTTACGAACCGTCTCGCCGAGGTGGGCTTCACGGAATACCGCACCGGCAGCGATGGCAGCAGATCGCAAGGTCGCATCGAAACACCCGCGATCCAGCCGAAGTCCCGGTCCATCAGGGTCGCGGAGAAAGTCCTGATAGATTGGTGTTGCTGCTCCCCAAACGGAAATATTCCCTGGAATTGGTTGATGAGCGACGGGTTGAGGTGCAACGGGTTGATGTGCAACGGGGCGGTTTTCCAGAGAAATTTCGACGGACCGCAAAAACCGTAACCCCGCCCCCGGAAGCGACTCGCCAACTTTGTGGTGTGCAGGGTCGATTTGATCGACAAGTAATACCTTGCGCCCCTGGCGAGCCAAATGGCAAGCCGCGATCGCACCGGCGGGACCAGCGCCGGCAATCACGACATCCCAAAGAGATTCCAGACCATTCTTTGTCACGATTTATTTTCGATGCCGAACGCGAATTCGCAGCCATTCCTCACGATGACGTTCACTTTCCCAGCCGGCTTCGTGGAGTTCTGCCTGGGCTGATGTCCGCGCTAGTGGGGGCGCAGATGCGGGTGCAGCGGCCAGCATTTTTGCTTTGTTCGCAAGCAGATTCAGACGTACGGCTGCGAGGGATTCGACATAGATCACTTCTGGAAAGTCGGGGTCTCCCTTCATTCCGGGACGGGCTTCAACAATTCCCATATCCTGAAAATGTGCCACCATATCCATCATCGCAGCAACCACATCCGCGGGCAGGCTTCTGGTCCAGAAGAGCCGCGTGTTGTATGCCGCAATTCGTTCGTCGCGGGGCCGACTGGTGTCCATCACAATCTGGTAGGACTCTTCCGTCAGCACTTGATTGGGGACTCGCGCCGGCCAGAACGTGGGCAAATAGGGATCGTAAGCAGACTCGTAGCCCGAACGACAAAAACCTGTATCCCCTTGCCAGGGGATGGCCATCCATCGCGTCAGATCACCAGGGCCCTGATCGTATAGCGGGCCTCCTGGTTGCAAGACGATCGGTTGCGTCAAATTCGGGCCATAGACCCGCTCTTTCTGCGAGCTCGCTCGCTGCCGAATTCGAAAGGGTTTGGTATACATCGACGCATGTCTCATGGGCCAGGTCAGTTCACAGCCGGGGTGAAATGCATCCGCCAGGCAGAAATGGAGCGCAGCTTTGTCGAGCATTGCGGGTTGTTGGGCCGTAGGAACTTGACTCAACATTTGCGGTGGTTGGTAATCCGCAGACCAGTCATTGATGAAGTCGCCATCCACCCACCTTTGCAGCAGTGTCTGTTGTACGGCGGGAAGATCCAGATTCTTTCCGGGCGAATTGGGTTGGAATGAGCCGTAAGTATCTCCGTAAATCCAGGGCCAAAGCCCGGTGGCGTTGCTCGGTGTATTGTAAGGCCGGAAGCTGTTTTTCAGCACCCGACGAAGCTCTTTGTAAGGGTCCGCCAAGCCAACGGGGGTTTGAGCGAGCTTGGCGATCAGCTCGGGATTCGAGAAATCGAGCGGACACCCTGCGCCGTAAAGCGCCGCAAACCCCTTGTTGACCCACTGCAGATTATTCAACCGAGACAGCAGCGGTAAGATGTCGTGGGTAAAAGAAACGGTGCTGGGAAGCGGGAGCCATCCATTTTGTGTGTAAACATCCACAAGGCACTCGTACAGGGTTCGCCATCCGATGATATCGGGAGCGTAATTGGGGGGAGCAACCGAAACCCAGGCCGATTCCACGGGAATTTCCCGATCATTAATCGTAACGGTCGCCATGACAGGCCCGTCAGAAATGTCATCGTACCAGTCGTTCGCATTGTTGAAGCTATCAGGATCCGATTCGATGTACACCGGCGCACCAGTGGGGGAAGCCGAGACCCCCTTGCCCCCCAAAACCAGCAGATTGCCATCGTCATCGGTCCGAATTTCTCCCAGCGGAACAACAACTCCCTTGAACTTCCCCGTGTTAAACAAGTATTCATTTTCCCCTGCCGAGTTCGATCCAGAAATCGAACGTGGCCCCGGATCGATGGCGAGTGAATCCCGATCTGCTGGTGCCACATCTTTGTTGCGCAACGGCACCGCCAGGTCAACCGCTTCGGGGACATCCATCGCCGCTTGAAACTGGTACCACTGGGATTTGCGGTTGGCGAGATGTACGGTCCATTGGATGTGAGCGCTGTTCGAATTCAATGCGGCAACAACCTCGCCCGCAGCATTATATCCGTAGATCCGAAAACGGGCCGCCTGGCGTTTGAGAGCCCCCGTCGCATCGCGATAACTTCCCGGCGGAAGAGAGGTCGGGTTGGTGACTTCGGGGCCGATGTAGTAACCGTCGACACTATCTCCGACGCGGGCAATTCCGATCGCAGGGTGAATGGCGGCGCGTACAATCACCGAATCGATGGAGGGAGCGGGCTGAATAACCGGTTTGGGGTATTCGGGCTCGCCGGCGGGGATCCCGTTGACATCACGTCGCAATTGCGCAGACGCCGCGTAAACGTCGCGTCTTGCCTCCGCCAGCGATCCTTGAGGAGTATGTGGTTCTGTGACTCGCCAAACGTTATACGACAGATTTTCTCCATAGTTTGCTTGACCGCGAACGGTAATGTCTTGCTGAGGCAAAATCAGTTCGGCGACCCAGACCGGGGGACTCTCAGCTTCGCTCCAATCGACGGTGGCCTGATCAAGTGGCATCGTCAGGGGGTTTGCCTGGAATTGGACGTAGAAACGGAAACGCGTTTCGCCAGACAGCAGGCTTTGAGTCATTTCCGTACCGAGATAGCTTGGATTATCGGGAGGGCTGGTGGGGGGTGCGATCGGCTTGGTCGGTTCCAGTTTGTATTTGACAAATTTTCCTGGGCCAAACGCAAACGGAACGCCACTCCAATAGTCAATCCCCAGCACTGACCCAACCGGTTTGGCCATTTCATCAAGCAGACGAGCCGTTTCTGGATGTTTGTCGAAATAGGATTGATAATCGCCGCTCACCACCCCCGCGCGGGTAAACTCGCACATATCACGAGCGGTATTCACGAAAAAAACCGGAAAATTCTGCAGAATCAAATCAAAGGTGACATCATCCGGAAGGCCCAGGATTTTTTCCCCCGGTACATGGAAGAGCTTGATACCAATTCCACAGGTGCTTTTGTAATCCGTGGAGGTCGGGGAGGTGTCGGAAGAGAATCTCACCCAGCAAGGGTATTCGCTCCCCGCAAACACGCCGACCTTCAATTCTGGCGGAAGATCGGCGTTGATGCGAAAGGTTCCCGCCGCAACACCATGCGGCTTCAGGAAAACAGGTCGCAGCGCGGGTGATTGCCCTTTCGCAATCCGACCTGCCTCAACCTGATTCACAAACATCTGGATTAACGAGCCCGTTGGATCGGTCGCACAGTCAATGGGAATTGAACCACCGGGAACGGAATCGATTGGTTGAGATGGAACCATGGGTTTTCTGCTTTCCTCTACAAATTTTGACTGCCGAAAAAAGTTGGGGCCTCTACCGGGTGCTCGCGTCGACACACTTCTGCCTGACTCAAATCAGTGTGAATCTCCCAAGATTTGGGAGTTTGAAGAGAGTAAGGGTGGACGTTTGAGTGATCGGGGCTGATTTTAGAACTTGGGATCGAAAAGAAAACCTGGAACTTGCTTTCTACGCTTGATGGATTTCTACGCATCAAGACACCGAAGAGATTGTATTCCACTGACTGACAACTACACTTAACTCGCATTCCACGACGAAATCACCTCTGATTATCTTCAATTCTGTCTCGCGCATTGAGCTGGCAGCTTTGAGTCCGACCCGTAACGGAGCGATTCGCCATCTTATCCTCAGGGAATCTGGAAATTACCACAGGAAACCACGGCGAAAACAAAACAAACAGGAGGTCGAGTCGATGAAATCGAAGTTTTGATTGTCAATAACTGGTAGAATCAGCTTCTACACAGAGGAAAAACTGGTTTCCACCGTATGGGATTGTCGAGTCATACCCTGTTCTACTTGCATCATTCGAGATGATGGTTATACTTTTCGTTCCCCCAGCAGCGGTGAATCACTGGCTCTGGGATTGCTGTTCAGAGAAATTCGCACGCGATTTGAGGTTGTCATGGGTTCGGAATGCGCAATTTGTCATAAGAAACCGGTTCGCGGCAACCAAAAGGTCGAACGGGGTAAGGCCAAGTACCTGGGTGGTAACGGCCGGAAAACCACCGGGATCACCAAACGCTGGTTTCGGCCTAACCTGCAGTCGCTGCGGATGCAAACCGGCGAAACCTCGAAGCGAGTTCGTGTTTGCGTGCAATGCCTTCGCTCCGGTCTCGTGGTCAAACGGGTTGTGAAAAAGCCGTTCACCATCGAAGGCTGATGATCAAACTCTGGTCGTTTCGACTTTTCAGGTAAGGCTTACCCATGGATTTTTCGCGCGATGACGTCCGGAAAGTTGCTGGGTTGGCACGCCTGAAAGTCGGGGATGATGAGCTCGACCGGTTAGCTGCAGAACTGCAAGCGATTATTGGCTACGTGCAAATCTTAAATGAGGTCGACACCACGGATGTGTTGCCGATGGTTCACGCTGTGGAATTGCAAAACGTACTCCGGCCCGACGTTTTGGTT
>JBIKZJ010000427.1:0-5478 GCA_044354755.1 Schlesneria sp. | reverse complement strand
GCTCGCGTGGATTTACACTCATTGATGATGAAATCGACGGTTTTAAACGATTGTTTGGTTCACGACGGCGCCACATCACGCTGAGCGAGGATGTCTACGTTGGGGAAGCCGCTTGCGGCTTTCTCACACTGTGAGAAAACACACAGGTTTCAAGAGTCGTTCCCTTTGTGCGTCCCCCCCGCTCGGCGTTGCTCGTTGTTTCGCCGGTGATTCTCGTCGCGCTCGAAACGTTCGCGGACGAGGCGGATTAAATCGTGCCGTTTCTTTTCCAGCAGTGCGCGTGGCGGAAGTTCGGTCAGGGATTGGGCGACGCGGATTCCGCGTTCGTTCAGTCGCAGCAGTTCGATGTGCGCTGCGGATTTGTCGGCGCACAGGATCAGGCCGAGGGGCGTCTCTTCGCCGGGATGGACGTCGTCCTTTTCGAGCCAGCGGAGATACCGTTCCATTTGACCTTTGTCGGCCGCCTGAAATTTGCCCAGCTTCAGAATCAATGGCGATCAGACACCGCAGGCGACGATGAGAGAACCGCAGGTCAAGATGCCCGATCTTGTGCTGCAGCGTGCGGACACTCCATCGTTCGACGCGGCAGATTTCGGCATAAAAATCCCGTTTGAGCGAATCCTCAAGTGGAATCAGTTCGACAAAATGGCTCCCGCTCAATTGTTGCGACAACGCCGCAACAATTTCCATGTTGGAAAAGACTTCGGCGAATCGCACCATTTGGAACAGATTCCGGCCACCAAACCCCTGCCCGTACTCAGTCGTCAATTGTGCAGACAGTGTCTGCACAATCTCCATCCCGTGCCCCGCTCGTACTTCCTGGAGTACGTCCTGCTGGGTTCGTTTGCCGATCTGCCAGTACATGGTGACCAGCGAGGAATTGACGGCTCGGGTCGTTTGTTCGCGGGCCGCTTTGATCAACTGCCGGAGGTCGCCCAACAGGGATGTCGTTGCTGAAGGAGGTGATGACCGCTTCACGATTTTGTTCGGCAGAGTTTTCTGCTTAGCCATCGTCAAACTCCATTCCTCTCAACCGACAACTCCCAACCAGTCCCAACCCATTGAACATCCTGGCCATTCCTCAAAAAATTCCTCTTCCTAAAACTCAAAAAAAGGAATTTCCATTTTTTTGAAATCGACTCTTGACTGACACTGAGGCCGTCGCTGACCCCTTTGATTTCTCCCTGACTTACCTTTCCTCTTACACCCATCTTCGCTGACTTTGCTGTTCATCGGCATTCCCCTGACGATTTTATTTCTTGACGCAAGGTTGGGTGGCGTGACAAGAATAACATTGCCGAATTGGTGACTTGAAAACACCTGATCGACCGATCAGAAAAATGGGGTTAGCCCAGCGGGAATCGATCCCGTATTGCGTGTTGACGCTTGATCTCCCTGAACGAGATCAAGCTGCCGTCGTTGATTGTAACGCTCGCCGACTTCAAGCCGCTGACCTTGGCGGTCGTTTCCAGTCATGGAGGATTCCCCGAACAACACTCACCCGTGTCGAGGTCTTCCATGATTTCTGCTGTTCCTCCCTCGTTGGATCTCGCCGCGATTCTGCTCGAAGAAGATCAACCCGATCTGCTGTTTGACGAAGCCGATCTTGTCCCGGCTCGCATGCTCAATGAATTCACCTACTGCCCGCGACTTGCCTATCTCGAATGGGTTCAAGGGGAATTTGTTGACAATCTCGATACCCTGCAGGGAACGTTCGGGCACCGAAATGTGGATAAACCCTCGGCCAAACCTGTGCCAGCGAAACCCGCTGTTACCAAACCCGCATCCCCACCACCCAAACGTCGGCCAGGGCTGTTCGATGATCTGGATGAACCCGAACCACCCGTGGCCGAAGTGACAGAAAATCCCCCGGTCGACCCCGATGATCTGTTCGCGGAACCGCAGTGTGATCAGGAAGACTCGCCCCCGATGACCACTCGTGCGCTGACGCTCTCGGCACCCAGGGAGGGACTGGTGGCAAAATTGGATGTGCTGGAACTCGCTGGTATGGTGGTCACTCCGGTAGATTACAAGAAAGGATCGATCCCCGATAACCCCTTCCAGGCGTGGGAGCCTGAACGAGTTCAGCTCTGTGCCCAAGGCTTAATCCTCCGCGAAAATGGCTACACCTGTGAGGCGGGCGAGCTCTATTACATCGAATCCCGCCGTCGGGTCGTGGTGCCGTTTGATGACGCTCTGGTCATGAGAACCCGACAACTGGTGAAACAGTTACGGGAAATGGCCCGGACCAAAAAAATCCCTGCACCACTGGTCGATAGTCCCAAATGTCCAAGATGCTCGCTGGTCGGAATCTGCCTTCCCGATGAAACGAACCTGTTGCTGCAACGGGAACGGACACCTGAAGCGAGTCCCCAGGGAACGTCGCAAACCCCCGATTCGAAGCTGCGCAGCGGCACCCCTTCGCCACGAGCCCGCCCCCTGGATTCGCTCTTTGACGAGACACAACCGGTCAACGATGCATCGGATCAAAGCGATCCGAATTCAGCGGAATTGAATCCGCATCTGATCCCCCCTGTTCGCGCGAGCGATTCGGCGACGTGTTACCCGGTGATATCGGACGGCATCACCAGCGTGATCTCAAATTCGCAACGCGCGAGCGATTCGGCCACGCGTAACCCATCGTGCGACGCGCATAGACCGGCTGTGCCGGTGAGGCGGTTGTTAGCGGCGCGGGATGATGCTTTGCCGCTTTATGTGAAGGAACAGGGGGCGTTCGTTGGTAAGGATGGGGACCGGATTGTGGTTCGGCATCGCGAAGCGAAGCTGGTGAGTGTTCCACTGATGGAAGTTTCTCAGCTGTCGTTGTTTGGGAATGTGCAGATTTCGGCGCAGGCCTTGCGGGAGATTGCGGATCGGGGAATTCCGATTTGCCACTTCAGTTATGGGGGCTGGTTTCATGCGATCACGCAGGGGCATGTGCATAAAAATATTCAATTGCGGATCGCCCAGTTTGCGGCGGCGGCGGATCCCCAGCGCGCGTTGGCGCTGTCGATCGGGTTTATGACTGCCAAGCTTCGAAATTCCCGGACGATGCTGCGTCGGCATGGGAATGGAAAAACCGCCGACGTGGTGGGGGTTCGTGACCTCGATCAACTGGCGGAATTGATCCAGAAGGTGGAACGAGCCGGTTCGATCGAGTCGTTACTGGGGTTTGAGGGGATGGCGGCGAAAATTTATTTTGCCGGTTTCGCACGGATTTTGAAGGGGGGTGAGGGATTCGATATGACGGGGCGGAACCGACGTCCGCCACGCGATCCCGTGAATGCCGTCCTGAGTTTTGTTTATGCCTTGCTGACCAAGGAAGTGACGATCGCGGTTCAGGCGGTTGGGTTTGATCCGTTGCTGGGGTTCTGTCATCAACCTCGATACGGTCGACCGTCACTCGCACTGGATCTGGCGGAAGAATTTCGCCCGATTATTGCCGATTCGACGGCGATGATGGTGATTAACAATGGCGAGGTGGGTCCGTCGAGTTTTCTGTCGCGAGCGGGTGCGGTGGCATTGACTGAGGCGGGACGAAGATCGGTGATTGCGGCGTTTGAGCGACGGATGGATCAGGAGATTACGCATCCGATTTTTGGCTACAAGCTCAGTTATCGGCGGGTATTGGAAGTTCAGGCTCGACTGTTATCGCGGGTGGTGATGGGCGAGTTGCCGATGTATCCCGGCTTTTGTACGCGCTAGTCAACAAGAGTATCCCCATTCCCCGTTCAGGTATTGGGAACGAAAGATTGGGATCAACAACGTGGCAGCGGCATCTTGCCGCTGTTCATCCCGCGTTGAGGTATTGGGAACGAAAGATTGGGATCAACAACGTGGCAGCGGCATCTTGCCGCTGTTCACCCCCCGTTGAGGTATTGGGAGCGAAAGATTGGGATCAACAACGTGGCAGCGGCATCTTGCCGCTGTTCATCCCGCGTTGAGGTATTGGGAGCGAAAGATGGGGATCAACAACGTGGCAGCGGCATCTTGCCGCTGTTCATCCCCCGTTGAGGTATCGGGAACGAAAGATTGGGATCAACAACGTGGCAGCGGCATCTTGCCGCTGTTCATCCCGCGTTGAGGTATTGGGAGCGAAAGATTGGGATCAACAACGTGGCAGCGGCATCTTGCCGCTGTTCATCCCCCGTTGAGAGATCGGGAACAGAGTGAAACCCCCAGTGAGTCACCGAGCATGCCATCCTCGGCATTCGCTGGGGAACATGCATCAAGAAAGCGGGCAGCGAAAACGATCTCAATCCGTTTCGCTGGTGAGATCCATTCGTGGGGCATGTGAATGAGTGGGATTGAAGACCGGCAGCAACTTTGAAGCAGGGAAAATTGGATGAAAAGCGTGTATTTGGTCAGTTACGACGTCTGTGAAGCGAAGCGATTACGATTGACGTACAAGAAGTTATGCGGCTTTGGTACTTCGCTGCAGTATTCGGTGTTTCGGTGCGAGTTGAGTCCGATGCAGCTACAGCGACTGAAGCAGGATCTGTGGGAGATTTTGAATCTGGAAGAGGATCGAGTGATGTTAGTGGACCTTGGTCCAGCGGGGGCGCGCGGTGACGAGTGTGTCGAGTTTTGGGGGAAGAATCGGATGGAGATTCCGAGTCGACGAGCGGTGATTGTTTAGGCGGTCATTGTTCTTGGCGGGGCCTGTTGAAAAACGGGGACTGGCTCCGTCCGCGGTGCCCGTTTTTCAACACGTTTTTCAACAGGCCCCTCTTCGCTTCGAGATATGTGGGCAGCATAGTGGATACTGCTTTGGTGCCTGTCCCCGTTTTTCAACATCTTTATCTGTTGACTTTTTGTCCGCGTTGCACAACTGGCTCCGTCCGCGGTGTCTGTCCCCGTTTTTCAACAGTCCCCTCTTCGCCTTGCGTCTTCGCCGACGGTAAAGAGGGTACGCAAACCAGACCGCCCGTTTTTCAACCTCTTTCTGTTCGGGCGGCGGGTGGAAAGAATTACGGCGAGGGTGAGGGGTTCCAGTCCCCGGTTTTTCAACACTTCCGTCAGGGTGGACAATCGATTAGAGTGTGATCGAGGCTGATGTTTGGCAATTCGGGAACAACGGGGACTGGTTCCGTCTGCGGTGCCGTTCTCCGTTGTTCCGGGAAAAATTTCAACCCAAGCCCATTTCGAGCGGTCATAAAAAACGGGTAAAAAACGGGGACTGGCTCCGTCTGCGGTGCCTGTCCCCGTTTTTTATGCATGACCCCGTTTTTTGACAAAATGGCCATTTCGAGCGGTCGAGTGCCCAAAAATACCCCCTGACCGCTCGCAGCGTTTAACCTGTTGAATGGCAACCCTTTAGAAAGAGTCGATTTTGGAAAGCCGGATGAAAGCCGCGAATTTTGCCGACCCCTCGAAAAAGCATTCGCAACCCCCTGCAATCCAAGCATTTGGGATGCGGGCGGTATTCCACGCGTCCTAAGCGTGGCCCCATTGAAGCATCCGATCGGAATCAGATCG
>JBIKZJ010000425.1:0-5482 GCA_044354755.1 Schlesneria sp. | reverse complement strand
CTTGCTTCCAGATCGGAACCGAGACTTTCAATTCGTCGATTAAGAACTGCCCCGCTTCAAACGCCTGCTTGCGATGTGGGCTGCTTACGGCAATTGCGACGCTGATCTCACCCAGTTCCAGTCGTCCTAGGCGGTGGACAATCGCGACCCGATCAACGGGCCAACGGGACCTGGCTTGCGATTCGAGTTTCGCCAGTTCGGCTTCTGCCATTTGCGGATAACCTTCGTAATCCAGCGCCACGGTCCGTCGTCCTGCGGTCAGTTCCCGGACCGTACCGAGAAACAACACCACTGCCCCCGAGGCAGGTGACCGAACGGATTCGGTGAGTGCGTGATAATCAATCGGAGCTGAAGTGAGTAAAATCATGAGCGAAATCAAAAAAGGAGTTTTTAGTTTTCAGTTTTTTCGTAACTCACCACTAACCACCACTGACCGGTGGAAAACAGGCGACCTCGTCCGAGCAGCGGATTTCCGCTTCATTGGCCGCATAAACATTGTTGATCGCCACCAGCAGGCTGGGGATGAGGGGGACGAGCGCCGGACATCGTTGGCCGAGTTCGGTTTTCAATCGTGAAACGTTCTGGCCATCCGACCAGGGAAGTTCGATTTGCGTACTTCCCGCCAACTGACGCGCTTGTGCAAATAATGTGACATGTAACATGATCCCCCTCTCTTTACCGTCCCTCTGCCCCTCTGCCCCTCTGTCACTTTGTCTCTTTGTCACTTTGTCACTCTGTCTCTAGCAGTCTATTGAAAAAGGGGAACAGGCACCTCGCACTACTTATCATTCAAGTCGATTTTTGATTTCAGTCGAGCCAGTCCCGGTTTTTCAACAGACTGCTAGCGAATTCGCAGCCCTTTCGGCAGGACATCTCCCAGAATCAATGACTGCTCCTCGGATTCCAGACTGGTCACCGTCGTCACCAGATCCCGATAGTGCCCCGTCACCGCCACACGCTCCATCCCTTTCAGGACCCGCGCTCGTGTTGCCTCATCAATATCCCGATAACGATCGCCGGTTTTACGAGCCAGTTGCATGGCTGCAAAGGGGGCGAGTGGATCGATCAGCTCAAGCTTCAACAGACGCATCAACCAGCGTGAGGCAGTTTCGGGAGGAATGACTGAATTCAGCGGGCCATACACCGGACGGCGTGCGCCGACCCGGCCCAGTGACCAAAATCCTGCAGCATTCAGGGCCGAAAACCGGGGTCGTTCGAGCATTTCCAGTAACAGGTCACCGAATTCCTGCTTCATCGCGAGTGGCAAAAGTTCGCAAGCTCCGAGCAGCCGAATCGTTTCGGCCGATTCGTGCATATTGTTGCCGAAGTCATTGGCTTTCCCTTTGAAACCGGGTTGTCGCACCACTTGCCGAATCTGACTCAGCAGGGGAGCCGCGAGCGACTGCTGTTGCCCGGCGGTCAATCCACCGGCGACACGCCGCCAGAGAATCGACCACTCGGCCTGACACGCGGTGGTCTCGAAGGCCAGCTTTCCCTGTAATAATTTCCAGGTTTCGTTGCAGCGCCAATCATCGACAGCCAAGCCGTATCCAGGTCGCAACGAGTACCCGACCAGGTTCAGCCACCGTGCTTCATGCTGAGCACTGATGCGTCGACCCGGCTCGCATTCGATCAAGACTTCCCAGAGCTGACGCAGCAGAGTCGTCGGCCACTCGTCACGATCCAGGTTTAATACCTCGACCAGTCGTTTGGTGACAGCGGTCACGGGAATGGGGTTCGCATCCGGAGATCGTGGATAACTCGCCCGGTCCGCCGTGCTTGCCGGTAGGGTCGTTGATTGGTCTCGCTGCCCTGGCCCAACTGGCCCAACTAGCCCAACGGACCCAGGCGTAATGACGGCTGCCCTTGAGAGGCTGAAGGCACTTTGAATCACCTGCCGAGCTGATTGCAGCACCTCTTCATCGAGCACCCCCTGCTGCTCGCCGGTCGCGTCGTGGGCAGCGATATCCGTTTGTGTTGTTGAACGAACATCGAATAACAGCTTCCAAGATCGTTTGCCCCCGACTTCACTGCACGAAAGGTCCAGCGTTCCGATCTCGGTCAACTTGGCTTTGAGGATCACTGCCACGGCAGCGGCATCTTTGGATTTGCCCGTTTTGAGGACGGTCCGAATCGGTGGCAGCGACCGAATCTGATCGGGATCAATCGCCACCAGTTCACCAGGTCGATCGGCGAGTCGGGTACTGGAAACAAACAACGGAAATTCAATCGGCTGTGACACCAGCAATTGAAATTGATGCTGCGAAAGGTCAACCTCTTGTCCCGGCTCGATCCCGGCTGGGATGAGGCAAAAGGCGGATGAGGGATTGAGATTCGACTTCTCGGCGTTGGTTGTGACGGCCGTCTTAGTCGCGGTCGTGCCGGTGGTCGTAGCAGCGGTCACCGGGGGATGCACGGTCGAGGAATCCTCGTTCGCACTCGCCGAATTTTCGACAGCCTTCTCAGAATTTTCGACACCGATGTAATATGTTCGAGCCAGTCCGGCAGAAATCCGGACCCCTTCACCCCGCCGAACCATTCCGTAATAAGCAGCTCCACGGGCCACCGCAAGATCCAGCCGTTCATTCTCAAGCACGATGGGTGACCAGTCGGGATTCCCTGGATGTTGAAACCAGTGTTCGAGGCTTTGAATCAGCCGATTTCGAAACAGGGGTGAAGCAAAGACGCCACCATTGAACAGCAAAACATCCGGTCGGATTGCGAGCGATTCCGGAGACGGACTGGTTGACGAGACAGCGCCGTTTGAAGAGACAAGATCTTCCCCAGCAGAAAGACGATGAGCCGTCAGGAACGACGCCAGGTATTTCGTGATGGCGGCATCCGCCGCATAGGGAAGGCCGAACTCCTGAAAACCCGACTGTGAGGCGAGTGGTTTACTATCCAGCGGAATCTGGGGGAAAAAACCGTTCGACAGCATCGATTCGACATCGACTCGTTCCACCGGGATCTGAATCGACCCCCCAATCAGTTTGGAACCACTGCCGGGCAGAGTGAGCGTCGATTGAGCGGGGGGATTCTCACCCAGCAGAACTTCTTTGAGCTGGCGACAACTGCGCACCAGCACTCCCCATTGCCGTGGCTCAAGCTGGCCGCCTGGTTTGACTCGCTGTTCAAGGTAATGAGCCAGGGCGAGGTCCAGATTGTCTCCACCCAAAATCAGGTGTTCCCCGACGGCGATCCGGTGGAACTGGACGACACCGCTGGCTCCCGACCGGACACGAATTAACGTGAAGTCGGTTGTCCCTCCCCCGACATCGCAGACGAGAATCGTTTGCCCAGGCGCGACAAGTTGATCCCAGCGGTCGGCATATTTATCAATCCAGGCGTAAAATGCGGCCTGCGGTTCCTCAATCAAGACGACACGTTGCAAGCCCGCCAACTTGGCCCCCTTGATGGTCAACTCCCGCGCCACCTCGTCGAACGAGGCGGGTAAGGTGAGTATCAAATCCTGTTCTGCCAGGGGATGTGAAGGGAACTGAGCATCCCAAGCCTGTCGAAAATGCTGCAGATAGCGGGAACTGACCACCACCGGCGAAACTCGCTCGACATCCTCGGCCCCCTGCCACGGCAACAGATTGGCATTCCGGTCAACGCCGCTGTGACAAAGCCAGGATTTGGCCGAACCGATTAAACGTCCCGGCACCATGGTTCCATGGTCACGGGCAAATTGACCAACCAGGTAGCCACCCGTTTCGGGCCAGGGAAGCTGCAATGCATTCGCCGCAAACTCGCCAGTCGCGGGCTGGTAATGAAACGAAGGGAATGTTTCTCGTGACTCGACCACCCCCGGTGCGACGATCTGTGGGACGCGAAAAGTCTGAATACGTCGTTTTGGTTGGAGGGTATCGAGATACGCCATGGCCGAATTCGTCGTCCCGAGGTCGAGTCCGACAACATAGCGGCTGGGTTGAGGCTGGTCTGGAGCGGTCACGGAACAGAGAACCTTGCTGCAGGGGATTCACGGGTATAACAGGGCTTCGGTTGTACCAAATGCCCGCACACCTTTCCTGCTGGTCTGGAAACTTCCTCCGCAGGGAAAGTCGGAACGAGCAGGAATCAGACCGCAGTTCGTTTTTTGTTCCTTTCCGCGTCAAAGGCGATTGGGGTCAGGATTGGGGTCTCGGGGGAGATTTCGGGGGGGCAGGGGGAGCCGGATTCCTCTCGCCGCTCATACCGTTCTCGACTAGACTCACTGCGGCAATGTTGCGTCTGACGCGGAAATTGTTCGTTACAGGGTCGTCATGAATCCCGTTGGTTCACCAAATCATCGCTCACGCAGGCCGCTGGCGGTGGCGATCTGGTCATTGCAGGTGTTGGCCATGGGATTGCCGTGGTACGATCGGGATGCACCGACCGGACTGGGGACTGCCTTGGGGATCATGTTTTGCCTGTCCGCCCTGAGTAGTGCGGCGCTGCTGCTGATAGATTCGCACGAGTTTCCGGAATTCTCGGATTCCCGTTGGGGCTCCGATTCCCATTGGGGGAAGTATGTCCCCTTGGTGGTCACGCTGCTGGTTTTGGTCAGCTGGTCCATCCTGCTTGGTGACCAAGCTTCAACGTTTCGCAATGCGTGCTTGACGGTCATGGCCGTTTTTTCGATGGGGTTTGCTCTGATCCGGTCCCCTGTCGCACAGCGTTGGACACTCCCCAGACCCCGGATTTCCACACAGATTCCACTGGTACGGCCATTGGCTGCGGAAACCGAACGAGCGGAAATTCCGTCATCCGAAGTTGAAGTAAAAGTCGAAGTCGAAGTCGAAGTCGAAGTCAACGGGTTTCAGCGAGACGGGGTCACAGCGGTTCGATTGGCCGTGGATCATGCAGTGGATGAAGATCCGTTGGCAGAAGATGCGGCGGATGAAGAACAATCTGCAGACGAATCACCCCTGATTTTCGATACCCTTGCGTCCGATGTAACGCAGTGGCTGACTCGATCACAATCGGCTGGGGTTGAGCAGATCAAAGGGGGGATGCGTGTCGAATTTGCCCCTGGACAACGGGACGCGACGATCCATCTTGCATTCTGTCCCCCATTTTCTCGTACGCCCCAAGTCGTGACGGAAGATGTGGATGGGGCGAGTCTCGAAATCCGTGTGGCTGCTTGCTTTCCCTTTGGAGCGCGACTCACGGTTCGGCGTCCCCCGGTTCGGCGTCCCCCGGGTGCGAAAATCCGCGAAACCTTGGCAAAAATCGAGAGCTACCGAGTCGGATTTGTGGCCAGTGCCGATTCGTTGCAGCGAGTCGCTTAGCGGCGCAACATGAAGAGCCGAAAATACTTGGATTCAAGTCTTTCTTGGAATCCCTTCCTTGGAACCGCTGCCGGGGAATGCTCCAGGGGAATGCTCCAGGGGAATGCTCCACAGATTCCGGGGTCTGCTTGATTGATGGCATCAGGTTTGCATATCGTATGACGCGATCCCTCTTTTTCGAGACAACCGCGTTCGCTCAGCGGAGATTTTGC
>JBIKZJ010000426.1:0-5482 GCA_044354755.1 Schlesneria sp. | reverse complement strand
CTCGAGCTTCGTGAAAACCCACGTCCGGAATCACTCGCCTGGCACTACGGGTATGGGGCCTTGGACGAGGCGACGAAATCGCTGCAGTCATTTCAGGCGTTACCCCACTATTCGGGTTCTGCCTGGCAGGGAGGGACCAGTTTCCCGGATGCGGCACTCGGCTGGGTTCAATTGACCGCCACCGGAGGACATCCCGGAAACGACCTGCAGCACTGTGCCGTTCGACGCTGGATTGCACCGGCAGACGGAACCTACGCGGTCACATCAACAGTCCAGCATCAAGTCGCCGCCGGAAACGGAATTCGCTGCTGGATTTTCGCGAATCGCGAGGGGGTCTTGGGTGAGCAGTCGCTGCACAATCGGCAGCAAGAAATGAACGTCCCCTCGGTCAGCCTGAAAGCAGGTGAAACGCTCGACTTCGTGGTGGACATCAACGGCGAATTAAACAGTGATCAGCACCTCTGGTCGATGGTCATTCGCGAGACGACCACGCAACAGATCTGGAATGCCGAACAGGATTTTGCCGGCCCCAAACCGAGCTGGTTGAACAGTTGGGAACAACTCGCCCAAGTGCTCTTGATTGCGAACGAACTGATGTTCGTGGATTGAGCCGAAATGAAAAGAGATTGTGAAAGAACTTAAAACGTGGATCAGAAATCGTTTGCAATCGGCGTTGCCGCTGAAAGTCTGAACGTCATCGGCATGAATGGTTCGACATTGGTTGCGTGCGGAACCAGTCGCCCGGTCGCCCAGCGCACGAACGGGGATTTCTGTCGGTTCGTAATCGATCAGGAGTCTTCAAGGTTATGGCACGATCAGGCGACGCTCGCGGACTATGTGAGTGAAGGGCGGATTTCTGTTTTCGAAACTCCAATTCCGTTGCCAGATTCCTCGCCTGCAACCGAACAACGGTTGGTTTTGTTTGTGAACAGCGAGTTTCTTGACGAAGCAGAGATTCAAAAGCCTCTAGAATTCCAGGGAACCCCAGTTCAGTGGACGAAAATCACGTGTGAAAAGCGAGTCACTTGGGGGACACCTCTTCCTGAGAGCCTTGCTAAGGGGATGTCGAACGAATGGGCGAAAAAACTTTGTCAAAAAATCGATCATCACCTGAAAGAGGATGACGCGTCCGCTGCAAAACTGCAGAAATGGTCAGACTTCGGATTGTGTGCGGCGACCGACAAAGGAACTCGCTGGAGTTTGTATCTTCGCTATGGTGCGGTGATCGATCCGGAACGCGTCCGGCGGTTGTTTGATATTTTCGTTCAACGGCAGTTTCCTAGCTGTACTTGGGAGCACTACCTGCAAAAAATGCGTGAGATCCAAACAATCATTCAGGCCCAACCGCCAATCAGAACCCGGCCCAAGCCTGTCGCGAAAACGTTTTTTCATCGAGAACAGATCAAAAACATCACAAAGGAACGGGGGCTCGGAGCCTCTTTCCTCTGGAAATGAATTACTCGTGTGCCGGAATCCGGGTGAGAACAATTTTTCTCGCAGGAACCGATCATTCCGACGGTCAGTAACTCGTTTTGTAAGGATCTTGAGAAGTGGATTCAAACGCATCTGAAGCTAAGTTCGATTCCCAAAATCTAAGCGTCATTGGAATGGATGGTACTACGCTGGTTGAATGCGGGACCAGCCTTCCTGTCGTTCAACGATCAAATGGGGGGTTCTGTCTTTTCGAAATGGACAGCGAATCATCACGAACGTGGTATGCCCCCGCATTATTTGCAGATTATCGCCAGAACGGGCGTCTTTCGGCATTTACGCAGCCGATCCCCCTCTCCAAATTTCTGTCTTTATCAGAGCAACCTCTAGTTTTGTTTGTGAACGACGATTTTCTTGAGGAAGCGGATGCCCAACGACCAATCACTCATCAAGGAACTCGTGTGACATGGACGCGGATCGAAGATGAAAGCGTAACCACGTGGGCCACCTGCCTGCCGGAAACGACTGCCAATGACTGGTTAGACCTTTGTGCGAAGCAACTGCTTCAAAAGATTGACGATCGATTGCATGGGGGCGATTTGGTCGTGAAAGCAGGGCGCGAGCAGTTGTTGAAATGGTCCGACTTGGGGCTGTGTGCAGCGACGGAGACACAAACACGCTGGAATTTGTATCTCCGTTATGGTGCGGTATTCACGCCGAAGGAACGATTACGGCAGATGTTTGACAAATTCGTTAAGCCAGAGTTCCCTATGATTACTTGGGATTCATACGACAAAGAAATGTACCAAATGCATGTTTCGATTAAGGGAAAGCAACGCGGACTATAACCGCGCCAGCAGTTCTGCCTTTTTGGTGGTGAACTCTTGTTCGCTGATTAGCCCTTTGGACTTCAAGTCGCCCAGCCGCTCGATGGCTGCGAACACATTTCCATCTAAAGCCGCTGCCGGGGCGGCTTGCTGCGTGAAGTTGGCCTGTGGTGTGAAGGTGGCTGCTGGTTGCGAATACGGTGCTGGGGGTGTCATGGGTACTGATTGGCCGTTGCGCGAAATCACGGGAAGAGTCGACAGGCTGATGTTTCCATACTGGCTGGAGAATAGGATTGAACTTCCTGAACCCTGCTGTTGCGAAAAACCGCCGATCTGGTGGTCCAGCGTGTCATACACCCAAACGTCACCCCCTGAATCGACGGCGAGTCGTCGTGATCCCGAAAAGTAGGCGTACTTGAGGTTGTTCTGCGATCCGGTGGCACTGGGGGAACCCAGATCGACCGGCCACCACTTCAACTTCGGATCCGGCACGAACAGGCTCGATTCCCCCATCGCTCCACCTGCCGTCTGCTGCTGATTCCCGCTGCCGCTTTGGCTTTGTGACTGAAAACTGCCCGTCTGCAACAGGTGCGGCTCGCGGCTCAGGATGTTGGAGATTTCGTAACAGAGCGAATCGACGCGTCCCTTGAGGTAATTATTGAACATGTCCCCAAGCATGAGCATGCCGCCACTCATCCACTGTCCACCTCCACCAAACTCGGGATGGTTAAACTGGGCCATTGAGCCGTTACCGTTCAACACCGCCACGATCATGTGGGTGACCGCATCAACACTGAATCCTGAGGACGAAGACAACTGATTGGCAATTCGTTGACCTTCGATCGAAAGCTGGGGCATCGTAAATCTCTTTCCGGGAACATCACCTGTCCCGTCGGCAAACAGCCAGACACGGACCTCTCAGATTATACCCCGGAGGTCCATCGGAATTAAAAGCCTCAATCTCAAGATCGATACGGAATCTCAAGCAATCAGTCAAATCGAGATATGTTGACTCATGCACCCTAACACAATAGTCGGACTGGCGATCAGCACAATCGGTGGGTGTGGGGTTTCAACAGTGCGACGGCGAAATCCTTGAACAGCCGTCATCTCGATTGGAAGATCCGCCAACTCGTAGCCGGCTGGGTGTTAGGGATAGCGATTTAATGTGTTACTAAGCCCCTCGCGGGTGCCAGCACCGTTTCGTTACTCGCCATCCAAAGCCGTCGTCATTTGGAAGGATGATTCAACAGTGTCTGCAGGTGACAGGCGACCGATTCGGCCAATCGTTGCGTATGATATCCCCCTTCGAGGCAACTGACGATCCGGCCCCCGCTATAGGTTTTGGCGACTTGGATCACGAGATTGGTCAGCGTTTCAAAGTCTTCCGTTTCCAACCCCAATGAACCAACAGGATCCTGTTTATGCGCGTCGAAACCAGCGCTGATTAACACCAATTCGGGTCGGCATTTTTTGGCGGCGTCTGTCAGGATCGACTCGAAGCGGGATAGGTATTCGCGGCGAGAAGTTCCCATCGCCACGGGGAGATTGAATTTGGTCCCAAGTCCCTTGCCGGTTCCGGTCTCATTGGTTTCACCGGTTCCCGGATAGAACGGTGAGCGGTGGGCCGAAAGAAACCAGACATCGTCACGCTCATAAAAAATATCCTGGGTCCCATTTCCATGGTGGACATCCCAATCGACGATCAACACCCGTTCTAATCGGTGCTGCTTCACTGCATGATTGGCCGCCAGTGCAATGTTATTGAATAAACAAAATCCCATCGCATCGTGAACCAAGGCATGATGACCCGGTGGGCGAACCAGACACAACGCTTGCTTCTCGTCCCCTTTCATCACGGCATCGACAGCCTCCAGGCACGTTCCTGCAGCACGACGAGCGACCTGAAAAGACTGCCGAGACATAAACGTGTCGCCTTCAATCCAACCCCCACCTTCCTCGGCATAACGCTCGACGCGACCAATATAGGTTGCTCCATGGATTTGTGAGAGTTCCTCAATCGTGGCGAGTCGAGTCTCTTTTGCCTGACAACGATCGACCAGGCCGGTCCGCTTCAGCTCATCTCGGATTGCCCGCAGTCGTTCCGGGCATTCGCGATGAGTCCCCGTCTCGTGATCAAGAAAACGTTCGTCAGTATACAACAGTGTCATGAGGGCCTCGTTTTGATGTCCGAAAAGGTTCGGCAATTCCACCGTATTTGCCGAGAATCCCACCACGTCCGCCACAGAGAATCCCGGTTTTCCCAAATCACATCGGCGGCGAGTCCCGGAAACTCGGATGGAAATTCCCCGCGAATATCCTCTACAATCAAGCGGCGTCCATCCGCGCATGCGGCGTTCATCCGCGATCGTCAATTTCCATCCGCAGTTTACCGACCAACCGCTTCTGAATCGAGTTCACGATGCTGCTCGCCCACAGACCCCCTTCGGTTAATTGGGAACCTCTCCCACTCGACCCTGCCGCACGCGCTGCGGCTTGGGTCTGGTTTCGGCCAGCCATAAATCCCTACGGAATCCTGTTCGTGATTCCCCCAGAGCTCTTCAGTGAACCGATCTCGCTCAAAAATTTGTCCTTACGCCAATTGATCCTGGCCACCGGCCTCGTGGGCGAACGAGTTTTATATTGGTCACTGAATGGCCTGAACTTCGAGAATACCGGAGGTAACTCGCCGCTGATGGATCAGCCCCTCCCGATGACCCCCGGAAATCCGGTGAATCTTTCCGTCTGGATTGAACCGTTACCCACACTCCAGACTGACGCTGCAGCCTCGACGTTTGCCGGTCAATCTAGCCTCCCCAGCGGGTATGCGCCTGCGATCGCCGCAGTAGCATACCCGGCAGCAGGGGCCACAGACGTTGATATCCAAATGATCGATGGCATCGAATCGTGCTGGAATGGAATTATCCAACTCGAAGTCCGGATCGGCTCGATCCGCAAAGAACTCGCAGGCAATATCTCACGCCTGAATTCACTGAATCGGGACTTGAATTCGGACGAGCGGCGGACTTGTGATAGCAAGGATATCCAAGCCTGGGTCGAAGCGCGACGCTGGTTACGCGATTCCATCTCGACGCTGTCGCGATCGGTGAAGGAAATTGATGTCGGAACCACCAGCGGTGCGGGCCAGCGGCATAAGTTTCTCGAGATCTACCAGAAATATATCGTGCCCCGGATCCCATTTGCCGGCTTAAGACAGTCCCTGA
>JBIKZJ010000074.1:0-18280 GCA_044354755.1 Schlesneria sp. | reverse complement strand
GTTGAGAAAACCACCGCCAAGATCCGTAAGCCGTTTCAGGTAAATGTGTTGCGTTTGAATAAAATTACTGTCGATTGGCGGAGTTTCGAGGCGGTGTTCATCTGAAGCACCGGATGTGTCATTGCATCGATGTCCTGAGAACTCGTCGAACCGTCGTTAGAGGAATTTCCGAATGCTGAAATCGCTCAATCTCCGCGGAATCGGACCGGTTCCTAACCTGACCGCATCGTTCGGCAGTCGGCTGAATCTGATCACGGGGGACAACGGGCTGGGGAAATCGTTCTTGCTGGATGTCAGCTTCTGGGCGCTGACCGGGACGTGGCCGGGGGGGCGGATTGCGATTCCGGGCCAGGAATCCAAGTTCCCGGAAATTCACCTCTCGGTGCAAAGCAAATTTAAACCGACCACGCGTGTGGCAAAATACGATTTCCAATCACAGTCGTGGAGTCGCCAACGGGGGCGACCGCCGATGCCGGGATTGGTGATCTACGCCGGTGTTGATGGCAGCTTTGTCGTCTGGGACCCTGCTCGGAACTATTGGCGCGTCCCCACTTCCCCACAAGGGGAGTGGCCCCGCGCGTTTCAATTCCCCCCCAAGTCTGCGTCCGATTACGACGAGCATCCCCAGGAATCCCGCACCGTTCGCCGCGATGTCGCCAACGGGTTGGAAGAAGGGGGACGGGTGCTTTGCAATGGTTTGATCGCCGACTGGAACGAATGGTTCTACCTGCAAATGAGTCAACCCGAAATCAATCCGTTTCAATCGCTGATCGAGGCGATTGACCTGCTTTCTCATCCGCTGGAACCGATCAAATGCGTCGCCCCCACCAAAGTGTTTGTGGATGACAGCCGCAAGTTTCCCACACTGGAAATGCCCTACGGACCCGTCGCGTATCCCCATTGGTCCGCAGGGGTCAAACGTGTGATCAGTTTCGCGTACTTGATTGTCTGGGCCTGGGTCGAGCATCTGCAGGCGGCCAAACTGCGACAAGAAGAACCGACCAACCAGATCGTGCTCATCATCGATGAAATCGAGGCCCATCTTCATCCGCGCTGGCAACGGACGATCCTGCCCGCGATCCTCAATGTCGCCAAACATCTGTCCCCCGGCGTTGAGGTGCAGATCCTGGCGACAACCCATTCGCCCCTCGTGATGGCCTCGGTCGAGTCATCGTTTGATTCGAGTCAGGACGAGCTTTTCTGCTTCCAATTTGATCCGAAACAGCCTGTCGGAAAAATGGTCGGGTTCGAAAACCTGCCGTGGGCAATTCATGGCGATGTCGTCAACTGGCTCACCTCGGATCTGTTCGGGCTGGATCAGGCACGCTCGCGCGAGGCAGAAACTGCGATCGAAGCGGCAGAAGCTTTCTTGCGAAATGACCCGGCAAAACTCCCCGAATCGCTGCAAAGTTACAGTGCCATTCAACACGAGTTGGAACGGGTTCTGTCAAACAGGGACCCCTTCTGGCCGCGGTGGATTGTGAGGGCTCAACAATGAAACGAGTCAAACGTGTCAAAGAACCGACAAAGTTTGATGAACGATGTCGGAAACGAGGCCAAAAATGGCTCCAGACGCATCCCATTTACGATCGACCGTATGACTATTGGTCCGAATTCGAACCTGAACTGCGGGCCGAGTTTGGTGGTCGTTGTGGTTATTGTGCGATCTTGATCAGTAAAGGCCAGGTGGATCACTTTATCCCGGTCGCCGTGCTCAAACAGACTGCGCGTGATCGCGAAGCGTATGAATGGACCAATTTCCGTTACGCTGACGGTCCGATCAATCAGAAGAAACACAAAAAAATTGTTCTTGATCCGTTTAAAGTCCAAGACGATTGGTTCGAGATTCAACTTCCCTCGTTACAACTGGTACTCACGGCCGCTGTCCCCAAATCAGAGCGAGCACTCGCCGAATTTACGATCGGACCAGACGGACTGGGACTGCGAGACGATGAATCCTTGATACGATATCGACGAGCATGGTTTGAATTCTATCAAACACGACAATTGACGATCGACGCATTAAAGAACATTGCACCACTCATCGCCGCCGCTGTCGAACGCGATCTTGCCAACAACGTAGATTGGCGTCTCTAGGCAATCTGCTGACAACTGACAACTGACAACTGACAACTGACAACTGAAAACTGAAAACCCATGGAAACGCTCATCAGTGAATTGATCGAACTCCCCGAACGAGTTCATAAAGGGGATTTCGTCCTCAAGCTCTCCAAAGGGGTTACCGAGCCGGAAAAAACTCTGGCACAGTACGTCGTCACGCCCCAGTTGGCGGTTTGTTTCGAGGATGCACTCGGATTTATCAAATCCGCTGTCGAGGGGGTGAGCAGCAAAGCTTGCTATCTGCACGGCAGTTTCGGTGCCGGTAAGTCGCACTTCATGGCGGTGCTGCATCTGTTGCTGCAACACAACGCCGCCGTGCGGAATATCCCCGAACTGGCCAAAGTCTGTGATGGACACCGGTGGGTCGAGAATAAGAACTTCTTGCTGGTTCCGTACCACATGATCGGCGCCCGGAACATGGAGTCGGCCATTCTGGGTGGCTATGTCGATCATGTCATGGAGTCTCACCCAACGGCCCCGCTGCCAGGGGTCTACCTGGCCGACGAAATCTTCGAGAACGCCAAGCAGTATCGCCAGCGGTTGGGAGACGAGAAATTCTTTGAGGATCTCAATCGGCCTCGCCCGGGCGATACCGAAACCAACAAACCCAAATGGGGCAAGCTTTCGGGCTGGAATGCGCAACGGTTTGAGGCGGCGATGGCGGAACGCCCCAAATCCGAGGGGGATCTCACCAAAGCGGCGACCTCATCCGACCGTAGCCAACTGGTCGGGGCATTGGTCGAAAATATCTTCCCGGCATTTCGCGGAGTCGCTCAAGGAAAAGACGAAGCCTATGTCGATCTCGACGAGGGATTGTCGATCATCAGCACTCATGCCCAGTCGCTCGGTTATGACGGACTGATTCTCTTTCTGGACGAATTGATTCTGTGGCTGGCTTCCCGTTCCGGCAATCTGGACTTCGTACAAACCGAAGGGAACAAATTGGCGAAGCTCGTCGAGTCGCGCAAGACACAACGACCGGTGCCGATTATCAGTTTTGTAGCCCGACAGCGCGATCTTCGAGATTCGATCGGTGCAAACGTTCCGGGTGTCTCGCAGCTCAATTTTTCGGATGTGCTGTCGCACTGGGAAGGTCGCTTCCACACGATCACCCTGGAAGATCGCAACCTGCCGATCATCGCGCAGAAACGAGTCTTGAAAGCCAAGAACGATGCCTGCCGGGCGGCCCTGGATGAATCGTTCGAAAAGACGGCCCAGGTGCGTCAAGAGATCATGGAAGTGCTGCTCACCCGAGAAGCCGACCGGGCCATGTTCAAGATGGTGTATCCCTTCAGTCCGGCGCTGATTCAAGCACTGGTCGCGGTCTCGAGTGCGCTGCAACGGGAACGTACCGCCCTCAAAATCATGCTTCAACTGCTCGTCAATCGACGGGACACACTCCGGCTGGGAGATGTGATTCCGTTGGGCGATCTTTGGGATGTGGTTGCTCATGGTGATGAGGCGTTCACCGATGTGATGCGAACCAATTTCGAGAACGCCAAGCGTTTGTACCAGAACAAACTGCTGCCGATGTTAGAGCAGCAACATGAAATTGATTTCGAGGTTGACCGAGAACGGGCCAAAACCAATACCGAGATCGCGGAGAAGATTCAGCGATTCGAGAATGACGACCGACTGGTCAAAAGTCTGTTGTTGTGCGCGCTGGTTCACGGCGTCGAGACGTTGAAAAACATGACCTGTTTACGTTTAGCCGCGCTGAATCACGGAACGATCCGTTCCCGCATTCCGGGCCGTGAACATCAGGTGGTCGCCCAAAAGTTGGCGGGGTGGGCAGGCGTTGTCGGCGAGATTCGACTTGATGGCGATCGTACCGATCCGACTATTTCGATCCAATTGGCGGGAGTCGATACCGAAGGAATTATCGAGTCGGCCAAAACGTTCGATAACATTGGTACACGACAGTTCAAGATTCGGCAGATGTTGTTTAAGTCGCTGGGAATCCCGGAACAAGACGAATTGTTTATGTCGCATAGCTTCCTCTGGCGAGGAAGTCGCCGTTCCTGCGATGTGCTGTTTACGAATGTACGGGGTCTTCCAGACGAGTCGTTGCGTTCCAAAGAGGACTGGACGCTGATCATGGACTTCCCCTTCGATTCCGAGGGACACTCGCCCACGGAAGATTTGGATCGGGTCGAGAAATTCCGGGAAAAGCAAGAGCATCAACGGACACTGGTCTGGTTGCCATCGTTCTTCTCGACAAGAACGCAGGCGGAACTTGCCAAACTGGTGGTCATCGATCGGTTATTGCTCGGTAACAACCTCGATCAACATGCGAAGAATCTGTCACTGGAAGACAAGCAGACGGCCAGACTGTTGCTGCAGAATCAGCAAAGTGCGTTGTCACAACGGTTGCTACAAGCGGTGGAAGCAGCCTACGCGATTCGATCTGAGCCGACTCCCGGGACTTTGGACCCGGCATACGACATGTCCGAGTCGCACTTCCAATCGTTATTTCCGACACTTGTTTTACAGCGACCGGTGGGAGCGAATCTGGGGGAAGCGTTAGAGCACCTGCTTGACCAGGCGCTTTCTCATCAATACCCCAAACATCCCAAGTTCGGGCAAGAGATTAAACCGGGTAAAGATCTGCGGCAGGTGCTTGAAGTTTGCCAGCAGGCCGTTCGTTCGACCGACAGTCCTCGGGTCTACGTGGAAGACAAAACCGTTCGACAGAAGTTGATCCACATCGTTAATCCGCTGGAACTTGGCACGATCGAAAACACCGAGAAGACTCACTTCGTGCTCGAGAATTATTGGAAGAATCACTTCAACAAGATGCTGCATCAGTCCGGCCAGCAGAATCCGCAAGTCGGTGAGATGCGGCGATGGACCGATTCGCCTGAAGAACGGGGGCTACCGAAGGAAATCCAGAATCTGTTGATTTTGGTTTATGCCGACCAAACGAATCGGTCATTCCGTCATACCCATCATGGCGGCAATTACACGCCAACGCTGGATGATCTGCCCAATGAACTGGAACTTATCGAGCAGACACTTCCTGATTCGACGGACTGGCAAGAAGCGATCACTCGAACGGCGAACATTTTTGGACACGGAATTTCCAAATTGCTGAATGCCTCGAATCTGGCTACTCTCACAGCAAAGGTGAAGGAGAGTGTCACGAAATTCCAGGCCGATTGCGACAGCCTGCCCGACCAGTTGCAACTGAAACTGAAAGTTCTCGGCGTAGCAGAGGTGGATATCGCCAAGGCGGATCGTGTGGTGACGGCAAAAGCGGTGAGGAACTTGCTGACGAACTGTGTCGGAAAAGAATCAACAGCGCTGGTTGCGGCCATGGCTCAAGCGAAAATCGCAACGAATGGTACCGCGATGGGCCGGAGTCTCAATTCGGCCCGCGAGGTGCTGGAAAGCCTGCAAACCACGAAATGGGGGTCGTTTTCCAAGGTGGCGTTGATTACGGGTGAAAAGAAGGCCGATGCCGATCAGCTGATTAAAGAGGTTTGCACGTGGCTGAAAACCGACGAACATGCCTTAGTCGGTGGATTGGCGTCCAAGTTGTCTGAGGCGGTGGATCGCGCGATTGAGTTGCTGACGCCAGAACCGGGACCAGTACCGGAACCGGAACCGGAACCGCTTAATCCAAAGCCTGCTGTTAAACCCGTACTTGCGAAGCTTGGTTGGAAGGAAGTTTCGAGTGGTAACAAGACTCGACTCCGTCACGACGAGGCGATCGCCACCACGAAAAAAATCTCAGAGCAATTGGAAAAGAATCCGAAGCTTCGGCTGACGGTGGAATGGACGTTGGAGGAACAGGAATGAACGTGGGAACGCTCAGCCCTCAACAACTCCGTTCGCTGGTCGAAGATAAGTGGCAAAGGGATGACGAGGCCCTTGCGGTGGGGTTGCATGTCACCAGTTTCTGGCGAGGTCCCGCAGAGGTGGAATTCGAATTTGGCAAAGCACAGGTGGTCCATGCGGACACCGTCTTTGAAGTTCGTGAAGCACTGCTTTCTGCCGAGCAATCCAAATCTCGAATCGTGCTTCTCACCCGGTTACAGCAAAGTGACCTGGGCCATGATGTGATCGCAAGACTCGCCCGCAGTCGGCTGTTCACGATCGACCACTGGGCCACATTGAGTGGTCTCTTCAAGGCGAAGCAACTCGACCGCACCATTTGTGATGTGGCGATTGCCCAAGCGCTGCTGGACAATCGCCCCGCCGATGGATATCCCCCGGTTTCCGCAGGTGTTCTCGATGCCGGGACGGCGTGGAGAGCAATCTGCCGGCATGTGTTCGACATGGGGGAGCGTGAGCCGGATCTTGTTTCACTTTTACTGTGGGCGACTTCACCATCGGGTGCGGCTCGTTACCTGGCAGCATCTGCGGAGCTCAAGGCCAGCCTGCGACAGCGGTTGGTTGTCAATTTAGGTGATGCTGCCGATTCGATTCTACGCTTCATCGAGAGTGGTGCGGGTGCCGACGCTGTGGCTTTGGGAGTGGTTTGTCAGGTTGTTTTTGGAGAGGGGCCAGAATCGACGCTCGACGCTGCTGCGGCACGAATGGAGCAGTGCCATAGCAAGCAGCAGATTTCCAAACGGATCGGTGGAGCCTTGGCTCGTGCGGCGGCAGAAGCGATTGCGGATCTGGATCGCAAAGAAGATTCTCGTCCCGCCCAGCATCATCTGCAGCGTGCGGATGAGTTGATGCGGCAATTTGTTTGCGATGATTACGCTTATCGAAATCGACTGACACTGCTGGGATTTGAGCAACGGTTGGAACGTTTTGGCAATCAAATCGTCGCTGCGGTGGAACAACCGCATGCCGCCGCAATTCTCGTTTGTGAACAACGACAATCAGAGGTCGCCAATCACCGACGAGCAAAACTGGGTCAACGTGCAGAGCAACTGACGAGGACTGAGATGGCAGTCCGCTTGGCCCGCTGGCTCTCACAACCACAGCCATGCCCAGAGACATTCCCGGAACTGGCACACACCTACCAAAAAGAACTCTCGTTCGTGGATTGGGCGCGGGAGTCAATCTGCCGGGGGGACGAAATTGCAACACTCACGAAGGCGTATCAGCAGCTTGATCAGGCGGTTTTGGTCCGAAGAGAGGAGTTCAATCAGGCTTTCGCAAATGCCTTGGGAAATTGGACCGCAATCGGCTCAAAGTTTCTGGGTGTCAGCGGCGTCGAAGATGTGCTGTCGAACGTTGTGGCTAAGATCGTCGAATCGAATAACCGGGTCCTGCTGGTGGTACTCGATGGGATGAGTTGGGCTGTTTGCCATGAATTACTGACAGACATTCGACAAGAACATTGGTTTGAAGGGACACTCGATGAGTCGTCGATGATCCCGTCTCCTGTGATCGCCACCATCCCCAGTGTCACGCATTATTCTCGGGCGTCACTGCTTTCTGGAGCATTGACGAAAGGAGATGCCGCGGTCGAGAAGCGAAACTTTGAGGCACATCCAAGGCTGAGACAGGTCTGTGAAAAAAAGTTCCCACCTGTTTTGTTCCACAAGAAAGAGGTGACCGAGGGTTCACGCGGGATTGTCGGAGACGACCTGAGCAAAGCGATCCTGCTTCTCAATCATCGAATCGTCGGCGTCGTAATCAACGCAATTGATGACCGACTGAGTGGTGCGCAACAGATTCGAGACAATTGGTCCATTAACCGGATTAGTCCTTTTGGAGCATTGTTAAAGTTGGCCCGAGATTCGGGACGAGTTGTGGTGCTTGCCGCCGATCATGGCCATGTCTGGCATCGGCCCGATGCACAGCTTCACGACAGCGAGACATCGACACGTTGGCGGCCCAATTCCAACGACTTGCGTGAAGGCGAAATTGCCATCACCGGTGAGCGGGTTCAGGACGAGGCGGGTCAAAAGACAGTCGTGGTGCCGTGGACGGAAACGATCTATTACAAGCGACAACAGAACGGCTACCACGGGGGTGCCACCCCACAAGAGATGGTCTGTCCGCTGATGATTCTGACCGACAAAAGCAGTGCGTACTCGGGGTTATTTCCATGCGAATATCCCAAACCGGAATGGTGGTCTTCGGCACCATCTGCCACTGTCTCGCTGGACGAACCTGCGATCACGATTGTCCCTGTTCGCAGCGGACCTCCCACACTGTTCGACAATTTGAAGGAAGAGGATCAGCCATTGGTCGAGCCGACGAAGCCTGTCGTCCCCGCTCAACCTGGGGCTCGTGGTCGAGGTGATGTCAGCGTTGGTGCTGGTGCGGCAGTTGGTGCTGGTGCGGGTGCGGGTGCTGCGGTTGGTGCAGTTGATTGGATTGACCGACTGCTCTCGTCCTCCGCTTACAAAGAGCAGAAAAACCTGGTACGGCGTCATGCTCCCGAAGATGCTTTGATCCTGCGCTGCCTGGCTGCACTTGAGCGACACGGTGGCATGATGACCCCCGCCTCATTCTCGAAGGCTGCGGATGTGGCGGCGGGGCGACTCGACGGTCTGATTGTGCAAATCCAAAGAATCGTAAATGTTGATGGCTACGAAATCCTGACACTGAGCCGAGCCGAAAACCGGATCGAGTTAAACGTTCCCAAGCTCAAGCGACAATTCGATCTGGACTGAACCCATGGAAATTAGCCGTGAACGCCGCCGAGAAATCATTGCCGCCCTGCGGAAAGGGACCGTGCCGCAACGGGGCCTCGACTTTCTGGCGGTCGGGTTGCATCCGTTTGAAGCGGTGATTTCCGAGGAACTCGCCGATGTCGGGCAAGGTGCCGCGGCTTTCAAAGCCGTCCGTGGCGACTACGGGTGTGGCAAGACATTCTTTGGTCGCTGGGTTCAAGAGTACGCCAAGAAAAAGGGCTTTGCGACAGCCGAGGTTCAGATCTCGGAAACGGAGACCCCGCTCCATCGTTTGGAGACGGTTTATCGGCGTGCGATGGAACAACTTTCGACGACCGACTGCTTCCTGGGAGCCTTCCGTTCGATCATCGACGGCTGGTTTTACGGGTTGGAAGAAGATGTGCTCGCCGAAGGAACCATCGACGCTGCTGACGAACGAGCGCTGGCCGAACGGGCGGACGAACTGCTAGAGCAACGACTCGTCGAAGTGACTCGTGCCACTCCGCAATTCGCGGCCGCCTTGCGTGCTTACCGAGCGGCTCAACGAAAAAATGACCATCCTGCAGCCGAGGGACTGGCAGGCTGGTTGGCGGGCCAGCCGCATGTGGCGGCAACGATCAAGCGACCTGCGGGTATCAAAGGGGATGTCGATCACTTTGCCGCGTTGAGTTTTCTGCGGGGATTGTTGCTGATCCTGAAAGACTCGGGGTACTCGGGCCTGGTCCTGGTATTGGACGAGATCGAGACGCTGCAGCGAGTCCGGGGGGACGTGCGGGAAAAGGGACTTAACGCGCTACGGCAGTTGCTGGATGATATCGACAGCGGACGGTTCCCCAATCTTTACCTGATGATTACGGGGACACCAGCGTTCTTCGATGGGCCACAGGGAATTCAACGATTAGAGCCACTCGCCCAGCGATTGCACGTCGATTTTAAGACCGAGTCCCGGTTTGATAATCCACGGGCTGTGCAGCTGCGGCTGTCAGCCTTCGATCACGACCGATTGCTGGAAGTCGGTCTCAAGGTGCGAGATTTATTTTTAGCCGACTGTGCATCACCTGACCGAGTCCGACGATTGGCCAACGACGAATACATCGAGAGGTTGGCGCGCTCGGTGGCTGGGAAGTTGGGGGGGAAGGTTGGCATCGCCCCACGGCTGTTTTTGAAGAAGCTGGTGTCCGATGTCTTGGATCGAATTGACCAGTTCGAAGCCTTTGATCCCAACCAACATTACCAACTGACAATCGACACCGGTGAGATGACCGCTATTGAGCGAGAAGCACAAGCGAAGACCGTTGATGATATTGAGCTTGAACTGTGAATGCGTTTGATCGATTACACCCGGCTTTGCAGCACCACATCGTGAACTCCCTTGGCTGGGGAGAATTGCGTGAAGTGCAATCGTTGTCGATTCACGCATTTCTCAGTGGAGCCAATCTCGTCATTCTGGCACCCACAGCAGGAGGCAAGACCGAGTCGGCGTTTTTTCCCGTCATCTCACAAATGCTCACGGAAAGTTGGCATGGCCTTTCGGTGCTGTATGTCAGTCCAATTCGAGCACTCTTGAACAACCAGGAACATCGTCTTCAAAGGTATTTTTCCTTGGTTGGGCGACGAGCCGCGTGCTGGCATGGCGATACGACACCAGGGGATCGACGACGAATTCTCGCGGATGTTCCAGATTGTCTGTTGACCACGCCCGAATCATTGGAAGCAATTCTCGTTTCTACCAAGATTGGTCACCGGGTGTTTTTCAAGAACATTCGAGTTGTCGTGATCGATGAAGTTCATGCGTTTGCTGGTGACGACCGGGGTTGGCATCTCCTTTCGGTGTTTTCCCGTATTCAGAGATTAGCGGGTTGTGACCTGCAACGAATTGGATTATCGGCGACGGTTGGCAATCCCGCCGAGATGCTCGATTGGCTGTCGTCAGGATCGCGAAGAGAAAGGGAGGTCGTCTCGCCTGTTCCCGTCGCTCGTAAACCACCTCAAGTTCAACTTGATTTCGTGGGATCTCTTGCCAACGCCGCCAAGGTGATTTCTTTGCTGCATCAAGGCGAAAAACGGCTTGTATTTTGTGATAGCAGGTCGAGAGTCGAGCAACTGGCCTTGCTGTTGAGGGGGCGGGACATTGATACCTTCGTGTCTCACAGTTCCCTCGGTCTTGAAGAACGTCGAGCAGCGGAAGAAGCCTTTTCCCAAAAGCAGAATTGCGTCATTGTTGCTACGAGTTCATTGGAACTCGGTCTCGATGTGGGTGACCTGGATCGCGTGATCCAGATCGACGCTCCCGGCACTGTTTCGTCTTTTCTCCAGCGGATGGGACGTACCGGGCGTCGGGCGGGGACACAATCCAATTGTCTGTTCCTGGCAACGACGGATGAAGGTTTGATGCGTTCGGCAGCGCTGCTTGATCTGTGGCAGACGGGATACGTTGAACCCGTCATGGCACCGGCAAAGCCCTTTCACATCTTGGCTCAACAGTTAATGGCGTTGATTCTGCAAGAGCGCGGCATCGGTCGCTCTGAATGGCTCGGCTGGGTGAACATGGTCCCGGCCTTTTCAGCGATGGAGCCATCGGAAGTTGCCGAACTGGTTGAGGCGATCCTGCAAAAACGAATTCTCTTCGAGGATCAAGGAATCCTGTCGTTCGCTCCTGAAGGGGAAGCGATTTTTGGCCGAAGAAACTTCATGGATCTGCTTTCGGTCTTCACGTCACCACCCCTCTTCATGGTGTTATTCGGTCAAAAAGAGCTTGGTAACGTGCATGAATCGACATTCATGAAGCGCGATCAGGGACCAACGATCCTGGTGCTGGCAGGGCGAAGCTGGGAAACCAAATACGTCGATTGGAATCGGCGCATTGCGCATGTGGAACCGTCCGAAGAACGTGGACGCTCACGATGGCTTGGTGAGGGCCAAATGCTATCCAGCACCGCTTGCCGTAGTCTGAGACGTGTGCTCGCTAACGACGACTTCCCGGCATTTTTATCAGAACGGGCCACACAACGAATCACCGACATTCGGGACGAGTTTTCCTGGGTCGAAGCGGATTCAACTGCGATTCTGCAAGAATCGAATGGGGAATTGCGATGGTTTACATTTGCGGGTGGTGTGGCCAACAAGCTGTTAGCAGAACAAATCCCGCATGTGCCCCCTCCTATCGCCGATAACCTGTCGATCCGTTTTCTTCCGCCTTGTGACCTGGAAGAACTGAGTCGACAGATTTCATCCCTGGTGGCTGACGACATTCAGCCCTTTCCGAATGATGATGTGATCGATCAACTGAAATTTGCCGAATGCTTGCCGAGGAGACTCGCCGTTGACGTTTTCACGACTCGTTTTTCCGATGATGCCTCGCTTGCACAAGTGTTGAATGAACCGAGGCGGCTTGTTGCGGGGCTGGGTGGAAACGAAACTGCGGCAAAGCTCGATTCATCGAAAGCTTTTCGGCGCAAAACGGCAAAAGTCGTTGCCAAGACACTGGCGCAAGAATTCGATCCTCCCGACCCAGCAGTCATGGGCGAATTGCTCGGGATGAAAGCGCTGAGCATTCGTCAGCCCCATGCCGAGGCGATCATGCGAGGAGTAAAAACAACGGAATATCGGTCTGGCCCGACCAAGATTCGAGGTCGTATTCTGATCTATGCCAGTCTTGGCAGATACAGTCGTGAGGACGAAGATGAGATGACTGCTGAATATGGAATTGCTGGGGTAACGTGCGATGAACTGCCTCGTGGTGTGCTGATTGGCACGGCTGATCTTTATGACTGCAAAGATGGCGAATGGTATTTGCGAGAACCAGCACGACTTCAAACACCCGTAAAACCGCAGAAGCGCCCGCAACCGGATTGGTTTGATCCATTTTGATTTGACAACGGGTTCGAATATCGAAATTGTTGAATCGGTGCGACCGACAGGATTGCAAAAATGTGCGGGACGCGATGGCGATGAAGTCGGGTATCTGGTGGCGAAGGTATCTGAGGCCAAGCGTCAAAGGTAGGGGGCTGGGGAGTATGAACATGGACAATCCGGTACTGCTTCACCTCCGCAACGGACGCGTGAACACTCCGTTTGGCTTGCTCGGAACTGATGAGAACGCTCTTTCGTTTGCTCTGGGATACACATTTCAGCAGTGCTTGCCCCTGTTGCAATGGTTTCTGTACCAAGTCGAAATTCAGGGCATCCATCAGAAATCACTTCGCAACACACAGATTCATTTGCAACGATATCGAGGCAGCGACTCTGAAGAAGGAATCACCGACATGGAAATCCACCTGCCGGGATATTTCCGCGTGATCATTGAGGCCAAGGTGGGGCTCGCCGTGCCGACGCTAGAACAGTGTCAAAAGTATCTGGGTTATCTTCAGGAATCGAACGCGCCAATACAAAAGCTGGTCGCACTCGTGCAGTCGCCGGACGATTCGTTCAAGTCCGATTACATCCAAAGAGACCCGGCGTTGGCGACGCGACTCCTCTGTTTCAATTGGGCAGAATTCATTCCCCAGTGCATTCGCCTCATGACGGACAAATCAACCACGACGGAAGCGAAGTCGTGGATTCGGCATTTTTATCGCTTTCTTGACGAGGAGTACGGGATGAAGGCGTTTTCAACCGAGGTCTGGATACTGCCAATTAACACAACTCCCTTATGGCCGAATGGCATGAGTTTTTGGCAAATCCACCAGAAATACAACATCTATTTCGACAGTGTCAGTCCGACCGTCAGGCCGCTTTACTTGGGATTTCGAGTCGATGGACAGGTACATGCGATTTATCGAGTCATCCGAATCGAACAAGCCGTCTCAGTCATTGATTTGGTGCCGGAATTGCAAAACGTCGAGAAAGAATGGCCGAAGAAGCCACACACAATCTGGCACTTCGGACCACCAGTGCCACTTGCCAATCCGGTAACGACTGGGGGCGGCCTGTACAGTCGCAGGGTTCGCTGTGACCTTGACCTGCTACTCAAATGCAAAACCGTTAAAGAAATTGAACATGAAATGGGAAAGCGGCGAGAGGCATTGGGCGAATAGACGTGAGCGGCAGGTCGAATGTTCAAACCCATTCCCGCAATTGAAGCAAGAACTCATCCGCGAGATGAACAAACAATCATTAAAATGAATCTTACACGCGACCGTATCACACCCTTCCAGGAAACTCCTGCGCCAGGTCAAGTTTTCCCCATGACACAGAAATTTGCCGTTCGGCAAGAAAATTTAGACCAAAATCGCCACATCGATTGCAATATCTGGCCGGTAAAATCCAAGGGGAGAAATACAATAAATGAGGATTTGCTGTCGTCGAGTGACTTTTTCAGTCGATCGACGGAAACGATTCCTGAACCCTTGGATTTCGCCGCCGGCTCTGGGGGCGGCAGTTTTGAAAGTTCTTTCCAAGCGTTTGGATGTTTGGTCTCGCGGCACGGTCGTTTGTTTGTAAAATCGGTGTGTGAATCTGATGTGGATGTGGGAATATCGCAGGTGATTTCGATGCGTGGGAATCGGTCTGTTGTGCAAGAGAAATTGCTGAGGGACTGGCCACGGGCTGGCCAATTGGCCAACCCGTGGCCAATCCCCTGGCCAGTCCCATGTCCTTCAATCATTGAGGTTTAGGGTTTTTTTGGCAGGACTGGCCCGGCTGGTCAAGGTGGAATTGCTGCGGAGTCTATCAGAGAAGCAGCGCTCTTCGGCTTTCTCGTTTCTGCCAGCGACACCATCTCGACAGGCCGGTTTTTATTGAGTGATGACTTACAATGTCACGGAGCAGGTAGAAAGAGGTGCTCGATCAATGTGCCTCTCAGGGGCCGCCTGATCCCACGGCTCATGCCCTCGTGGATCGGTTGCGAGCCCAAACGCCTCCAGAATTCCAATACCTGATTCAAGACCTCGTTAAAAAGATCACGTTATGCGGAAATCGAACAGTGGAGGCCGTTGCCACGAAATCTCCTGATGGGAAGTATCGTGTCAAGCTGGTGGTGGCATGCGAGAAGTTCAAAGCGGAAGAAGTCGATCGCTACGAACGACTGAAACGCGGAGAGTTTGATGAAGTTCGGAATTTTGAGGGAATGGGGCGATTGTTCATTGCTCTGAGGATTTCGCAGGGAATGACGCAGCGAGAATTGGCCGAACGTCTGGAAATCCACGAATCCCAGGTATCTTCGCTGTGAACGGTTACGACCCGAAGGGCCAATCTCACCCCGCCAGTGGCACGTTGATAAGGGATTCGACTCTTCGCTTCATGCCACTGCTTGTCCGCTCTGGGGCAAGCCGTGCTGAACGTCACTAGACAATCCACGACAAATTGGACGATCACAGCTTGACGATGACGTGTCGCCGAACAATAGCGAAAAGGCAAAGAGCACTGCTTCTCCGAGGACTCCGAAGCAGTGGCATCGGGCGTTGGTCACTCATTGGCGGCACCCGTGAGCTTGAGGGCTTCGTCGACAAGTCGGTTGACCTCTTCGAGTTTCCCTTGCTGCATCAGGGGGCCGACTCGTTCCATCACGCGCTGAACCGGCGTCACATCCTGATCGTTTTTCTGCATTTGCTCTGCAGCTCGCATGACGCGCTGGATTTTGGCGATGAGCAGCGATGGGTTTTGATTCCCAAGTCTTGCAGGATCTCGGTGATGATCGGTTCCGAAAACAGACTGCCAAACTGGACGCCGTTATCGAACGAAACACGTCGCAGTCCCAGAAACCGCACGTCGCTTTCGTATTCATCGAATTTGATCAGAAAGCTTCGCTTGTGTTGTTGTGAGGGATTTGCGGAACTGTTTCCTTTGAAGCGGATCGCCACATTATCGATCGAGATCTCGCGCCAGCGAAACGAGGCGGGAACCGAAATTCGCTCGGGTAACGCCGCCAGCAGTCGCTGCATGTTTTCGTCGGTGACCTGCAGGTGGACCGACTGGACTTTATCCGGCTGATAAAATTCGGTCTGGCTGGGTGATCCCTGTGGGTGGGCGTCTGGCTGACCGATCGCGGTTGTACCCCTGTCGAATGTCGCCAGGGAGATTCCCATGAGCGTCACGAAAAAACGCCATGCGGGGTGAATGCGATTCGACAAGAATATGAAAAAACCCGGTGTGATCAAGAGCCGTGATCGGAATTCACCTCGGCTAATCGGTCAAAAAACGAATTTGGTATGCGACAGTGATCAGGCCGAAAAAAGCGATCAGGATTGTTGCTGTCGCCATTTTTGATGGCAAATCCTGAGGTTTTTCATTTATGCCAGGCGCGGTTTAGGCCTCGTTCCCCTTGTTGATCCGAGTTGCTTTCAGAGCCTCCGGTAAGAGAATTATGCAGCGGATGAAGCCTGAATCACCTCGAAACGTATACACGTGGGGGTGTGGTTCGGGTAGAATCCGGGATGTCGATGGATCATGTGATTCTGAAGACTCAAAAATTGGTTCGACCCTGGTTTTAAAAACGTCACCATCACCGCATGGTCGAGAACTTGCTGCAGAGTGTCTCCCTCACAGGAAGAACTTTTTAACCGGCAGGGGATCGTCCGCCGGCTTTGGAAATTCCTCAAAATGAAATTAATTTGTTTATCCCTGGTCCTGTTGACGCTGATTTGCAGTCCTTGGCGGGCGATGGCTGCCGAGGGACCGTCGGCCGAGCAGGTCGAGTTCTTCGAAAAGCAGGTCCGTCCGTTGCTGGTGCAAAACTGCAATGAATGTCACGGCGTCAAGAAACAGGAAGCCGGACTTCGGCTGGATACCCAGGCGGGATTGCAGAAGGGTTCAGACGGGGGAATCATTTTTCACGCCGGAAACGTTGACGGTAGCCGTCTGTTTCAGGTGCTGAAGTATGCCGAAGGGGAAATTCAGATGCCTCCTAAGGGGAAGTTGTCTGATGAGCAACTGACGGTCATGCGGAAGTGGATCGAGCAAGGGGCTCCCTGGCCTGTCGAGGTGGCGTCCAGTGACCCTGCCGCCGCCGCCAAAAGTCATTGGGCTTTTCAAACGGTGAAACGCCAGGAAATTCCGCACGTGACGAACTTCGAGTCCGCACCGCCGGTCGGTGCGCAGCGACCCCATGCTGTTCGCGAAACCCCTGTTGACGCATTCATTGCCGCCGCATTGGCCGAGAAACAACTGACGATCTCGTCCCCCGCCTCGCGGTATGAATTCATTCGTCGTGCAACACTCGACCTGTGGGGGATTCCACCAACATTCGAGCAGGTGCGCGAATTCGAAACCGATCTCTCTGCCGATGCGACCGAACGGCTGATCGATCGCCTGCTGGCCTCCCCGTTGTTCGGGCAACGCTGGGCGCGACACTGGCTGGATGTTGCTCGTTACGCCGATTCAAAAGGATATGTTTTCACGCAAGAACCGCGATATCCCTACTCGTATACCTACCGCGACTATGTCGTTGACGCTTTCAATGCGGATACACCGTTCGATCAGTTTGTGGTGGAGCAGTTGGCCGCCGATCTGGTCGTCAGTGCTGAAAAAGGGCCGAATGGAATCCAGGAATCCCAGGACCCCCGATTGGCGGCACTTGGCTTCTTGACGGTGGGGCGGCGATATCTGAACAATCCGCATGATATTATTGATGACCGGATTGACGTGGTCGCTCGCGGTTTGCTGGGGGTGACGGTCGGTTGTGCCCGTTGTCACGATCACAAATTTGATCCGATTCCCACAGCCGATTATTACTCGTTGTACGGAGTCTTCTCGTCCTCGGTCGAACCAGACGAATTGCCGGTAATTGGTGTCCCCAAAGATGCCGCCGCATACCAGGTCTTTTTAACCGATCTCGCCAATCGCGAGGCGGAAGTCCTCAAGTATGAGCAAGACAGCATTCCCAAGCTGGCGAATGAAATTCGTGAGGTGGCTGGGGATTCTTTCCAGCAGATCGCCAAACAGCTTCCCGCCTGGAATCAGGGGGCGGTTGCTTTCAAAGGGACAAACGAACCGCGAGGACCGATTGTCCAGCGGTGGCGTGAGCTTCTCAATCGAACTGCGGCACAGCCCCATCCCGTGTTCGGACCGTGGCACGTGCTATCCAAAGTGGAAAAGCCAGAAGAATTTCCCGCAGCGGTCGCCACACTGGTCGAGTCGTGGTCGAACGGAGATGTCGCCGCAGGGGTGAACGGACTGCTCCGGCAAGCGATCACCGAGCAAAAACCGGCAACGCTGTTCGACTTGGCCCGGTTATACGGGACACAGTTTGATGAAGTCCGGCGGCAGTGGGACGAGCAGCAAAAAGCGATGCCCGAAGTGGTCGCCTTGCCTGACGCGACCGCAGAGCAGTTGCGTCAAATCCTGTATGGTGACTCTTCGCCCACGAAACTCACGCTGGACGAGGCCCGAGTCGGTTTCGGGCGGGATATTCGTGACCAGATTACCAATCTGAAGCGGAAGGTCGATTCGCTGAAAGTCACCTCGGCCGGAGCACCGCCACGAGCGATGGTGGTTTTGGATGGGCCGTTGCGTGAACCGGTCATTTTTGTGCGTGGGAACCCCGGACGGCCAGGAAAAGCAGTTCCACGACAGTTCCTGGAACTTGCGTCAGCCGCCGATCGCAAACCCTTTGCACAAGGGAGCGGTCGCCGGGAATT
>JBIKZJ010000424.1:0-5495 GCA_044354755.1 Schlesneria sp. | reverse complement strand
AAACAGCGAAATCGCACGAACCAGGTACTGAAGACCCATATTCGTCCCCTTCACTCCACCACTCCAGTGCCGAGCCCCAATCAGGACATAGTTCAGATACAGCATCACAGCGGTCAATCCGCCGAAATAAAACAAACCCTGCGAGGGGATCAATCCCATTCCAAAGGGCTTGAACTGACTCGACAGACCCAATCCTTCAATCGCCGCTTCCGGCAATGCCAACTTGAACAGAAATCCCAAGCGTCCCGCAAAGACCGGAATCGCACAAATCGCTGAACCCAGCACGAACGCGACGGTGGCGTTGCTGGTGAGCTGCGACGCCACCATCCCTGCGGCCAGCAAGGCACAACCTGCAAGCCAGTATCCAAGATAGGTCGTCAGGATCAGACCCGGATCAGGCGATCCAATCCAGCTCAGAATCAGTACGTTGGTGAGCGAAAAGCCGAGCGCCACCGTGTAGACCGCCACCACGGCCAGGTACTTGCCGAGCAACACTTCCAGGTTCGAGACCGGCAGCGTAAACAGCAGCTCTTCCGTCCCGAGCTTCCGCTCTTCAGACCAGATCCCCATGGTGATCGCCGGAATGATGAACAGTAATAGTTGTGGAAACCATTCGTTCAATTGATCCAGACTGGCCACATTGTTCGCGAAGAACTTTTCCTGGAACGCCGCAAAGGCCCCCAGAAAGACGAACACCACGATAAAAAGATAACCGATAACTCCAGAGAAATAACTCCAGAAGTTACGTTTGAAGACCGCGAGGACAACATGCGAACGCATCTGTGAGCGATCCCTGTCGAATTGAGAAACACTTGCAGGTTCATTCGAGGCAGACATCTGTCAGTCCACCACGACATCGAGGCAACGCACCCCGATACGACTCTTACCCAGAAACTCTCTTACGTCAGAAAATTTCCGCTTCAGAAACTCTTAACATCCGAAAACTCTCAGCAACTCGACCCTCAGGCCGAAGCCCCAGTCAGTTTGCGGAAGCGCTGATCCATCCCCTGACCACCCTGTTCGAGTGCATCGACCGGCCCATCCAGCACGATGCGGCCATCATTGATCAAAATTACGCGATTGCAAACCGCTTTGACCTCCGAAAGAATATGCGTCGATAGCAGGATCGTCTTGGTCTTCGCCAAACTCAAAATCAGTTCACGCACATCGTGCGTCTGATTCGGATCCAAGCCGCTGGTCGGCTCATCCAGAATCAAGACCTGAGGATCATGCAGCAAGGCCTGGGCCATCCCGACTCGCTGACGAAACCCCTTGGAAAGCTTGCTAATCGGCTTGCCCCAAACACCCTTCAATGAACACTTCTCGGCGACAAAGTCGAGACGTTCACTCAATCGGCTGCTACTCATTCCTCGGGCTTCCCCCAGAAACCGCAGAATCGAGGAAGGAGTCATTTCGAGGTACAGCGGACCATTTTCCGGCAGGTAACCGAGAATTTCGGCCGCCTTGATCCGGTCCACCGCGACATCCATTCCGCCAATCTTGGCAGAACCGGAACTCGGTGCCAGAAAGCCCGTCAGCAGCTTCATCGTTGTCGATTTTCCGGCACCGTTCGGCCCCAGAAACGCAGCGACTTGCCCACGAGGAACCGAAAACGAAACATTTTGCGTCGCCGCAAAAGGCCCGTAAAATTTACTGAGGCCGATCGCCTCAATCATCGCACTATTCGAATTACTCGTATTACTCATGCAGTCACGTCTCACTCTACGTGTGGTGACATTCAAAACCCGCCGTTTCGGCAGAACAAATCACATTTCCAACAGATCAGCAACCAGCGTTCCAGAACGATTTTTGGAACAGGAAGAAAACTCTCACCCGCCCACACAAACCGTTCAGGCATCATCCCACCAGCGCCTGATGCGAACCCGCAAATGACTCATGTGTAATAGTGTGGTGCCCGAAAGTCCAGCCACCACCCCGAAACATTGTCTTACGAGATCACATGCACCAGCATCATATCGTGACATTCCAGCTTCCAATCCGAGCTGCCAATTAAAACCAGTTTGCTGCCAGAATCAAGCATATTTCGGATACGCCCCTGGGCCTCCACATACTCCAGCAATTCCCGCGGCGGCAGGGAAACGGCCGAAGTTTCCAACGGAGTCACTCCCCAGAACAAACACATCCGCCGCGCCACTTCTGGGCGGTCGGTCAGACCGAGAATGGGGACGTGCGGACGCTGTTTTGAGAGCGCCATGGCTGTTTTTCCACCCCGCGTGGCCGCAACAATCAGATCGGCATTTAAATGAGCCGCCGCCGTTGCCGCCCCATGCGTCACCGCCTCGGTAATCGCGGTGGCTCGAGTTCGGGTAGTGCTGCGCGAGTCACTTTTCGTGGGTCGTGGTTCGAGCATCCGTTCCGCCTCACGCGCAATCCGGCTCATCATCGCCACCGCTTCAACCGGATAATCCCCCGCTGCCGTTTCCCCGGAAAGCATCACGGCATCGGTCCCATCCAGCACCGCATTGAACACATCGCTCGCTTCCGCCCGCGTCGGCAACTCGCTCTTTTGCATCGAATCAAGCATCTGAGTCGCGGTAATTACGGGCGTCCGATGTTCATTGCACAGGCGAATAATCTGCTTCTGCAGTCCCGGCACGCGAAAGACATCCGCTTCCACGCCGAGGTCACCCCGAGCCACCATCACCGCATCGGTTTCCATGACAATCTGTTCCAGATCCGCAATTGCTTCCGGCTTTTCAATTTTCGCCACAATCCAGGGGGGCGTTTTCGTCGGATGAGCAGCGATCAACCGCTTGAGCAGTCGGATATCTTCCGAATTTCGCACGAAACTCAAGCCGACATAATCCAGGCCATGATCCAGCACCCACTGCAGATCGGCCCGATCTTTGTCGGTCACGCTCGGGGTACTCAACACGGCCCCCGGCAGATTGACTCCCTGGCGACTCCGAATCAGCCCCGGCTGAACCACTTCGCAGATCACCTTCTGCTGCTTCAGATCCTGCTCGATCACTCGTAAAGAAACCGATCCGTCGGCCAGCACCACCCGATCCCCAACCCGCAGGTCATCGATCAGTTGGTCATAGGTACAGGTCAACTGATCGAGTCGCCCCGGCTCGACTTTGCGAACAAATTCGATTTTCGTGCCAAATCGACAGCGCAGGCCATCGGGAGGAAGTTCACCCAGGCGAATTTTGGGACCTGCCAGATCGGCGAGAATCGCAATCGGTTGCTTCAATTCGGCTGAAACCAGCCGAATCCAGCCGACAACCTTTTGGAACCAGTCATAAGTTCCATGAGCAAAATTCAGGCGGAAAACATCAACCCCCGCCAGCACCAGTTCTTTCAATTTTTCCTGCGAAGCGGAGGCAGGCCCCACCGTGGCCACAATCTTGGTTTTGACGAGTGGTCCTTCCGCATATTTCTGCTGCCAGAGATCCATATCCGCTCAATCCTTCTGCAAAAAACAGGGTATTTTCGTTGGTTCACCCGGCATTCATCACCCGCTTGAATCCGAAGTGGTGCCATGTTGCGCGATCAAGTCGTGTTGTGTCGTGTTGTCAGGTGCTCTCGCCGCCAATTCCTCCTCGGGATCAAGCCCCACATCGGACGACCGAACCCGACGGCCAATTCTAGCAAATTCGGGATAAAAACGACTCCCCAGCAGGAGGAATGGAACCCGCGAATCGTCACAAACTGGCAGGAACGCAAGGAATCACCGGTAGGAATTCACGTGTTGCAGTCGGGCGAAGGAAACGGACCGATCAAAAAACGAATCCGATCGCAATCCAACCGGTGAGTTGCAGCCGACCCGCCCAATGGAACTCGACGAGACGAAGACGCCACGAGCAATTCAATGCAAAAAGAGATTTAACGCAAAGACGCAGTGACGCGAGGACGCAAAGTAGAAAGAGGAGGAAAAGGGGGAAGGAGGAAGATTCGCCATTTTCACGTTCCCCGCATCCCTCCGCCTTCGCGTCCCCGCGTCCCGGCGTCTTGGCGTTAAATTTCTTTTCCGAGCATTTCAGCCGTGAAGACCCGTTAGGTCCGGCGCAGAATTCAAGATTTCCTGCATGCATGTGGTTTAAATCGGATTTGAATCCAAACAGCAAGCTGCTCTGGGAATTGGGGAGTTCGGCGGCAGGGCATAGGCTGGGAAGAGAATGAAAAGAAGAATCTGGATTTCCACAATTCAGGGAACCTTGCCACGAATGGAAGGATCGTTATACTCAGTGGCTCGCAACCCGAAAGGTGAGCGTAAAAAGCTGCCCAAGTGGCGGAACTGGCAGACGCGCTAGGTTGAGGGCCTAGTGGGAGCAATCTCGTGCAGGTTCGATTCCTGTCTTGGGCATTCTAAAAAGGGGACTGGCTGCGGTGCCTGTCCTCTTTTTTTTTGAACCGTCAAGAACCCGTGAAGATGGTCACATACAGCGTTTCCAGCTCGCGGCGTTTCGCAGCGGTGAATGCGGGGAATTCCTTTATCTTGCGCACGCCTTGAAAACACCCCGTTGTTCTGGCCAAAAAAACCGACCAGCAAATCCACCATGTGCCATGGAATTCGCTTACTGTCCATGAATTTCGATTCAAAAAGCAGATATTCCCTGAAATCTGATTTTCAGCCGCATCTTGTCACCCCAAGATTTGGTCACACTTGGGTAACCTACCTCCAGTCAGACAAGCCCTTTTTCATCGATGCGGTGGCTGATTTGGCATTGAATTTGTCCGGATCAAACTTGGCCAGCCATCTCACCATGTCGATGTGATTTTCATGTTCGGGATTGGCATGTGCTGCAAGAAAATTGTGGAAACCGTGGATTCCACCAACATCTTCCGGTGGACAGGCTCGCTCCCCCTCAAGGCATAGGGGGTACTTTCTGCCCGGTTCCTGCTGGAAAATCCCCTCCAGCAGAATCTCGTGTTCCCATCCATCTCCAAAATCATATTCATATTTGAATTGGAATTGCTTGCCGGTCTTGGGAACGAGCTTGCTGATGTTGGTCCGAGTCGAATCGAGGACGCCGAATTCCTTCATACCCTCTTCCATCAGCAGTGGATCGGCGTACTGCTTGCCGCCGATCTCGAACTGATGCAGAGGAGAGTTGGTCCATCCCATCGCCGTCTGGATATGCTCATGAAGTTTGTCGAGCGTGCAATCGTCGATTTGAATCCGGCGTTAGATGGGAGGACGCGATTGGACCAACGTAATCTTGAACTGGAATACCACGTTGGTGTCGATTTTGATTTTCGACACCGATTTCTTGACGACTTTCTTGGTCTTCTTGACGACGACTTTGGTCTTCTTGCCGGTCTTGATCTTAATCATTTTGGGATGATCATCAGCAGGAACAGCCTTCTTTTTCGCCATTGTCCACCTCGATTCGTCGGTTTGTTATTGAGTTCGTTTGTCCGTTTTCTTGGCTCTTCGGGTGACTGGCTTCTGCGACGACAAGTCGCTGGTGATGGCTTTCATTGCAACCGCGCGACGGAAGAACAGCAAGTCGATTCGATACCAATCG
>JBIKZJ010000073.1:0-18315 GCA_044354755.1 Schlesneria sp. | reverse complement strand
GGGGGGGCCGGGGCGGGGGGGGGATGGAAACGGTATTTGCGGGGGAACTTGTCGCCGCAGTTTGATTGCCGAGCGGATTTGGTGAATTCCTGCGGTGAGGTTGCAATTTGGCCGTCGTCCCGATGAACTACACGCGAGTGCAAAAATGGATTCAGGGGAAAAGGGGAATTGATGCGAGGTCCCGGTTACAAATTGAGTGGCGATGTCCGGCGAACCTGGCGCTGTCCGACCTGCGGGAATGAACGGAAGCTGCATGGTGAGGTCACCTCGCTGCAATGCAGCTGTTCGCAGGGGACCTGGATGCGAATCGTGGCCGAACGGTTGATGGAACCTCGGCCGCTGCAGCGGCCCAGTGATGTTGAACAGCGTCCGATTGACTTTGGGATCGAAGCTCCACCCCCTCAGCCAGCCAAGACCGAGGCGACGATTATTAAGCCGGCCATTTCACGGGAACCTGAACCAACAGTGATTGGGGACCAGCCAGCCGACAAGAGCGAATCGCTGAACCGTCCGGCAGTTGAGCCTGTAAAGATCGAAATCGAGCCGGTTGCGTTAGATCAGGAGGAATGGGGTGAAGGAATTCTGTAATTGGCCTTCAAGATTCCCTTTTCGAAAGTCGCTGCCAGACTACCTCAAGTCGCAGTTACAGCGACTTGAGGACGGCGATCAGTTCCGCATGAATTTCCGGGGAGTTCGAGGCGAGCAAGTCGGGTTCTTCGAGCGTGAAGGGGGATCCATCGATTTTGGAAATGCGGCCACCCGCTTCTTCCACGATGAGAATTCCGGCGGCCATGTCCCATGGTTTGAGGCTGGTGGACCAGAAGGCTTCCAGCCGTCCCGCCGCAAGGTTTGCCAGATTCATCGCGGCCGAGCCGGTTCGTTGCACCGACTGAGCCTTGGGAAGGACCTGTAAAAATCGTCGGACCGCCTCGTCATGACCACTGGTGGCGACCGGCAGACTCGCGATGACGAGTGCTTGTTCCAATTGGGTAATTGCCGAGCATTTCAAGGGGCGGCGATTTAAGCTGGCCCCTTCTCCCCGTGCGGCAAGAAACATTTCGTCGTGAACCGGATCAAAGATCGCTCCAACGATCATTTCTCCACGACATTCTAAACCGATGGAAACACAGTAATACGGAAATCCATGCACGTAATTCGTTGTGCCATCCAGCGGATCGATCACCCAGCGGTAAGGGGAATCGCCTCCTCCCACAGAGAGACCTTCTTCGCCACAAAAACCATGGTTGGGGTATCGGCCGCCAATAAAATCGTGAATCGCCACTTGGGCCGCCTCATCCGCTTCGGTGACCAGGTTTGATCGGCTTTTTTCCCGAACGGTGAATTTCGATGACCAGGCGCGCAGCACGTGTCCAGCACGTCGTGCCGCTTCTTCCGCTGTTTGAACGAATTCTCGCATCAATCCTCCGAGGTCTGCGTACTGTCTTTTTGAACCGTCGCCGATTTGCTGCGGCCTGCCTATCTGTGGACTATTTGTAGTGGCGGATTGGTGGATTGGGAACACTGTCTCAGGGGGAATCCCCTCGAAACCCAGGATCAACGAGCTGGCGAAAAATCTTCTACGGTGCTGACGGCGTTCAGCGGGGGACTGACGAGGGTAACCGGAATCGTCGTATCTCCCCGCCAACAACGAATAAAGGGTTCGCACTGAAAACCAGTGCGAACCCTTCCAATCGCAAATCCATCATTCTAATGAATGATCAGTTGGCTGGAGCTGGTGCTGGTGCAGCAGGAGCAGCAGGAGCAGCAGGAGCAGCTGGTGCTTCAGCTGGAGGAGCTGGAGCATTGACTGGAGCTGGTGCTGGAGCCACTGGCGTTGGGGAAGAATTGGTATAAACAGCGGCTGGAGCAGCGCTGCAGCCACCGGTGCAACCCGAAACCACTTCTGACGAACCAACGACCGTACCGCTGTTGCAGCTGTTGCAGCTGGTGGCAACGGCGGTGTTGCAGCTGCTGTAGCTTGGAGCTGGAGCAGCGCAGGTGCTTGCACACTGAGGAGCTGGAGCTGCATGGCAACGAGGTGCGTGAGCAACCTTGCAGCGAGGAGCACGTTCGCAGTGAACACGAGCTGGCTTGCAGGCAGGAGCCTGGCGGCAACAACGAGCTTCGGCTGACGTAGCAACCGACATCAGGACTGCAACAGCAGCCACAAAACCAAATACACGACTCATGAGGAAACTCCTTCAAAACAACAACGGGGATCTGAACATGGAACCGCCGACCCTCGGCATTCCACACCTCGCAGTCGATTCTGTTGTGCAGAACCTCCCGAGAATAAATGTCAGACTAGAGAGAATTCTCTGATTGTCCCGTTTGGGTCAAATGCAGAATATCAGGGAGATACGAGATGTCAAACGAACTGAAAAGTTTCTTTTTTTGGGAAAGTGGCTGAAAACGCTCAGGCCGCTTGACAAAAGCTGGTAAATATTCATCGTTCCGCCAGAAAACTTCTCGTCGCAATCTCAACAAGCCTTTTCCGCAGCGAGGGCTTCGCGAAGCGGTTCTAGCATTTGACCCATCGTTTGCCAGCGGTCAGCGGGCTGTGCGACCAAGCCCCGCATGATGGCTTTGACCACGCGCGGGTCGAGATCCGGGACCAGCTTTTGCAAATCTTTGGGTGGCAGATTGATATGCTGGACGACGGCATCCAGGGTTTCACCGCCAGGCCAAGGGAGCTCTTTCGTGTACATTTCAAAGCAGGTGACGGCATACGCAAAAATGTCAATCCGCTGATCGGTGCGGTGCCGTTTGATCAATTCAGGGGCCATGTACGTGGCCGTTCCGGTTCGATTACCGGGGGCTTGGTACTCTGGGATATTGGGGACTGCGAGTCCAAAGTCGATCAGTTTGAGCGAGAGGGACGAATCGATGATCACGTTACGCGGGCAGATATCGCGATGAATCCAGTTTTGACGGTGAAAGTATTCGAGGGCTTCGCCGAGTTCGACGACAAACCTCAGCCGATTTTTTTTCATGACTTCGTTCTGGACTTCGACAAGATAGCTAAGCGACATTCCTTCGACGAATTCCATGACGAGAAACTGTTCGTTCTTCGTGGTGATTCCATGCTCGAACGTTTGCACCACATGGGGGTGTTTGAGGGTGATCGCGATTTCTCCCTCGGTCGGCTTTTTGTGCTTCATATGCACAAATCGGGCATCGAGTCGTTTGGTCTTTTCGACAAACAGCAGCTTGAGAGCGACGGTTTTTTCCAGGCGCCGATCTACTGCGCGCCAGACCTTTGACATACTTCCCTGTCCCACCCGACTCACCAATTGAAATCGGGAGCCGATGTCAACCTTGTTGATTTTCTTCGGTCGTTGCAGCAGCTTTTTGAGAAAGTTCAGCATGAGGTTGCCTGCCTTGGTTTCAACACCGAATTAAACGCCGCAGTAGTCGATCAAACGGGAAATCTCGGTACGCAATTCAGGACGGGGAACAATTCGGTCCACAAATCCATGCTCCAGCAGGAATTCACTCGTCTGAAATCCGGCAGGCAAGTCGATCTTGCAGGTCGCCCGAACGACACGCGGCCCTGCGAATCCCACCAGCGCCTTGGGTTCAGCCAAGGTGATGTCGCCGAGCGAGGCAAAGCTGGCCGCGACTCCACCCATGGTTGGATTGGTCAGCACCGAAATAAACAAGCCCCCTGCTGACTGGTAGCGTCCGAGCGCGGCACTGACTTTTCCCATTTGCATGAGCGACAGGATTCCTTCGTGCATGCGTGCCCCACCTCCGGAACCGCTGACAATTACCAGCGGCAGTTTCAGTCGCGTGGCCTCTTCGACCGACCTGGTCAACATTTCCCCGACCACCGAACCCATGCTCCCCATGATGAAGGCCGAATCGGTCAGGGCAAAAACCAGGGGACGCCCGCGCATATACCCTCGCCCCGCGATACAGGCATCTTTCAGTCCGGTCTTTTTCTGTTCCGAGATCAACCGATCCTTATACGGTTTTGAGTCGACAAAGCCGAGCGGGTCTTTGGGGCTGAGGTTCGTAAACCACTCTTCAAAACTGTCTTCATCGAGCAATTGCTCAATGCGTGTCCGACCGGGAACAATAAAATGATGGCTACAATCGGGGCAAAGGTACAGATTCTGTTCTACCTGTTTGCGATAGACCGTACTTCTGCACGAGTCGCATTGAATCCAGAGCCCTTCCGGAACCCCCCGTTTTTTTCGGGGGGATTCTCCGCTATCGAAACCTCGTTGTTGTGGAGGAGGATCTAAACTCATCCGAATGGATTCCCGATTGTAAAGTGGATTTGACTGGAATACGGTTCAGCTGTCGCCATCTGATTGCCGCAAACCGATATCAAAATGATGCCGTATTGTAAACAACGGTACGGCGAAACACGACCCGCTTCGGCCCCTGTTATTGGTAAAACACCCCATTGCCGGTGAATCTCCTCTGCTGTTTTTCCCGGCAAATTCCATTTCCGCCAAAATCAACCCCCATTTCCTTTGTCGTCGGATCCGGGCTCAGTGGGATTGCGAGCCGATTCGCTCTATTATACTCCGAATGGGAAAATGTTCGTTCAGTGGGGATTCTGGCGAAATGTGCAGTAACCGATTTGTTTTCGTAATGAGAAACGCAATCTCAGCGGTTGAGCACGTCTTGTTGTATGACGGAGCGGGGTTAAAGACCGTCTTCAACACGATGACCTTGATGCTGATCGGTCTTCTTGGGCTCATCGTCGCAGAGAAGAAATCCTGTGCGGTGGATCCGGTCACCGTTCGCAGCCCCCTCTCGACCGATGACGCAATTCGCTCTTTTGTCCTTGCTTCGCCGGAACTCAAGGTGGAGCTTGCCGCAGCAGAACCCGAAGTCGTCGATCCTGTCGCCATCGCTTTTGGCGCGGACGGGTCAATGTGGGTCGTGGAAATGCGAGATTATCCTTACGGACCCAAGCCCGGAAGTTCGGAAAAACCCAAGTCACGCATCAAGCGACTGTTCGATCATAATCATGATGGGCGATTTGAAACGGCAACGGTCTTCGCTGATGAATTGCTGTTTGCTACGGGAGTGCTGCCGTGGCGAGACGGGGTGATTGTCACGCTGGCGGGCGAGATTGCCTTTTTTGCTGACCGGGACGAGGATGGAAAAGCCGATTTCCACGAAACTTGGTTTCAGGGTTTTTCTCAGGAAAATTCGCAATTACGGGCGAATCATCCCACGTTTGGTCCCGATGGGTTTATCTATGTTGCGAACGGGCTCCGCGGGGGTGCTATTGTCGCGGTGAAACCCGAGTGGAAAAAGCTGGGGCAACCGCTGCCGCTGGCGGGGTTTGATTTTCGGTTCAATCCGGTCACAGGCGAGTACGGTGCCGTTGCGGGGCATGGGCAGTTTGGACTTTGTTTTGACGACTTTGGAAATCGTTTTGTCTGTTCGAACCGAAACCCGTTGCAGCATATCGTCCTCGAAGATCATTTCTCGCGACGCAATCCTGCGTTTGCGATTAAAACTACGGTTCAGGATGTCGCGGCTTGGGGTGAAAAATCGAAGCTCTACCCGATCAGTGCGGCCTGGACGACATCCAATCTGCACGCCAATCAATTTACTGCCGCCTGTGGTGTCACGATCTACCGTGGGGATGGCCTTCCCCCGGAAAACAAAGGGAATGCGTTTATTTGTGATCCGACCGCAAATCTTGTCCATCGGGAAACACTGGTTCCCAACGGTGCGTCGTTCATCAGTCATTCCTCGGACGGTCCGCAAGAGTTCCTTGCCAGCACCGACACTTGGTTTCGACCCGTTAATCTGGCCAATGGTCCGGATGGAACTTTATACATCGTGGATATGTATCGAGCTGTGATTGAGCATCCCGACTGGATGCCTGTCGAGTTGAAATCCCGCAAAGATCTCAACGATGGAAGTGACCGTGGACGGATCTGGCGAGTGAAATCGGAAGAATTGATCATGCCACAAGAACGGCACGATCACTCTTTGGACAAGTTGACAATCCACCAATTGATCCGTCTATTGGACCATGCGAACGCTTGGCATCGTGAGACCGCTTTCCGACTGCTACTGGAACGAGATCGGGAGGTTGTGCTGGACGGGCTGAAACTGGACTGGAAACAAAACCGACTGACACGGAGTCGTTTGCCGGTACTTTGGCTGATTCGAACGCTGGACCCCCGACTGACTCCTGCAGTGCTGGCCTGGTCCGAGGTTGACAATCGGGACGCTCGCGTTCGCGAGCAGGTCTTTGCTTCGATTGGCGATAATCTCGATGAACTGCTTCCTGATGATGTGGTGAATCTGGCTGCCGAAGAAACCGATGATCGCGTTCGATTCCGTTTGGCACTTGATCTGAGTGGTCGCAGTCAGGATGTGACAATCGGGCGAAAGGCATTAATCAAACTGCTGGACCGCGGTCTGGAAGACCCATGGCTTCGCGTCGCCGTGGGGACGATGAAATCGGATCCTCCCGCCGCGTTATTAAAAGAATTGCTGGAACACTGGAAAAATCAAAAGTCTCCTCCGGCCGCCGGGGCGAAACTGGTTGAGCAACTCAGTGAAGTTTGCGGCGGGCAACTCGATCCCGATTCCGCGCGAACGCTGTTGGAACAGCTATTACAGTTTCCAGGCAGCGATGCATCAGAGGCCGAAATGGATGTCACGGCCGCAGGGATGCGTGGTCTCGGTTTGGGAGCGGCACGACGCGGTTTGACGTTGACCTCCTTTCGTGACGAGTTCCAAGGGGATCGCCGTGAGAAATGGCGTAGTTTCATGGGAAAACTCCACCAGTCGGTGCGAGATCCAGTAACCGAACCACATCGCCGCCTTGATCTGATTCGAACACTCCCGTTTGACGAAGCAACCGAGTCCGCAGCGACCCTGCTGGAACTCGGGTTTTCGGACAGTGATGCGTCGATCAAATTGGCTGCGTTTGATGCCTTGGTCTCCCTGTCCGATCCCTTGGTTGGGCAGAAGGTGATCGCGGAATTCGCTGAGCAGACACCACAAATCCGGCGTGCCCTACTCGAAGTCCTACTGGCCAACGAGGAACGAATTGCTTTGCTGCTCGACAGAATCGAACAAGGAATCATCAAAACCACCGAGGTTGACGCCATTCGGCAAACCCGGTTGATGAAACAGGGAAATCCTCAGCTGCGGACTCGAGCCGAAAAGCTGTTTGCGGTGGCGATTGATCTCGACCGTGCCAGTGTGCTGGAAAAATATCAGGGGGCTCTCGACAAGCCGGGTGAAGCGGAACGGGGGCGGGCGATTTTTGAAAAAAATTGTGTGACTTGTCATCGAGTTGGGAATTTGGGAGTCAATGTCGGGCCCGACATCAGCGATACGCGGGATAAACTCCCCCCGTATCTCCTGATGAATATCCTGGACCCGAATCGCGCGGTCGATGGAAATTACTTTGGATACACATTGGTCACGGACCAGGGGAAATCGTATACGGGTCTTATCAAGTCTGAAACCGCCACTTCCCTGACGATTCGGATGCCCGAGGGAAAAGAGGTGACCGTCTTGCGAACCGAGGTTGAAGCCCTGAAAACGGGCGGCCAATCGTTGATGCCGGTTGGGTTTGAGAAAACAATTACGGTAGAACAAATGTCCGATCTCATTTCCTACCTGAAGAACTGGCGTTACCTGGATGGATCGATTCCACTTCGCTGATTCGGTTTTTAAGATGCCGACGTGATGAACTGCGGCTGCAATCCATCACGTCGAACTGGATTGCCAAGGGGACCAGGACCAACAGGATCTCGACGGAATGAAAATTGATCAGCCCAATTCCGACAAATCCAATTTGTCGGAGTTTGACGCAAAAATAAAGGAGCAGGCAATGAACATACTGAGGTCCGTTTGCTGTGGGATGATCGTAAGTCTGGTCTGTGAAACATCGCTGCTGGCTGCCGATAAACTGACGATCCTGCCTCGAGTGGTGAAGCTGATCGGAGCCGAGGCTCGGCAGACGTTGCGAGTTGCCAGGGAAGACGCGGGACTCGTAACCCAACCGATTCGCGAGGGTGCGGTCTGGACTTCTGCCGATGACAAGGTTGCAAAAATCCTTGATGGTGAAGTGATTCCATTTGGTAACGGCACCACCACTGTTTCCGTCGCGGTTCAGGGACAGGTTGCGACGGTGGAGGTGACCGTGGATCAGTTTGAAAAACCGCACCTGTGGAGTTTTCGCAACCACGTCCAGTCGGTCCTCTCGAAGACCGGTTGTAACAGCGGAGCCTGTCACGGTGCCGCTGCGGGCAAGAATGGTTTCAAACTTTCGCTGCGGGGTTACGACCCGGAACAAGACTTTTTCGCGATCACGCATCATGCGCGAGGCCGCAGGGTGGTGCAGAACGATCCCGGACGGAGCCTCGTCCTGACCAAGCCGACCATGGCGATCCCCCATAAAGGGGGCTTCCGATTTGCCGAAGATTCTTACGAGTATCGCGTGGTCTCGGAGTGGATTGCTCAGGGAATGCAGCCGCCGACGGCGACCGATACCCGCATCGTGCGACTGGAAATCCTGCCCCGGGGATTGCGACTGAAAGAGGGGGCCGAACAAGCGATGATTGTGATTGCCCATTTTCAGGATGGTCACACAGAAGATGTGACGCGCTGGTCAAAATATACTTCGACCAATCATGCCGTCTGCTCGGTGGATGAACGGGGGCTGATCAAGGTTGGCGGGAGCGGCGAAGGGGCGATTGTTGCGTGGTATCTGGCACAAAATGCGACTGCGACGGTCACTGTTCCTTATCTCGAGGCGATCCCCACCACCGCGTTCACACAAACACTGCGGGCCAATTACATTGATGATCTGGTGATGGAAAAGCTACGGGTACTCAACATGCCCCCCTCGCCCCAGTCCGATGACAGCGAGTTTCTCAGGCGGGTGTTTCTGGACACGATTGGCGTGCTTCCCACGGTCGATGAAGTCAAGGGGTTTCTCGCGGACGTCAGCCAACACAAACGAAATGAATTGATTGAACGGCTGTTGTCACGCCCCGAGTACGTTGATTACTGGTCCTACCAGTGGTCGGACCTCTTGTTATTAACGGGAAACCGGTTACGGCCAGAAGCGTTGAAAGCCTACTACAAATGGATCCGTGATCGGGTCGCCGAGAATACACCCTGGGATCAGTTCGCCCGAAGTGTCATCCTGGCGAAGGGGAGCACTTTTGAAAACGGGGCCGCCAATTTTTATGCCCTGCATCAAGATCCACAAGATATGGTCGAAACGACCTCGATGGCTTTCCTGGGGATGTCGATCCAGTGTGCCCATTGTCATGATCATCCCAACGAAAAATGGACGAACGACGATTACTATGGCATGGTGAGTCTGTTTGCACGCGTACGGGGAAAAGGCTGGGGAGGAGACTTTCGGAGTGGAGATGGCAACCGGACTATTTTTCTCGCTGATCAAGGGGAAGTTCTCCAGCCGCGTACTGCCCGACCGCAACCCCCCAAGCCACTGGATGGTGCCGCAATTTCGTTCGAAGAAACGGGTGATCGACGCGAATTTCTGGCTCAATGGCTCACTTCGGCGGATAACCCGTATTTCGCCAAGGCGATCGTGAACCGGATCTGGGCCAATTTTATGGGCCGCGGACTGGTGGATGCCGTCGATGATATTCGCCTGACCAATCCCGCCAGCAACGAGCCTCTGCTGGCCAAACTGGCGGACGAACTGCTGCGGAATCACTATGACCTGAAGAGTCTCATGCGAACTATTCTGCAATCCGAGGCGTACCAGCGATCTCATCAGATCCTGCCTGCGAACGAAGCCGATCTACGATACCAGTCACGCAGCCAACCCCGGCGACTGAAGGCCGAAGTGCTGCTGGATGCGATCTCGCAAGCAACCGGAGTCCCGACCGTTTTTAAAGACCAACCGGTGAATACGCGAGCGATCCAACTTCCTGACGCGAGCATTGCGTCCTATTTTCTCGATACGTTCGGTCGCCCGGAACGGGTCCTCACGTGTACCTGCGAGCGTTCGGATGAACCGAGCATGACACAGGTACTGCACTTGACCAACGGCAAAACCATCCAGGACAAACTGGAATCCGCCGACGGACGGGTCGCGAAACTTCTCGCTGCCAATGAATCCAACACCGAGATCCTGGATGTCGTATATCTTTCTGCCCTGTCGCGGTACCCCGCGGAAGCAGAGCGTCAGCGGTTGCTGTTGCTGCTGGCAGAAGCCCCTGAATCCGAGAAACGGGCCGTGATCGAAGACCTGTTTTGGAGCGTGCTGACATCGCGAGAATTCCTGTTCCAACATTAATTTTCTCCAACATCATTGGATGAAAATGGTTATCATTACGTATTCAGCAGGTTGAACGACTGTCACATCCGATTCACACCCTGCCACGAGGGCGGTGGCAATCCGGCAACGGATTGCTGGAAATCGGATTAAAATTGTAATCGAATTGAACAACATCGAATTGAAGACGTGGCGTTTCGAGCAAAAGTTGAAGGAGTTTTTTTTCAGCATGAGCGTTGATATTCAGAGAATCAAAGAGCAAGTCCTGAAACACTCGGACCAGATCGACCGTGTCCGGGCGGAAGTGCGGAAAGTTCTTGTCGGCCAGGATCTGATGCTGTCGCGATTGTTGATCGCCATGCTCACCGGAGGACACGTCCTACTGGAAGGTCTCCCCGGATTGGCCAAGACGACGGCAATTAAAGGGCTGGCCAGTGCCGTTCGCTGCAAGTTTAATCGGATTCAATTTACTCCCGATCTGCTTCCCGCAGATCTCATCGGGACCATGATTTATAATCCGCGCGAAGGGACTTTTGGAACCCGTAAAGGTCCGATTTTCGCGAATTTGATTCTGGCCGATGAAATCAATCGAGCCCCTTCCAAAGTCCAGTCGGCGCTGCTCGAGTCGATGCAAGAACATCAGGTCACGATTGGCGACCAAACTTACCCGCTTGAAGAACCCTTTCTGGTACTGGCGACGCAAAATCCGATCGAGCAAGAAGGGACTTATCCCTTGCCGGAAGCGCAAGTTGACCGCTTCATGCTGAAAATCATTGTGGATTATCCGTCGAAGGCGGAAGAGCGAAAAGTCGTCGATTCGGTGCTGGATGACGTTCGTCGAGAAGTTCAACCGGTGATGGAACCTCAGCAGCTCATCGACATCAAGCAAACGGTTTCTACCATCTACATGGACGATAAGGTCAAGGACTATGTTCTGGATGTCGTGATCGCCACTCGCCGACCGGAAGATTACCGCCTCAAGTCGCTTAAACCCCTGATTGAATACGGAGCGTCTCCCCGTGCTTCGATTAACTTGTGTCTCGCCGCACGCGCCAACGCCTTTCTGGCGGGACGGGGCTATGTGACACCGCAGGACGTAAAGGACATTGCACTGGATGTGCTCAGGCATCGGGTGATTTTGACGTACGAAGCCGAAGCGGAACAAATGACCTCGGATGATGTGGTGCGAAAAGTGTTGGAATCGGTTCCGGTCCCGTAAATACCACGACCCTGGGAGCACGACACCCGGGTAAGGCCGAAAGGCCCGTGGGTGTCAGTTCGTTGGCCGCCAGGGCATCGGGGCAGGATTCACCCCCTGCGAATGCCACAAAAGAGTTCTTTTCACAGACATTGTTTTTAAGATCGCCAGGGTTTTCGATGGCTGCACGAAATCTGGAAGAAGTTCTCAAAGAAGTTCGCCGAATTCAGATCGTTGCCAAAAAGCAAGTCAATGATCTGCTGGCGGGTGAATACCTGAGTGCATTTCAGGGACGCGGGATGGAATTCAACACCGTCCGTGAGTATGTTCCTGGTGATGAAATCCGATCCATCGATTGGAATGTGACGGCACGAACCGGCAGCCCGTACGTCAAAACGTTCTGCGAAGAACGGGAAATGACCGTGCTGCTGGTGGTGGATGTCTCGGCCTCAGGAGCGTTCGGATCACAGCGTTTAAGCAAGATGGAAACGGCCGTGGAAGTGGCTGCGGTGCTGATGTTCACGGCACTCAAAAACAACGACAAAGTCGGACTCCTGTTCTTCGCGGATGATGTCATCAAGTACATTCCGCCGCGGAAAGGGCGAGCCAACGTCTTGCGATTGATCCGTGAATTGCTCGCCACCGAACCGGTCAAGGCGGCGACCGACATCACCAAAGCACTCGAATTTCTCGGACGAGTACAGCGTCGGAAATGCGTGTTGTTTTTGATGAGTGATTTTCTGGGGCCTGATTGTTCCCGTGCGCTCGCCATCGCCAACCAGCGGCACGACTGTGTCGCCGTTAGCCTGGCGGATCCCCGAGAAACCACGCTACCCGACGTCGGATTCTTGACATTGCGAGATGCAGAAACCGACGAGTTGATTGAACTCGATACGCGTCACCCACGAGTTCGGGCGTTATTTGCCAAGGCGGCTGATGATCGAGAACGAAAGTTAACGGGTTGGTTAAGGCGGGCCAATGTCGACCGGCTGACAATCCAAACCGACCAGCCATACGCTCAGAGCTTGCAGCGATTTTTTCGGGCGAGGGAGCGGCAACGATGACGCAACACCGCGTGATTCGAGTTCTTTTGTTGTTGAGCGGATTGTTTCTGGCGGGCTGCAGCCGATCAGGGACCGCACCTTCTTCGTCTACCGCTTCATCCTCAGTGGGATCGAAAGTCGACGCATTGGAGCGGGTTACGGAAAACGGTCCGGTCAAGCTGACGATTCGGGTCACTCCGCCCGAGCCACGTCTTTCGGATCTGGTGGAAATGGATGTGCTGGTAGTGGCCCAGCCCGGCGTCGAAGTCAAACCCCCTGCGTTTGGTCAGGCCGTGGGGGATTTTGTCGTACGGGATTATTCCGAGCGGAAAGAAAAACAAAATCCCACGCCAACCACGGCGGAAGAACCGACCACGCACAGATTCCATTATCAACTGGAACCGATGCACGCGGGACGCCATCTGGTTCGCTCGCTGGCGATTGAATTCGTCGACAATCGCGTCAATTCGGAAGCCAAAGGAAAAACTGCGTTGATCGAGTCTGATCCGCTCGAAATTCAAATCACTTCCGAGCTGGGAGATCAGCTTCCCGATCTGGCCAACCTCGAACCGATGCTTCCCCCCCGTCCCTTGAAATCGTCCAGAGCCTGGTGGTGGCTGGTGGCATTGATTCTTGGCGGAATTGTCGCGGTCTTTGTTTACCGATTTCGGCAACGCCGCCGACTGTCGATGGTTGAACCTCGCAGGCCGTCTCCGGAAGAAATCGCACACGCGGCCCTTGCGGCGTTACTCGCAGAAGGGCTTCCCGCCAAGGGACTGGTCAAAGAGTTTTATTTAAGGCTGACTGGAATCGTTCGGCAGTACATCGAAGGAACGACGGGCCTCAGGGCCCCTGAACAGACGACCGAAGAATTTTTACGAGCGATGCGGTCGCAAGAGGCGTTTCCGCCCCAACGTTCCACGCGATTAACCGAATTTCTCGAAGCGGCCGACATGGTCAAGTATGCAGGTCAACAGCCGGACGAAAGTCAGATTGCGCTGTCGATTGTCCGAGCGCACGAGTTCATCGATCTCCCTTCGGACCCAGCGGAATCCCAACCGTCTGAATCCCAACAGTCCGAATCCGACGTCGTTTCCGCAGGGGAAGCCTAAGAGATGGATGCATTCCGTTTTTACTCGTGGCTCTGGTTGCTGCTCATTCCCGCAATCCTGCTGTTGGGCTGGTTGCGAACCCGTCGCCGCATTCGGCCAGCGGTGATTTTTTCCAGTATTGCCGATCTCAAAGGATTGCCGGCTACGTTGCTGCAGCGAATTCGTCGACTGATGCCGCTGGTCTACGGTCTCGGGCTCTGTCTGATGATTCTGGCACTCGCCCGTCCCCAATCGGGTAAATCGGAATCTCGGGTGACGGGAGAAGGGATTGCGATTGAACTGGTGCTCGACATTTCGGGCTCAATGGAAGCGATCGATTTTCAATTAGAGAAAAAAGATGTCAGCCGACTGGAAGCGGTGAAGCATGTCATCGGTGAATTTGTGCTTGGTTCTCGCAGCAGCGGACTTCCCGGACGACGCGATGATCAGGTCGGAGTCGTGGCTTTTGGTGGGTTTGCCGACAGCAAGTGCCCGTTGACGCTCGATCACGGTGCCCTGGTGGATATCGTTCGTGCTCTGGAAGTTCCCAAGGCGGTGCGAGATCGCAAGGGACGTGTGATCAATTCCCAGTCATTGCAAGAAGACATGGCGACGGCCATCGGTGATGGTTTGGCGCTGGGGGTCGATCGATTGCGGGGAACTAAGGCTAAAAGTAAGGTCGTCGTCCTGTTGACCGACGGCGATAACAACGCCGGAGCGATTGAACCACGGGAAGCGGCACAGATCGCTCGTGCATCGGGAATTAAAGTTTATACGATTGGGATTGGGCGGAACGGTGTCGTCCCGGTTCCCCAGGAAGATGAATTTGGCCAGCGCGTGCTGGTCCCAGCTCAGTTTCGCATTGACGAAGATCTCTTGCGTGAGATGGCCAGCACCGCCGGTGGGGAATATTTTCACGCATCGGACTCGGCAGGGCTTGGCAAAGTCTATGCACAGATCGACCGGCTGGAAAAATCCGAGTTCAATGAGACAAAATACTCTGAGTATCGTGAGCTGTTTTCCTGGTTTGCAGGACCGGGGCTCGCACTGGTGCTGGCGGTCGGAGTCTTGAATGAGACTCGTTTTCGTTCGTTACCGTGATCAAGATCGGTGGACATGATGGAATGGCAATTTCCTACGGCACTTTATCTGATACTACCGCTCTGTGCGGCTTGGTTGATGCTTGCGCTGGACTCGAATCGACGTCGACAGGCAGCACGGACCGCCTTTGCGGCTCCCGTCATGTGGTCACGGATTCTGCCGAATGAATCGCGACTTCGCTTCTGGATAAAGCTAATGCTGCGAGAGATTGCGATCATCACCGGACTCATCGCACTCGCGGGGCCCCGTTTTGGCACCGAATATGAACAGGTCATCCCCCGCGGTGCGGATCTTTATGTCTTGATTGATGTTTCGCGGTCGATGCTGGCAGACGATGTCCCCCCTTCTCGGTTGGGACGGGCCAAAGCAGATGTTTCCTCGTTGCTCAATCGCCTGGAGGGGGAACGGGTTGGGTTAATTGCCTTTGCTGGACAAGCGGTCGTCAAGTGTCCCCTCACCGTTGATTATGATTCCTTGAGACGCTCGCTCGAAGAACTCGATCCCGACAGTGCTCCACGTGGCGGAACTGCGATTGGCGATGCCATTCGTAAAGGGCTGGAAGTGTTCCACGCCAATGCAGACCGTGATCAGGCCATGGTACTGATTACCGATGGGGACGATCAGCAATCGTATCCACTCGATGCGGCGGCGGTCGCAAAAGAGCGAAACGTGGCGATCTTCACGATTGGGCTGGGAGATGCGGAACGAGGAGCTCGGGTCCCGCAGAAGGGGGACGGGAAATCGTTTCTCGAATACCAGGGAGAACAAGTCTGGAGCAAACTGGATGGGAATCTGCTCGAACAGATTGCACTCAAGACGGCGGGTGTGTACGTCCCGGCAGGGACACGCGCCTATGATCTGGGTGAACTTTACACGAACCACCTGCAAGGGCGACACGGAAACGAATCGGCCACACAGCAAAAAATTCGTCGTTCCGAACGTTTTCAGTTTTTTCTCGCGTTGGCACTGGGGGCGCTCTTGCTCGATTTAGGGATCTCCCCCTATCCCCGACCGCTTAACGTGACCGAAAATCGTTCCGTCGTCTCGACAATGTCTTCTCCACAGTCCTTGGAGGAGGATTCACATCCCGTCTCGTCACGAATGAAACCGGCCGTCACCGTGGCTGCGTTCCTGCTGATTGAGGGGCTAAGTTCGTTGGTGATGGCGACAGAGCCTGCCAAGGCGGTCCGTGAAGGCTTACGTTTGTATTCCAAAGAACAATTTCAAGATGCGGCGAGTCAGTTTGCGGCGGCGACCGAAGAGCTCGATAAACAAAAATCGGCGTCAGCGTTAATTACCACTTTTGACGAGGCTTGTGCCGCACATCGAAATGGCGATCTCGAACACGCGCGCGAATGCTATTTGCGAGCAGGACTCAGCCAGGATCGATCGATTGCGGTCGCTTCGCATTTCAACCTGGGGATGCTGGCAGCCGGGAAGGGAAAAGAATTGAGTGGCAATCAGCCTGAACTGGTTCCACCCGACAAACGGCAGGAAATTCTGGACCAGCTGACTCAGGCGATTACATCGTACCGTCACTGCCTGGAACTGCAGCCCAGCCATGCCCCTTCCCGACGGAATCTGGAACTGATCCGGCAGTGGGTCAAGCATTATTCGGATCAGTGGCAGGCACGTGATCGGCAAAAACGACGGGACGAATCCAATCTGCTGGTCTTTCTCGAATTCTTGATTCAGACACAAACCGCTCTGAAAGCAACGGTCAATCAATTGCCCGAGCCAATCCGCTCGGACACGTTTGCAGAACTGAAACGAGCACAAGGGGAATTGCAGGAAGAGATCCCAACTCTGCGGGAAAAACTCGAAACGCAATTGCGCCCCCCACTCGATCCGCAAACCGGAACAGCTCCCCCCGCCTCCGGCGAGCTAGAGGAAGGGATCAAGCTGTTGCAGAGCTGGGCCGATACCGCCGGCGAAAAGATGACGTCCTCCGCACGAAATCTTGGGGCCAAAGATCGATCCAGGGCGACTACGGATCAACAAACGGCGATCGAGGAGCTGGAAAAAATCTGGGAGGCTGTGATCCCGTTTTACCCCTTGCTGGCGAAAGAATTGGCCGATCAAACGACCATCGCCGCGGCGCTGTCACCCAGCCTGCCGCCAAAACCGGCCGCAGGGAACGAGTCTGCCTCGACCGATCCCCAATCACTCCCCGTCACGACGGATGAAGCCGCTACAGACGAAGCCGCGACGAAAGAAAACGCGACGAAAGAAAACGCAGAGGGTCTGGGCGCTCAAGTACCGCCACGAACAAACCCTCAGGGACAAATTGCGGTAGACGATTTGACCAAGTGGGAAGAAAAGCAAAGTCACACGTTAAAACGAGCTCGCCTGTTGGGACCGAAGGCCGAGTCTGAGCTGAATGATCTGGAGAAAACGCCAGCTCCCTCGACTCCTGCGGTGGATCCCGCACCGGGGGAAACGGCGGCGACGGGGCAGCCGGAAATTGATCCCGAAGAGGCCAAAGCGGGGTATCGTAAAGCGATCGAACTGGCTCCTCAGGCGGTTCGCGAAATGGAAGCCGCCATCACCGCGATGAAACAGCAGGATCGACCCGCAGCGGCGACGCATGCCGAAGAGGCGCGCCGAATTCTCGCGGAAATGCAGCTGGCTCAACCGAAGAAAAAACCGAATCCACAGGATCAGGATCAGGATCAGCAGGATCAGCAGAACCAGGATCAGCAAGACTCAGAAAACCAATCGAGTAAAGATCAGAAAAAAGAAACTGGGAAAGAAGACGAGCCCAAACCTGACCAGGACAAAAATCAGGATCAGGAAAAGGATCAGGAAAAGGATCAGAAAAAGGATCAGGATCAAAAGTCAAAACAACCGCAGTCCGCAAAGCCCGAGAACCAGGTTTCGCAGGATCGAGTCGAAGATGCGTTGAGGAAGGTTCGTGAACGCCAGCAGGAAAAACGGGAACGAGATCGTAAGCTGAAAGGCCAGTTTTTTGGCCGAACTCCTGTTGACAAGGATTGGTGATGACAGCCAGGTTGATGATCTTCAAAAATCGAATTTCGCTCGGTCCAATCCCGCTGGTCACGATGTGTCTGTTCCTCACGCAAGGGGTCACCGCCGCTCGTACCGCGACACCCGAGATTCTTGTTGCCGCCAGTGTCGAAGAAGTCTTTATCGGTGATTCTCTGGACTACCAGGTCGAAATTCGAAATTTATCGAATCCGGTTACACCCGATTTGTCCGCACTGAAAGAATTGTTCGAAGTCGTTGCCACCGGGGACCAGTCGCGCGACCAATCCTCAGTCACAATTATCAATGGTCGCGTCAACAAGCAAAGTGTTCTCAGTCATATTTATCAGTTTCGAATTACTCCCAAAGTGGCTGGGGAGTTCACGATCCCCGCTGCGAAAATGGTGGTGGATGGCAAGATCATTTCCAGCGGCGAGTTGCCGCTGAAGGTCATCGAAGCCGAAGAACAAGATCTGGTGATCGCCGAGATCCTCACCAGTCGTACCAAGGTCGATCCCACCCAGCCATTCCGCGTGACGCTACGGGTCTATGTTAAACCCCTCCCGAATAACCCGAAACTGGATCCTCTGACGCCATTGAAACGAAAGCCACCACATCTTCAGGCCAATTGGGTCGTTC
>JBIKZJ010000072.1:0-18351 GCA_044354755.1 Schlesneria sp. | reverse complement strand
AGGCGTTAGAAGAGATCGTCGGTCACAAGTCGTCGGTGAGCCTACTGGCTGCGGGCCCGAATCGGGCTTTGGTCGGTGTCGGTGATGACAAGCAAGTGTTGGTCTGGGATGCCAACCCGGAATGGAAGTTGATCGCTACTTTGGGACCAGATGGCGAGAATCCGCTGGATCTGGCCAAATCGCAGTTCGTGAACCGCGTGTTGTCACTGGCGTTCAGTCCTGATGGAAAAATTCTGGCAACCGGCGGGGGTGATCCATCACGAAGCGGTGAACTGATTCTGTGGAATGTCGAGACTCGAACAATGGCGCGGCAGTTGATTGACGCACACAGTGATACCGTCTTCAGTATCGATTTTTCTCGTGATGGAAAGTATCTGGTTTCCGGGGCTGCCGACAAATTTGTGAAGCAATTCGAGGTGGAAACCGGCAAACTGGTCAGGGCCTTCGAGGGACACACGCATCATGTGCTGGGGGTCAGTTGGAAGGGGGATGGGAGCCGGATTGCGAGTGCCGGTGCTGACAATGCCATCAAGGTCTGGAATGTGGAAACGGGTGAACAGCACCGAACAATTCAGAACTATTCCAAGCAGGTGACCGCGATCAAGTACATCGGTGCCGGCGATAACATGATTAGCTGCAGCGGTGATAAAACGGTGAAGATGCACCGATCGAACGACGGGGGTAACTATCGGAACTTGCCGGGCCCCACCGATTTTGTCTACGCGGTCGCTGCGACACGTGATGAAGGGATCGCGGCGGCGGGTGGAGAAGATGGAATCTTCCGGATTTGGAATGGGACCAATGCTCAAGAACTATTCAAGTTTGAAGCTCCCAAACCCCCGGCACCGACTACACAGGCGAGTGTGAAGTAGCTGGAGCGAAGTGCGTCGAGAAACCGGTTGGCAGCATCGGATTGACCGGGGAATCATTTACCAGGCAATGAAACGGGGCGAGGTTCGGTTGGGGCTGAGCTGGATCACGACCCGCCGACCATCGGAATAATAGGGGTCACCGGTCAGGTTTCGTTGGGGGGTGCTGACTGTGCTGGGTTTAGTCGCGTCGACGTAACCGGCCGCTTCAACCCGTTTTGCGTCGAGTAAATCTTCGAGGACATAATCACGAGACTCGTCGACATCGGGATCGACGCGATGTGTCGTCAGGTTCCAGGTCTGGGTCGTAAAGCGAATGCCGATGTCGCGGCTGACTTGTCCGATCCAGACGGGCTGACCGCAATAAGTCAGTGGGGCCAGCCACAGCCGCAGATGAAGCCGCTCGCTGATCGATTCGCGAATCTGTTGCAGGGCAAAATCCTGGCTCCGTCCGAACAGGTAGAGCGAACTGACCGGGGAATATCGGTATTCTTCCCCCAGCAGGAAGGCTTTCGCCGTTTTCCAGCAGGTATTCAGGCTGATCACTTCGGTCTCGTCCCAGCGTCCGGTAAATGCATTCAGCAGAGTTTCAAACTCACCAATCACGACCAGATTGATCGGATCGCCAAATCCGGTATTCCGCTGATTGTGTGTCACGACCGAAAACTGACTCAAATTTTTCACGAAGGTCTTAACATCACTGTCGTTCATCGTATTGGCGGGGATGAGTGTATCGAGCTTTCGATGTAGATAGTCGGTATCGATCCCCGAGACGGAAATGGCAAACATCATGTCGATAAAAACATGAGATTTTGATTCGATCGCGGAATCGCTGGCCGTTGTTGTCGATGTCGGTATTGCGGCAAGATTGTTGACGAGATCCAGTGTTGGGTGCTGTTCGGTTGCCATCAGTCGGACGTGGACCATTTTTGTTCCCGCATCGAATGCGGCAAACACAAATCCCTCGGATTGACCCCCTGTGGCGATCGGACGGCGATGAAACGCCAGCTCTTGAAAGAGCGAGTCCATTTTCCGGTTCACTCGACGAATCGACAGCAGTTTGAGGGGTACCAGCAAGAGTAATGGAAAAAAGAACCAGGCAAAAATGCCAAAGGTGTAGAGGCGTCTGAGGATGGAAAAATGGCAGCGAGCGGCCGCCTCGAGCGGCGGAAAATAATTCGGGTCGAGGCTGCGGAAGTGCAGTCGGAGTGCAATGGGCGAGTGATTCACGACCCTCACGTGAATTGGCTGTAATCCGCGTCGTGCGAGTGCAACGCCGAAAATCCGGTCGGATTCTTTGGCGTTCGGTACCGACACCGTCACGTCAACGCCGGACTGTGACTGTGACTGTGCCCGTTCCTTGAACCCTTGTTCTACGGGGTTCGGTTCGTATAGCACGAAGAAGATTCGTCTGATCCAATTGCGCAATCGCATGAAATCGGGATCCTCTCAGGGGGATTACGGAGTGATACGGACGGGCTGCGGCGATTGTTCGATAAATTCCAGGGACCGCTCGATCAGAATTTCGCCGGTCATTTCCCCGAGCGATGTTCGCGACACATAGTCGTAGCGGGTGAAGCTGTGGAAATCGACTTTGGTCAGAATGTATCCGAAGGCGTCATTCGTCAATCCGAACAGCAGATTGTGTTCGCCGTGCATCTTCCGCTTGAGATAGAAGCCAATATTGGGCAAGGCTTCCCCTGGGATCGTCAGGATCTGGGTGTTTCCCAAGTTCACGACATTGACCCTGGCAGTAATGCTGTGGTCGGGATTGTAGGGATACTTCAGGGGTGAACTGATCACGACGGCCCACAGTAAGGGGGAATCGACGGGAAACTTGATTTCAACCGCACCACAAAAGACCGCCGGATTGGCTTGTACGGGTGCGTCGTGAATGATTCGCAGGGCTTCGTCCGCCATCGTGTGACCGATCCGAACGCATTCTTTCCAGGTCCGATCATCATGCCAAACCCCTCGCAACGCGTCTTTGGGACGACTGAGATCCCGATTGTCGGCGGTGATCATTCCCCCTTGGGCGCCATTCATGAAGAGGGCTGGACCACCCCCTTGTTCTTCGATCCGATCGCAAAGCGGACCAATCAGATCCGGGCTGACAATCCCTTGGCCCGAGCCGAGAACTTCCGGATGGATGGCATAGTTGACCAGGGTCATCAGGGGTTTGTCTGCGGCATCGACCGCTTGAATGACGCTCATACGGCGGTCATACAGATCGGGCGCATAGTAGTTGTAGGCGATTTTTCCTTTGGCTTCGTCGGTGGCGACTTTCAGTTTTGCGGGTTTCAGTTGATCCAGCGCTTCGTTAATGGCTTCTGCCGCTTTGACAGAGACCAGATCCATATACTTCAAATCGCCCGTGTGGCCCCCTCGTCCATCGGCGAATCCATAACAATCCGGGGCACTGTGGGTATGTGTCGAGCCAATCAGAATGTTGTTTGCGGGAATGCGGGGGACTCGTCCCCGCACACGATCACCGAGGACCGAGGGGAAGCCGAGCAGATCCAGGCTGACAATGGCAATCGTGGTCTCTTGCGACTGAAAGACGACGGCCCGCGCCATCAGTTCTCCCTGCTTTTCCCGAGCGGGGGCGGTCGGTCCCAGCCCTCCCGAGACGGGGAGCAGTGGGTCTGGGGTGATGATTCGTCGCCCAGTCCCCACTCGAAAATCGTTCGCCGATGCGATTGAGCCAACGAACGCATTTGTGCAATGGGATAGCAGCAGGAGACAAACAGGTACAGTCCAGCGAAACCGGCAGCAGGCCGGAGTCAACGCGAATGGGGATTTCGGCCTGATTTTGCTGTTTTCAACGTAGTTCATGGAACGGTTCCGGAGTAGGATCTGGAGGGCAAAGTCAATCAGGGAAAATTCTAATCGGTTCCGCTGTTTGAGGCACGCCTGTCGGCAGAGATCCTGATTTCCACCGTGTGCGGATCGCAGAGAATCGAACGTGTTGGGAAGTCGTTGCACCCGGTTTTGCGATCTCGACGGACGGGAATCCCGAGGAACTTTCTGGGGCGAATGAATCACCATTGGTGAAAATCCCAGGTCCCTGAAACGTGGCAATGCTTGCCGAATGCGCGCATCCTTCGGATACTACTGAGGTGAACGGATGGATTCGTGATCGTCATACGTTCTATTCCCATCGCCGTTCGCGTTTTCCCTGAAAATTAAGGACCAACCGATGAAATTACGGTTGCTGACTTGTTCAATCGGGCTGTTGTTGATCGCCTGCGGTATTCAGCCCGTGATGGCAGAAGAGCCGTATCTCGATTTCGTGCAGGGGCTTCGCGAGCGGAATTATTTTGACTATGCGATTTTGTATCTTGATCAGTTGGCCCAGCGACCGTCACTCCCGGTCGAGATTCGCCAGCTGATTCCTTTCGAAAAAGCGGTCACCTTGCGTGAAAACGCCAAGGTTCTTCGGAGTCCGGAAAAGCAGTTCGAACAACTCGATCAGGCCTTGGCGTATCTTGATCAGTTCATCCAAGAGAATCCCGATCACCCCTACAGCGGCGATGCGAATTCGGACCGGGCGCAGATCCTGCTGCAGAAGGGGGAAGTCGAAATCTTTCAGTCGAAGTCTCCTGCGAATCAGGGGAGCAAAGCCGAGTTTCAACGGCGAGGACGGGAATACATTCAGAGAGCCCGCGACGTTTTGAAGCTGGCATTCGACCAGCATGAAGCGTTATTCAAGACGTTTCCCCCTTACATTGATGATCAAAAGGAACCCAAGCTGCATGCGGCCCGAGCGAAAGTCGAGCGGAACATCATCCTGGAGGCACTCAGCCTGGCCAAGTGTACCTATCAAGAGGCTCAGACTTACGACCCGACTGCGGGTGAATTCAAGCAGTTGCTGAATCAGGCCGCAGACGAATTCGAGAAGATGCATCAACGGTATCGCAGTCAGCTGGGGGGACTGCATGCCCGGGCCTGGCAGGGAAAATGTTTTGAAGAGCAGGGAGATTTGCAGAAGGCGCTGGGGATCTACAACGAACTGCTGGATCATCCCGGCGACGATCCGTTGCTGCAAAGCCTGAAATCCCAAACCTTGCAGTTCAAGCTGATCTGCCTGCACGCTCGAAACGACAATCAATTGACGATCGATCTGGCTGAGGAATGGTTGAAGAAAAATGGAACGGATGCGAAGACGGCGGTTGGTCTGGGGATCCAGTGGGAACAGGCTCGGGCCCTGGAAGCACTGGGTGACAACCGGAACCTCCCCAAGCCCGATCAAGAACGACTCTGGCGTCAGGCGCGGTCGACGGCTCAACAAATCAATCGGTATCCGGGCGAGTATAAAGACATTTCGCTGTCGATGATGCAGCGGACCCAGATTAAGCTTGGGGGAAAAGAGCGGAAACCCGAGGATTTTGAAGGGGCGTATGGACTGGGACGACAGTCTTTTAATTCCGCACAGGATCTCAAGAAAGAATTGGATGCGGCGATCAAAAGTCAGCAGCCTGCCGAAGAGTTAACGAGACTACGGCAACTCTGGACTAACGACTTGAATGATGCCGCCAGAAACTTCGAATTGGCGATGACGCTGATGAATCGTCGAGACAATTCCAAAGATGTCTCGACCGCTCGTCTGATGCTGGCCTATACCAATTTCTATCTGCGACGGAATTATGAAGCGGCGATTTTAGCTCAATTTGTGGCTCGAACGACGAGTGATGACGAGGGGAGCGTCGCGATGGACGCTGCTTATATGGCGATGGCCGCCTTTGTTCAGGCTTACAATGACAACAAGGCCGACCCTGACAGCAAGCAGGATGAAATGCGGCTGATCATCAAATCAGCGAACCTGATTGCCAGTCGCTGGCCGGAAAGTGACAAGGCTAATGAAGCAAGAATGATTCTGGGGCGGATGTATACCTCGGCAAAAAAACCGGTCGAGGCGGCCGCATGGTTTACCCGGATTCCAGAAACGGATGGGAAGTTTCCCGAGGCGCAATTGGCCGCCGGACAGGCGTATTGGGTTGCTTATGGTTCAGCATCCCGAATGCCTCAAGAGATGCGTCCCACACCGGAAAAATTGACCGAATGGAAGGGGTTGGCTGATCAGTATTTGAAGACTGGGATTCAAAAACTCTCGGCCACGCTGCCGAAGGAAGGGGCCGTGCCACAGGAACTGGTCAGTGCCAAGATCTACCTGGCCGAAATCTTGCTCAGTCAGGGGAAGGAACTCGACGCGATCAAGCTGTTGCAGGACGAACCGCAGTCGGTCGTCAGGGCGATCATGGTCCTTGACGAGTCACAGCGGCCGGAAAAGGGAATTCAAAGTCGGGCTGTCGCGAAGAGTGTTTATACGCTGTTATTGCGTGCCAATATTGGATTGGGTCTCGATAAATTGGCGGATGCACGACTCACGATGCAGACGCTGGAATCGATCGCTGCGGGTGACAAGGGCTCGGATTTGACCGATTTGTACGTGGGACTTGGCCGCATGCTCAAGTCGGAACTCGAACGATTTCGGAATAATGGTGAAACCGACCGTTTCAATAAACTGATGGATGCCTTCGAGACGTTTCTTGGTGACATGTATTCCAAGCAAGAGGGGCAGACCTTTGGGTCACTCAGCTGGATCGGCGAAACGTATTTTGCTCTGGGGGAAATTTCGACCGATGGATCGAAGACGGCGACCTATTATGACCGGGCTGCATCGGCCTTCAACGGCATTGTGACCCGAGCCCAAGCCGATCCCAATTTCGCGTCGCCAGAACAGTTGCTGAATGTCAAGGTGCGGCTGATTCGTTGCAACCGCCTGAAGAAAGACTTTGCTCAGGCCGAGAAAATGCTGGACGAGGTGCTCAAGGTTCGTGGCAATGACCTGCGGACTCAGGTCGAGGCGGCGTCGTTGTATCAGGACTGGGCTTCCGGTGGTGAACACAAGAAGTTTGCCGTGGCGATTGGTGGCAAGAAAGAACTGGGGCTCTGGGGTTGGGGCGGGATTGCCAAGCGGATCCAGCAGCAGAAGAATTTTTCTGATCGGCCCGAACTGGTTGATCAGTTTTTGGATGCCCGCTATCACGTGTCACTCTGTCGCTTCCGTTATGGCAGGGATTTGGGGGCGAAAGACAAGCAGAAGGCGATGGATGTCTGCGCGATGGAACTGATTGGTTCCGTGTCGATTTTGAAGACCCTTCCTGATGACCAACGGGTAAAATTCAACGAGCTTTATCGGGAGGTGATGCAAGAGTCTGGAAAGCCGGTGACCGATCTTCCTCGTTCGGAAGAAATCGTGAACACGCCCGTGAATACCAAGCCTGCTGCGGGGCCTGATCAGCAAGGGGAGTTGACGAGCGCGACAGGGGGGGGCGGTCAAAAAAGTGGTGACCTCGCGAAAGCGGCTCCTGGCATTGATACGATTACCTGGGTTGTGTTCCTCAGTTGTTTGGTCGGTGGGTTGGGGATGGTGGGCTGGGTGATTTTTCGAGCCCTGACGCCGAAGCCCAAGGCCAAGCCAAAGTCGTTTGGGCGGAAAGAGTCTCCGGTGTCGTTTGCTGGGATCAATGCCGGTCCGATCGGCTCGGCCACCTTCGTTCCCCCGGCGGCATCTGCGAAGACGCGACCACGGTCGGCACCGGGGAGCACCGTTGCGGGCGTTTCACCTGCCGAGGGGAGGCCAGCCTCTCGATCCGTGCCGCAATCCGAAATGGAATCACCGCCACCCCCACGTCCCAAGCCCCGACCCCGTCCGCCGTCGTCCACGAGTGAATGAAAGATGACCGATGGTGGTCAACATTTGCCAACAGTGCGGGGCCGTGCTCGCTCTGACCGGCTCGCTGACTCAGGGTGCTGACCAGAGTACTTAAGCTCAAAAACCAAGAGGATTTTTTATGACACGCTCTTTTCAATATCGGATCTGGATCACCGTAGCAGTCGTTGCGTTTCCGCTGAGTTCGCTGTTTGCCGTCGACATCATCACCAAGAAAAGCGATGGAAAACGGGTGAATGGCAATATCTCGGCCATGTCCAAAACCGAGCTGACGCTGAAACGAAATGTCGGTGAGCCCGAGATCGTCAGTGCAAATGATATCGCTGCAATTGAATGGGAAGGTGGCGGTGGGGAATTGAAATTAGGCTACAGCGATGAAAACGGGGGCCGGTATGATGCGGCAACGCAAAGGTTCCTGAAGGCCAAGGCGGATGCGAAATCTCCCAGCGATTTTTTGCGAGGGGAATTCGATTACATGCTGGCACGCGTTGCAGGGAAGCAGGCGTTGGCCGACCCGGAAAAACGCGAACAGGCGATTCAAAAGCTGGTTGCAGCGGCGAAAGTCTATCCTGACCATGTTCGGTTTTACGAGTCTGTCCAAATCCTCAGTCAGATTCAGTTGGCCTCGAAAGACTTTACCGGAGCCCGTCAGGCGATTACCCAGTTGTCACAGGCCCCCTGGAGCGACCTGAAATTGGCGGCCCAAATTGCGGAGGCTCGGGTGCTGGTTGCGGAAGGAAAAATTGATGAGGCGATTACGGGGTTTGCAGCCGTGGCCAGTTCCGCAGGAGATTCCCCGGCAGAAACCTCGCGGAAATATGAAGCGATGCTGGGGCATGCCCGTGGTCTTGTCCTGCAGTCGAAATTTGACGAGGCTTTAAAGCTGCTGGAAATCGTGACGGAAAAAGGGGCTGCCGATGACGGACCGATTCAGGCCGAGGGCTACGCGTTGCAAGGTCAGGCATTTCAGGGTTTGGGGCGAACCAAAGAGGCCGCTTTGGCCTATTTGCATGTCGATATCCTGTTTCCACGCGAATCGGCCTACCATGCCGAAGCGCTCTATCAGATGAGCAATCTCTGGAAATTGGTCCAGCATCCGGATCGCAGTGCCGAAGCGGCTGGGAAACTGGTTCAGCTGTATCCCAACAGTGAATGGAGAAAAAAACTGGGTGGGGGGGAATAGATCCCGGTTTCGGGAACGATCCAGGATTTTCGGGAACGATCCAGGATTTTCGGGAACGATCCAGGATTTTCGGGAACGATCAGGGTCGCGTTGGGGGAGGAATTGCGTGAGAATTTTTGGCGCAACTTCCTGCGAGGAAAACTCAAGTTCGTGCTTTCGCCTCTGGCAAGGCAGGATTCAGGTTCTTAGAATCGAAAGACAATTCTCGATGTCGCATCGGACAACAGATTTAACTGCCGGGAAAAAGGAATGACTCAAGTGAAGGGGATTGAAATGAACCAGCCAGTCGTTCGCAGCCACATGTGGGGTTTAATTCTCGCCGTATTGGTGGGATGGATGACCGTGGGGCTGTCGCATTCCGTGTCGCTAGCCCAGGATGAAGAAAAGGGTGTGATGGCGGAAGACAACGCCAAACCTGCGATCGATGGAAAAGCACCCGAAGCCAAGAAACCGCAAGAATCGTTTCTTGCCTGGATGATTCGGGCGTCGGGGATTTTTGGATTCTTGATTTTGCTGGTTTCGTTTGCGATGGTCGCGATTATCATGATGGTCTTTTTGCAACTCCGTCGGGATAACTATCTCCCCACCGCGTTCATCGAACAGTTCGAGCAGCAGTTGCAGGCCAAAGACTATCAGGCGGCCTATGAAACGGCGAAAGCGAGTGATTCGTTTATTGGCCGCATTCTGGCTGCCGGAATGGGGCGGTTATCGCGTGGGTACGACGAAGCGGTCGAGCAGATGCAGCAGGTGGGTGAAGATGAAACCATGGCGATGGAACACAAGATTGGATACCTCGCATTGATCGGTTCGATTGCACCGATGCTGGGCCTGCTGGGAACCGTCCAGGGGATGGTGCTGAGCTTTCAGGTGATTGCGAACTCGACCACATCCCCCAAGCCCTCCGAGTTGGCAGACGGGATTGCCACGGCGCTGTTCACCACACTCGAAGGTCTGGTTGTGGCGATTCCGGCGATCCTGTTCTATGCACTTTATAAAAATCGGCTCGCCCGGTTTTTGATGGAGTGCGGATTTGTCGCCGAGAATTTTATGAAAAATTTCCAGAATGCGGCCAAGCCTGCGGTTGCGACCCCCAGTCGACCGGGAGGTGCAGCCGCTGCATCCGCCCCGTCTGCACCCAGAGCGGAATAATTGGATACGGAATCACTGGCTTTTCGCAACCAGAGATTCAGGCCGAAATCGATTCGCTCGGGAGCAACGGAAAAGTTCCTGAGTCTTGTTTCAATGAATTCCCACAGGGTGTGATCCTGCGAATTACGGCGATTACGGAATTGGGATCGAAATCACCCCGTCGCCAAACCTTTTCATTCGGACTCTCTTTATGAAGATGCGTAAGATCGAAATGGGTTTTACGGAGCCTGATATGACTCCGATGATCGATATCGTGTTTCAATTGCTCACGTTTTTCATGATCGCGATCAACTTCGAAAACACAAAGGCCGATGAACGAGTCAAGCTCCCGAAAGATTCGCTGGCGAAGCCTCCGGTGATTAAGCCCGAACATGAACTGGTGTTGAATTTTGGATATCAGCGTAGCGTCTCCGGTGCCCGGCAAAAACCGGTTCCCGAGATTTTTTACAATGAACGTTACGTAGAGGTTCGTCAGATCATGCCGGACCTGGAGCAGGAAAAGCGGGTGATGGAACGCCTGCACGGCAATGAGATCATCAAGGATGTCACGGTATTGATTCGGGCCGATTCGGAAGTTCCTACGGGACTGGTTCAGGAACTGATTAAAAAATGCCAAGAGGCGGGTTTTACCAAGTTCTCGCTCCGCGCAACCTCGGAGGAGGTTTAACATGAAGCTGCGAAATCGTTCGAGCGGTCCGACCAAAGTCGAAATTCCGATGGCACCGATGATCGACATCGTCTTTCAGTTGCTGATTTTTTTCATGTTGAACTTGAAAATCGTCGCACCAGAAGGAAATTTCAATATCAACATGCCGATCGGAGCCCCTTCGGCTGCGGCCGCAGAACAAAATCTCCCCGATATCAAAGTCGGGATCGTTTCGGATCGGGACGGAAACCTGACCCAACTCACCCTGGGATCTAAAAATCTCGGCAACGATGACTTGGCTTTTGAGCGATTGAATAAGGAAATTCTGCAAATTATTGGCCGTCCGGGAAACCCTTTGACCAAGGATGTCGAGGTGGAAATCGATGCGGATTACGAAACGCAGTACAAGTACGTCGTGAAAGCGATTTCCAAATGCACCGGTCGCATGGATCCAGGAACCAAGCAAGTGACCCGGTATGTCGAGAAGATCAAGTTTGCTCCCCCCCACAAGCCCAAAGCCTGATTACGGTATAAACAACCCCGGACGATTGGCCACGGGAAGAGACAACGGTATAATTCGCCCTTTCCCCCCGAATGAATGCGGGGGGTGCCATTACACAATTTGGTTTTTTTAATGACTTCCCCGGCTGATTCTCGCGATGTTTTCGCGACGCATGAAGACCTGATCCTTGTTCTTGATTTTGGTGGGCAAACGGCCCAGCTCATCGCCCGGCGAATTCGCGATCAAAGCGTTTTCTGCCAACTGGTTCGTCACGATCTTTCCCTCGAACGGATTCGCGAACTGAAGCCGAAAGGACTCATCCTTTCTGGTGGCCCTGCCAGTGTTTATGACGCAAAATCACCCCAGGTGGATCCGCGCATTTTTGATTTGGGGATTCCGGTTTTAGGGATCTGTTACGGAATGCATCTGGCGTGTCAAACACTGGGGGGACGTGTCACTCCGGGCTCGAAGCGAGAATTTGGCCGAACGGAATGCCGTGTCGCGGCGCCAGATCCGTTGATGAAGGACTTGCCAACCCAGAGCACGGTCTGGATGAGTCACGGTGATCATGTCGAAAATGCCCTGGGGTCATTCCTGACGCTGATGGATACGGCCACGTGTCCCTTTGCTGCTGTCAAACATCGCAGCAAACCGGTTTATGGGCTGCAATTTCATCCCGAAGTGACCCATACCGAGTATGGAGGTCAGCTGCTGGCGAATTTCGTGAAGGATATTTGCGGCTGTCACGGTACGTGGAAGATCAGTTCCTTGATCGAGCGTGAAGTCGCGACGATTCGGGCTCGCGTCGGGAAGAAGCGGGTCATTTGTGGCTTATCGGGGGGGGTTGATTCCTCGGTGGTGGCCGCTCTGTTATACCGAGCCATTGGTTCGCAGCTCTCCTGTATTTTTGTCGACAATGGTCTGCTGCGCAAGGGGGAATCCGATAAGGTTCGTGATCGATTTCAAAATCATTTCAAAACCGATCTGCACGTGATTGATGCCAATGATCGTTTTCTGAACGAATTGGCGGGGATTACCGACCCGCAACAAAAACGAAAAATCATCGGCCGCGTCTTCATTGAAGTGTTTCGAAAAGAGGCCGAGTCGATTCCGGATGCGGAATTTCTGGCTCAGGGGACACTCTATCCGGATGTGATTGAATCGGGTGCCAACATTGACGGTCCCGCCGCCACGATTAAGGCGCATCACAATGTCGGTGGCCTTCCCGAACAACTTGGTTTTGAACTGATTGAACCGTTGCGAGACCTATTCAAAGACGAGGTGCGTCGAATGGGTCTGGAGCTGGGATTGACGGAAGAATTGGTCTGGCGACACCCATTCCCCGGCCCAGGGCTCGGTGTTCGTTGTCTCGGTGAACTGACCGCTCCCCGGTTGGCAAAGTTGCGTGAAGCCGATGCGATCGTGATGGAAGAATTGCGATTGGCGGGTCTTTACCGGCAGATTCAACAAGCCTTCGCGGTCTTGCTGCCGGTACACAGCGTCGGTGTGATGGGAGACGGACGGACTTACGAAGAGGCGATCGCGGTGCGGGCCGTCTCGACTGATGACTTTATGACCGCAGACTGGTTCCCCATGCCGCACGAGGTCTTGCAAAAAATTTCGACGCGGATCATCAACGAGGTTCGCGGAGTCAATCGGGTTGTCTATGACATCAGTTCAAAACCTCCCAGCACGATTGAATGGGAGTGAGCGGAATGGGCGCCAGCGGACTGGGCGTCTGCGGACTGGGCACCATCCAGGGGTGACTCGTTACGGCAAGTCGTACTCGGAAAATGATTTTGATTCGACCGTTTGCGGCTTGCCATCGATCGCGGTAACCATCAGGCCTGCGGTCTGTTCGTAGGATTCGATTAGCTTCAGCCCCCGTACTGAACCGAGGATACAAACCGCCGTCGCCAGAGCATCGGCGGTGGATCCCTCCTTCGCAATGATGGTGCAACTACTTTGTTGAGTCAGTCCAATTCCGGTCTGGGGATCGACGATGTGCGAGTACCTGACCCCGCCGATTTCCACGAATTGAAAGGCATCTCCCGAGGTGGAAATGGCGCAATTTTTGAGTTGCAGCATGCGGCTGGGGGGACCATTGGGGGTTTCGAGTGGTGCGACGCCAATTCTCCAGCCATCCTTCTGCGGGGGAGCGTCTCCGGCGACGAGATCTCCGGCCACGGCCACCAGCGTCTGTTGAAAGCCTTGTTCCCGGAGTTGTTGACTCACCTGCTGAGCGATGAATCCTTTGGCAATCCCCCCAAAATCGAGTCGCATTCCAGGCTTGGTTAACTCGACCGTCTGCTGCGCAGGGTTCAGGACGATCCGCTTCCAGCCGACAAGCTCGCGTGCTGCCGCAATCTCGTCCGGGGTGGGGAGTGTTTTTTGTTTCCGTCCCCGCCGCCATAATTGCACCAGCGGGCCCACCGTCACATCGAATGCTCCCTGGGTCTGATCTGAGATGGCCAGAGCACGTTGCAGCAGCTGAAAAAGTTCTGGGCTGACGGGGACGGGTTGCCCCGATCCTGCGTGCTGACACAATCGCATCACTTCACTATCGGGTTTGTAGTCGCTGAAAATCAGATCCAATTCTTTCACTCGCATAAAGGCGGCGCGGGCTGCTTCATTTGCGGCGTTTTCCTCTGATGCGTATAGTGTCAGGGTCATGATCGTACCGAGGTGTGGCTCGGTAAACGTGAAGCGCTCTAGCGACTGGGCAAACGTCGTTCGCGTCAGACACACCAGGCAGATGATCAATCCTCCCCACTGTTTTCCTATTTGAGTTACCATGCCGTTCAATTGCTTGTCCTTCGATCTCATCAATGGTTTTGCCAGGCGAGTTTGTTTTTTACGCGGGGCTCGACTCGCTGTGGCTTGCTGCGGTTTGCTGACGGTGTCAACGGTCGCTTTGGCTCAGGGTGATCCCGGCGATGCCAAAGCCGAAGCAGACATGAAAGAATATACACAAAAAATCCGCAATACCGAGATTTCTTTCAAGATGGTGCCGATTCCCGGTGGCGAATTCCTGATGGGAAGTGCAGATGCCGAGTCTGATCGGAATGCCGATGAAGGGCCTCAGCACAAAGTGAAGCTGGAGCCGTTTTGGATGGGCAAGACCGAGGTCACCTGGGACGAATTCGAATTGTGGTCCATCCGTCTTGAACGGGCGCTGCGGGATTTTGGAAATTCCGAGGTTGGTCCCTTCGAAAAGGCGGCCGATGCGGTGACGAAACCGACCAATCCGTACACCGATATGTCATTTCAGATGGGCAAAGATGGTGGATATCCTGCGATCTGCATGACCCAGCACGCGGCAAAAACCTATTGCGAATGGCTGACCGCCAAGACCGGAAGATATCACCGACTTCCGACCGAAGCGGAGTGGGAATACGCTTGCCGTGCCGGAACAACGACCGCCTACCATTTCGGTGACGATGCGTCTGCTCTGGGTGATTTCGCCTGGCATGTGGGAAATAGCGAGGAAAATGGCAAAGCCAAATACCATAAAGTGGGCAAAAAGAAGCCGAATCCCTGGGGCCTGCATGATATGCACGGAAATGTCGCCGAGTGGGTCCAGGATCGGTTTGATCCCGAGTTTTATGGCAAATTCAAGCCGAACGAGGGGGTCAAGTTTCCACTTTGCCTTGCCGATGACGAATATCCCCGCGTCGCTCGTGGCGGTGCCTGGGATCGTGGTGCCGGGGAGTGTCGCAGTGCCGCCAGAATGGCCTCCGATCCCGACTGGAAGCAGCAGGATCCGCAGAACCCCAAAAGTGCTTGGTATATGACCGACGCTTTGTGGGTCGGTTTTCGAGTTGTCCGCCCGTTGAACGCACCTTCTGACGATGAAAGAAAGAATTTGCGACTGGATGCGGTGGTCCCTAAAAATGTGAAGCCACGCGTGACCATCGAGTAGTGTTGTGTTGTGTTGTGAACCATGGGGTTCAACGTTTTTTTCCTTCCCTCCGAGTTTTCCATCAGCTGAGGAGTCGAGCATGAATCCATCCGATCAATCCCCTGAGACCGCCACGCGTCGCGACTTTTTAAAAACATCTGCTTTGACAGGTGTTGGAGCGGCACTGGTTGTGCCAACGGGTTTTAGCAGCAGCCTATTTGCTGGCGGAGACGATACCGTCAAAGTCGGTCTGATTGGATGCGGAGGCCGTGGAACGGGCGCGGCAGGACAAGCACTTTCCACCAACGGCAATGTTAAGTTGACCGCTGTTGGCGACGCCTTTCCGGAAAATGCTCGCGGCGTCATCGATGCGGTCAAAGGGGGACTTGGCGCAAAAGGTGACCGGGTACAAGTGAAACCCGAGAACATTTTTGATGGATTGGATGCTTATCAAAAAGTGATTGATAGCGGTGTCGATCTGGTCATCCTCGCCACGCCTCCCGGTTTTCGCCCGATTCACTTTGAATATGCGGTCAAGGCAGGGAAGCACGTCTTCATGGAAAAGCCGGTTGCCGTCGATGCCCCCGGGGTGCGTCAGGTCATCGAAGCCAACAAACTGGCCCGAGAAAAGAAGTTGAAAGTCGGTGTCGGTCTGCAGCGACACCATCAGGCGGGCTATCTCGAAACCATTAAGCGGATCAAAGACGGTGCCATCGGGGACATCGTGGCGATGCGTGCGTATTGGAACGGCGGTGGTGTCTGGGACCCACGAAAAACACGTGAGCAATGCAAGACGGAAATGGAATACCAGGTCTTGAACTGGTACTACTACAACTGGCTGAGCGGCGATCATATTTGTGAGCAGCACATCCATAACCTGGATGTCTGCAACTGGGTGGCGGGTGGTAAAGACCATGAAGCCGCGTACCCCGTCAAAGCGAATGGAATGGGTGGCCGACAGGTTCGTACCGATAAAAAATATGGCGAGATCTTCGATCACCATTTCGTCGAGTACGAATATGCCAATGGCAGCCGTCTGTACAGCCAGTGTCGTCACATTCGCGGTTGCTGGGATAACGTCTCTGAATTTGTGCATGGGACTAAAGGCTCGTCAAACCCAGGGGGGAGCATCCAGTCGGCCGACGGCAACTGGAATTACAGCGAACGACAAAAAGACCCCTATCAGGTCGAGCACGATGACCTGTTTGCGGCGATCCGAAAGGGAGCCGAGTACAACGAAGCGGATAACGGCGCATACAGCTCGATGACCTCGATCCTCGGTCGATTGTGTACCTATTCTGGTAAAGAAATTACCTGGGATGACGCCATCAAATCGAACGTCAGCCTCGCCCCGAAAAGCTATGCCTGGGATGCGGAAACCCCAGTCAAAGCGAATGCCGATGGCGTCTATCCGATTGCCGTCCCCGGTTTGTCCCGAGTTCTCTAAGCGGCTTTGACTGCTGCAGGGTTTCTCTGAAATTCGAACAACGAGCCCCACCAGTCGATTCTGGTGGGGCTCGTCAATTTCATCCGCGTTGACAGCCATAATCCCCTTAGGAAGCCTTGATCACCCTGCTCATTCGGGGGCCGCTGCGGTGGCTTCCAGCAGTTGATCTAATACCCGTTCCATCTGCCCGATCGAGTTTGGGCTGAACCCCACCTCGTGGAAGGCGATCTGATTTTGTCGATCAACAATCCATAATTGCGGGATCGCCTCGACATTGAGCGCCGACAGCGTTTTGATAGCCCCATACCCATTCGGCCAGGGAATCTTCATTTGCCGCACGTACTTTTGACTGAGGCTGATCGACTGGGGATCCTGGCCCTCGGATGTCAGCCCCACAAAAACGACACCTCGGTCGTGGTATTTCCGATAGAGTTCGACGATGTCAGGTGTCACCATGCGGCAGGGACCGCACCAATGAGCCCAGGCATCGACCACGACGATCTTCCCCTCGAAGTCGGCAGAACTTGGAATCGGTTCCCCGATCCAACCGATCGCTTCAATGCGGGGAAATGGTTTTCCGAGTTGCGGGGAAGCGACGGGTGGCATCGCGGAACGCATCATGATCGCGAAGCCGACTGCCAGCCACCCAACGACCAGGACGACCTTCAGAAAGCGACTGGGACCACCAGGTTGAGGCTGAGGTGTTGGCATTGAGGTTATAAACCATAGAGTTCTGAGTATTTCGATCGCAAATGTGCGATCAAAGGGGCGTGCGACAAAGTTTCGCCTGTGACAACCTGAACGAGCTGTTTGGCGGGATAACGCTTTCCATGACGATGGATTTTTTCGTTGAGCCAGCTCTTCAGCGGCTTGAAGTATCCCTTCGCCGAGAGCCCATTCAAGCTTCCCAAGTCTCGCTCTGCCGCGTTGAACAACTGTGCTGCGTACATGTTGCCAAGAGCGTAGGTCGGAAAATAACCGAGTAATCCGGCACTCCAATGAATATCCTGCAGACATCCATTGGCGTCGCTGGGAACTGTCAGTCCGAAATACTGGGTGACCTTTTCGTTCCAGGCGACCGGAACATCGGCGGGTTTGAGCGCGCCGGAAACCAGATCTTTCTCAATTTCAAATCGCAACATGATATGCAGGTTATAGGTCACTTCGTCGGCTTCAACTCGAATGAACGAGGGACGAACGTCGTTGATCGAAAAATAGAATTCGTCGAGGGAAACATCCCCCAGCGCCTTGGGGAAAGCGGTCTGTGCCGTGGGAAAGAGGTATGTCCAGAACGCGTGGCTGCGACCGATGAAATTTTCCCACAAGCGTGACTGGGATTCGTGAATCCCCAGCGAGGTGGCCTGGCCGGTTCCCAGTCCAAAATCTCCCCCTGGCAAACCTTGATCATAAATTCCATGACCCGATTCGTGCAGTACACCGAAAAACGCCGCATTGAAATGGTGATCGCTGTATCGCGTGGTCAGTCGGCAATCACCTGGCCCAAACCCACTGCAAAAGGGGTGTGCCGATTCATCGATACGGCCCGCTTCAAAGTCAAATCCGATCGCTTTCGAGGCCCCGGAGGCGAGCACGATTTGCGGGGTTTTGGGGTAGTGACGCGACAGAATTTCCAGCTTGGGACGTCGCGTCGAATTCTGGATCGCGGCGACGAGTTCCACAAGTTCATTCCGCAAGGGGGTAAAAACCTGTTCCACTTCGGCGGAAGTCATTCCTGGCTCATAGTCATCGAGCAATGCATCGTAAGGAATTCCCTGGCCAAAGCCGACCACTTGGGCCTCTTCTCGCTTCAGGCCAATCATTTTTTCCAGCCAGGGAAGAAACGAGGCAAAATCCGAGTCTTCACGGGCGGAAATCCAGGCCTGCTGTGATAAGGTTGTGGTATGAGAGAGCTCTTCGA
>JBIKZJ010000423.1:0-5521 GCA_044354755.1 Schlesneria sp. | reverse complement strand
CCGCCATCGCCGCAAACGTTCCGACCACCGCCACAGGAACCGCCACCAGGGGAATCACCGCCGCACGCCAACCTTGCAGAAACACCAGCACGACCACCGCCACCAGAATCACCGCATCAAACAAGGACTGATAGACTTCGTTCACCGACTCTTTAATAAACGGAGTGGTGTCGTACACAATGTCATAATCAATCCCGCTCCGAAAACCCGCCTTGAGCTCTTCCATCTTTTTTCGCACCTGCTCGGCCGTTCCCAGCGCATTCGAGCCGGGCAACTGGTAGACCGAGAGCGCCACCGAGGGCTGTGAATTCAGCGTACAAAGCTGATCGTATCCCAAGGCTCCCAATTCAGTACGCGCGACATCGTGCAAACGGACCAGCGAGCCATCTGGGTCTGTGCGCAAGACGATGTCATCAAATTGTTCGCCTTCCGAGAGACGGCCCAATGTGGTCATCGTGAATTGAAAAACCTGATCTTTCGGAGCAGGGGGTTGACCAATCTGGCCCGCTGCGACCTGAACGTTCTGTTGTTCAATCGCCTGGATCACATCCTGCGTAGTCAGACCACGGATTGCCAGGCGCTCAGGATCGAGCCAGACTCGCATGCTGTAATCCCGCTGCCCCAAAAAGGTGATGTCCCCCACTCCGGGCAGTCGGGCAAGTTCATCCCGCAATTGAATGGTAGCGTAATTGCTGAGATAGAGGTTGTCCCGACTGTTATCGGGTGAGAACAAATTCACGATCATCAAAACGCTGGGCGACTTTTTCTTGACGGTCACGCCACGCCGCTGTACGAGACTCGGCAAAATCGGTTGGGCCAAGGCGACACGATTCTGCACCAGCACCTGTGCCAGATTCAGGTCCGTCCCCTGCCGAAACGTCACCGTCAACGAATAGACTCCATCGTTGGTACACTGGGATGACATATACATCATCCCCTCAACGCCATTCACCTGCTGCTCGATCGGTGCCGCAACCGTATCCGAGACAACCCGGGCATTGGCCCCCGGATAGATCGCCGAAACTTCGACCGTCGGCGGGGTGATGTCCGGATATTGGGTCATCGGCAGCGTGTACAAAGCGATCCAACCACAGAGGATGATCAGAATCGACAACACGGCCGCAAAAATCGGCCGGTCAATAAAAAATCGTGAGAACATGAGGCGTTCTTCAAAAGCGGCAGGAGCGTGGGCGAGCAAACACGGGAAGCGGAAAACAATCTGAACATTCGGTTCCCGTTAATTTAACAACAATCGGTACGCAATGGATACTCGGCCACCTCGATATCGAAAACGTCTGCATTTTTGCATACTCGTGATGGCTCGTGTTCCTGGGCATGATCCGATGATCTCTCGTCAACCTGAAGGAAAATTGTGTCCCGAATCTCATCCTCGTCGACCACTCAAACTTCGACCGCTCTGCCCAAGGCTGTCTGGTTGTTGAGCGGGGTCTCCTTCTTCGCCGACGTTTCCGGTGAGATGATCTACCCATTACTGCCGCTCTACGTGATTGGCGTTCTGGGCTCAAACAAGACCCAGCTCGGTGCGATGGAAGGTGCGGCGGTTTTGATTGTGGCGCTCATGTCAGCCTTCGCGGGCTTCCGCAGTGATCGGAAAGGGAAGGGGGGTGGACGCGTTCCCTGGATCCGCTGGGGATATGGGCTACCCGTGCTGGGAAAAAGCTTGATTGCAGTGGCTCAGGTTTGGCCCATGGTTTTCGGCGGACGGTTACTCGATCGTTTCGGCAAGGGACTCCGCGGTGCCCCGCGCGATGCCCTGATTGCCGACGCGGTCACCGCTGAACAACGCGGCCGGGCGTTTGGCATGCATCGCGCATTTGACACCGCAGGAGCTTTACTGGGAGTCCTGCTGGCTGCATTTTTGCTCTGGTGGTTGACGGGATCTCCCCAAAAAGAGGTCGCGAGCGAAGGCTTGGCACTCGCGTCACAGACCCCTCCCTGGATTTATCGCACGATTTTCGGCGTCGGTGCCGCCTTGGGGCTCGCATCATTCATCCTCACGTTTCTCGTCGCAGAAACAGCCTCGCCTGCCGAACCGCAGCAAGAACCAGCAGCAGGCACACCACGCACCACCCCGTCCGAAGTCTCAAGCACAACTCCCAAAACCGGTTTTTTGTCGTTCCCGGCGAAGTATTGGGTGATGCTGGTGGTTTTGATTCTCTTCTCACTGGCCAACAGCAGTGACACATTTCTGCTACTGCACGCCAGTGATCATGGCTTTTCATCATGGGGTGTTGTCATGTTATATGCCGTTTACAATATCACTTATTCCGCCTTGTCATACCCCGCAGGAGCCCTCAGTGACCGACTGGGGCGATGGCAGATCATGACCTTTGGTTGGCTGATTTACGCGGCAGTGTACGCCGGGTTTGCACTACTCCCCGCCACGCAGGCCTGGGGACTGTGGCCACTCATGGCACTTTATGGAGCCTACATGGCACTCACCGAAGGAGTCGGCAAGGCGCTGATTGCAGATCACGCCCCGCGGGAATCTCGCGGGGCCGCGATGGGTTTGTTCTACGGATTAACGGGGGTCACCACCTTCGGTGCCAGCCTGCTTGCTGGGGTCATCTGGGATCACTACGGATCATCCTCAGCCTTCATGCTGGGAGCCGTTTTTGCACTTCTGGCACTGCTTGCATTGCCCATTGTCGGCCAAAATTCGAAATAAACCTCATTAAATCACTTCATGAATCGGTTCATTTCCTGGTTCAACCAGGTACTGGGGAACCCCGGACAGGTCGAAGACTCGTACATTCTGCACGTCAATTCCAGCAGCCTTGTACAGCGTCGCAAAGACTTCCTGAAACTTAACCGGACGTGTCTGAGGATGCTCTCCGTTGCGGTTAGTCGAGCCGACCGTTTGCCCGGTTTGCAGGCCTCCCCCAGCCAAAACCGCCGTGTTCGCCTGCGGCCAGTGATCCCGACTGTTGCTCCCGTTGATTTTCGGAGTCCGGCCAAACTCGCCCCAGACCACGACCGAGACATCGCGATCGAGCCCTCGTTCGTGCAGATCAGAAACCAGCGCCGCAAGCCCCTGATCCAGCAGCGGGCATTCCTCACGGCACTTGGGATAATTCATCCCGTCCGAGCCGTGCCAGTCCCAGCGACTGTAATTTAACGACACAAATCGTGCTCCCGCTTCCACTAATCGCCGGGCCACACAGAAGTTTTCAATCATCGGCGGTGCACCATCTCGCTGGAAATCCTCGCGGCTTTGACCATATCGCGCGACCGTACGGGGATCTTCTTTGGATAAATCGAGTGCATCCACCAATTTGGATGTCGTCAAAATTCCCATCGCCTGCTGGGCATAGACATCCATACTTTCCATCTGACCACGCTGATCCGCAGCCCGCTGAAATTTGTCGAGCGATGCCATCAACCGAGTCCGGTCACGCAATTTTTCCAGTGTCACCCCTTGCAGCACCATGTTGTCCGGAGTACTGCGGGCTTGTCGTCCCAGCAAATTGAACGGGGCATGAGCCACCCCAAGAAATCCCCCATCACCGGTTTCTCCCCAAGTCCGATTCCCCGTCTGGTACATCAAGGCAACGTTGGCGGGAATTGCGGGATTCACCTGACCCTGCATCTTCGACACCCACGCACCACCCTGCGGCCATCCACCTGGTGGCTGACGCTCCCCTTTTCGCCGACCTGTCATGCATTGGTAAGCGTCGTGACCACCGTCGGAATCCGAAAGCGATCGGACCAGAATGAACTTGTCCATCATCTGGGCTATGCGCGGAAACATCTCGCTCACTTCAATCCCCGGAACATTCGTCTGAATCGTCTGGAATTCACCACGAATCTCGACAGGAGCCAATGGTTTCGGATCCCACATATCCAAATGTGGTGGTCCGCCGGGGAGGTAAATATTGATAATCGCTTTGTGAGAGTGACCCGAATTGGAAAGCGTTTCTGCCTGAAGGGCCTGAGAAAGATTGATCCCACCCAAGGCCATACCGCCAACCGTCAAAAAATTCCGTCGCGAAATTCCGTCGCAAAAGCCGCGAGTCGTGGCTGGCTGTTGTCCAAGTATGGTGAGCATCGAAATCTCCTCTTGCAGACGAATCGGTCGGTTTCTCGCAATGACCTCTATCACATATCGTCTAATATCCATGCGTTTGATTGCTACGTCAACTCGATTTGGCAAGATCCTTGCCGAATTCTGCTCGCAAATGGACTTTCTGCGGGTTCCCGCAGCCCCGATCATCATCCCAATCAACAACGTCCGCCGAAATCTGTTAAGATTGTGGCATGTTTCCAGACACCCCCCCACCCACAACGGACGCGACGGTTGCTCAATCTCTGAAACTGGAGATTCTGCTCGAAGATGGCCCTTTAATCGCCGTTAACAAGCCCGCAGGACTGCTCACTCAAGGGGTTCCTCACGCCCAACCATCGCTCGAGGGACTCGTCAAAGCCTATCTTAAACAAAAGCTGGCAAAACCGGGGAACGTCTATCTCGGTGTTCCCCATCGACTCGATCGACCGGTTTCAGGAATCGTCCTGTTTGCAAAAAATTCCAAGTCCGCCGCGCGACTCGCCGAACAATTTCGTGAACGCTCAATCCGCAAAGTCTATCTCGCCGTCACCGAAACCATGCCACAACCGACCGAAGGCCGGCTGATCGACTGGTTACTGAAAGACCCCGAAGCCGCCCATGTCACGGTCGTCCCCCCAGAAACGGCACAGGCCCGCCAAGCCATACTTGACTATCAGGTCCTCGCCGTTCATGCGGGACGAGCCCTCGTACAAATCGAATTACACACGGGACGAATGCATCAGATTCGGGTGCAACTCGCCTCACGCGGCTGGCAGATCCTCAACGATCGTGAGTATGGAGCAAAATTGTCGGGAATCGACGACGCTGCCTATGACCCACAATCGACACCCATCGGACTTCATGCCTGGCGATTGGTCCTCAAACACCCGATCCGCTACGACGCACTACGGCTCGAAGCCCCGCTCCCCCTTTACTGGCAGGATTACGGATTCAAGATCCCCTGCGAGTTCTGAAGCCAGACGTAACCGTTCACAGTTCGGGGACTGGCTCATTTTTCCCGCGACAAAGTGAAGATCCGCAAAATCGCTCAAACCATTCACTCATCGTTTTGCTGGGAAAACTGTCCCTGTCCCCCTCACTTCGCTGTGAACAATTACAGCCAGACTTGCCTCGCCTCCCCCTCGATTACCACCCTTGATGACTCGACTTTCCCTGCCGCTTCGGTTTGAATGACGCCTGCTCGCCGAGTCCTCACACGCTGAAACGGGAACCGCCGTGAAATTCCTGCCACTAAGACTGATTGCTGTTCTGCTCTTCCTGTTCACCCTACTTATTTCCCCGGCAGTGGCCGTTGCCGAAGAGGCCCACAGTCAAGAGACCCACAGTGAAGAAGCCCACAGCGTGGCTCATGCACCGGAAAAACTGGGCGACCTGATGCATGTCGCCGCAATCACGCCGTTCGCGCTGCTGCTGATGTGCATCGCCCTGTTCCCC
>JBIKZJ010000422.1:0-5534 GCA_044354755.1 Schlesneria sp. | reverse complement strand
GCTGACCGTGCTGCCAGCCGAGGCAACCGAGCGTGCTTCTGACAAATTTTCCTGCGTCCGCATTCCCATCACAAAAACGCTTTGGCGCCGATTTCCGGAACTGGCCTTCCGGAACTGGCCTTCCGGATCTGGGCTTACGAGTCGTGTTGATCGTCATGCGTGAGGGACTCGTCGTCATTCGCGTCGGGCTCAGCATCGTCTTTGGTGATTTCCCACGGGGGTCGAGGGCCAAGATACTGGAAGTAATGGCATTCGATGCGACCGTTGTAGAGTTTTCGCCGACGGCTGGCGCGCCGCCGGAACAACCGCTCGAATCCCGGATGCGATGTCAGGACATAAATCGACCAGGTACTCAGGGGTTCAAACGCATCAGCCATATCGTCATAAATTTCGGCGGCGGATTCGTCGTCTAACATCCGCTCGCCGTAGGGGGGATTCGTGATAATCACCCCAAATTCCAGCGAGGTTTTCAGTTCGAGAACATCCATCGGCTTGAATTCAATATCGCCAGCCACTCCCGCCTGCAGTGTATTGGTTTCGGCAAGCCTCAGGACGCGGTCGTCAATATCGCTGGCAATTAGCGGAAATTTCGGTTTACTCAGGATCTTGTCTCGGGCTTCTTCCCGCGATTCTTTCCAGTGCAGGCGGGTCAACTGGGGCCAGCTTTCGCAGAGAAAATTCCGGCTGAGTCCAGGAGCTCGATTTCGGCCAATCAAAGCAGCTTCGATGGCGATGGTCCCTGATCCACAAAAGGGATCCAGAAAGGGCCGTTCGCGGTTCCAGTAGCTTAACAGGACGAGTGCCGCAGCGGTTGTTTCGCGCAAGGGGGCGAGTCCGCCGCCATGGGCTCGATAGCCTCGCTTGTGCAATCCCGCGCCGGAGGTATCGAGCGACACCAGCACCTGGTCCTTCAAAATGGAGACCTCGATCTGATACTCGGTCCCACTCTCCTGAAACCAGTGCCGTTCGTAACTCCGTTTTAAGCTCTCGACGATCGCTTTCTTAGTGATCGCTTGGATAGTCGGTTCGTGGTGCAGTTGCGATCGGACCGATTTTCCCGAGACGGGAAACCGGGAATCGACCTGCAGCCATTCATGCCATGGCAACGCCTCGACCTGATCAAACAGCTGACCAAAATCAAAGGCGGGAAACGAGCCGATTTTGACGAGGACCCGGTCGGCAGAGCGAAGCCACAGGTTGCAGCGGCAAATCGCCAATTCATCACCGACAAAGGTGACGCGGCCATCTTCCACCTGCTGCTCGGTATATCCCAAATCTTGCAATTCGCGCGCGACAACCGCTTCAAGCCCAAACGCCGCCGTTGCAATCAATTCCAACCGTCGAGTCATAAACGCAAATCACAATTCAAGAGGAAGCCGACATATCGATATACCGCTACGGATATCAGGATAGCGTTTTTCGACTCGAACAGGAACTGGCTCAAATTCGGGCAAGAAATCTCGGGCGATTCCCGATCTTCGCTCAGCGGCAAATTCTCTGAGCGGCGTTACTTCTGGCAAAGGTGCGCAGGGGGCCTGTGTGCCACACGATCGCCGTGGATTGTACGCTCACCGTCTGCGGCAAGGCGGGTGTCGGCAGAATTGCGAAGTATTTCCTCACCGTCAATCGATTGGGGATTGCCGTAACCGGGGATGTTTTGAGGCCCCCAATCCTTGCCCGACTGGTCAGGCTCTGCCAGAATCGAGTTTACCGAGGAAACGTTTGATCTCATCGGGACTTCTATCCACTGGTACGTCGGGAAGGATGCATCGTTATGGTTCGGTCATGGACTGTGGTCACGACAGTGTTGCTTGGGTTGACGATGTGGGCAGGTTGTACAAAATCCAGTCCCCCTGCTCCGGGGAAATCCAACTCCGTTCCACCAGGTTCCTCGGCCGCTGCGAACGAGCCAGCCAGCAAAAGTCCTGATCGTGCAGAATCAGGAGGGGGTCCCAAGTCGGTCGCCGGGGGAAGTCCGATTGCCTACTGGGAAGATTTTCCCGATGTCCCCAAAATCGAGATCCTGACCGAGATTGAGGGGATCAAGATTCCCCGCATGCCCGCCAGTCAACAGACCTTGCAATTGGCCGGGCCGGTCCCGGTGGATGTCGATAATCCCCATGCAAAACAGCATCCGAGCCAGCCCGTCACGGGCGACACCGTCACCATTCGTTTTCAGTCGGAACCAAAGGTCCTGAATCCAATCACGGAAAACTCGGCTGTCATGCGTTACATTATGAAATACGTCAATCAGGAATTGGCAAAACAGAATCAAGAATCGTTTCAATACGAACCGTGTATCGCCAGCAAATGGGTCGTGGAAGATTCGATCAAATTGAACTCCGACTATCCAGGACGAGAACGACGAGTCGCTTTCCAGGACAGCACCCCGCAAACGACTTTAGAACTCGACTACGAAGTGGCTCCTCCGGTGAACGGTAAGCCTGCTGACTCCCGGAAAATCAAACTGGTCACGTCCGACAAAGCGGGGCAACCGGTGGGGCATGTCTGGGTCGGGGTTTACCCCGTGGGACGCATTCCCGGTGCGTCAACGACCGGATATCACAATTGGAGTAACGATCGGGGTGAGTTAGAAATCAGCGGATTTCCCGCCGGAAAGTACCTCATCAAAACTGGTGATGAACTGTTCGGTCTCTCGAAAGCCGCTGCCGATGGATCGCTGGTTGTCACTCCTGGTACCGCCGAAAACCCGCTCAAAGCGGCACTCACGTTGCAGCCGGGGGAATGGCAGGATATCCAAGCCAAAACCTACACCACGTTCTATTTGCGTGAGGATGTCAAGTGGTCTGACGGTGTCCCCTTCACCACCCGAGATATTGAATTCGCCTATGCGTTGCTGAACAGCCCCTATGTCGATGGAGACTCGATCCGCACGTATTACAGCGATCTGGTCGAATGCACCTCGTTGGGGACTCATTCCATTCGGTTGCGCTACCGACAGCAGTACTTCAAAGCGGACGAGTTCTCAAACGAAATTGGTCTTTACACTCCGCCGCTGCATTTTTTCGAGTCGATATTCCGTGAACAGGGTCGCGAACTGACGCTCGAATCGCTGACCCCCGAACAAGAGTCCGAGAGGAAGCAGATCAGTGCTCGCGGCCAGGAATTTGGCAAGTTTTTCAATACCGATGAGCGTTACAACCGTAAGCCACTTGGAGTCGGTCCTTACATTATCGATAAGTGGGAGCGGGGGGATCGGGTCGAATTGGTGCGGAATCCCAACTATTGGGAGCCCACTCGGGCGGGCCATGTCGATCGCATTATTGTCAAATTCATCATCGATCAGGTTTCCGCGTTCGCGGCGCTGAAAGCAGGCGAGATCGACTTCTTTTACGATATGTCGGCGGAACAATACTTTGAGGATTGGCCGACATTAGATAAAGAAACCCAGGAAAACTATGTGCGTGGTTCGTGGTTTACTCCCCGTTTCAGCTACATCGGGTGGAACGAGCTTTCGCCGCTGTTTCAGGATCGACGTGTCCGCCTGGCGTTGTCGATGTTGTTCGACCGGCAAGACTTTGTTGACAAGAAACTGCATGGAGCGGCGGTCCTCGTCTCCGGCACCCAATTTCTGTTTGGCCCGGGCTATGACCGGGAAGTGCAGCCGCTGGCTTATGATCCCGATACCGCCCGCGAACTGCTGACGGATGCCGGCTGGATCGATTCCGATAACGACGGAATTCTTGATCGGAATGGTGAAAAGTTTCAGGTCACGCTGCGACTCCCCAAAGGGAAACCGATCAACGAGCAGATGTGCGAGATCCTGCAGAAGAATTACAAAACGGTTGGGATCGACCTGCAGATCCAAACCATGGAATGGGCTTCGTTCATCGAAAAGATGCGAGCCAAGGAATGCGATGTCTTCGCCCTGCAATGGACGATGCCGATTGAAAGTGATCCGTTCCAGATCTGGCACGGATCGGAAGCGGCTCGCGAGAAACGGGGCAGCAACATGATTTCGTTCAACAATCCCCAGGCCGATGCCTTGATCGAAATGATTCGAGTCACCCTGGATGAGGACAAACGTCGCAAACTGCATTACTCGTTACATCGTTTGCTCGATAGCGAACAGCCCTATACGTTCCTGTGGATTCCCAAGGAGTTTGGTGCCTACCACAAGCGATTCCGCAACGTGAAGTGGTATCGCCTGAGACCAGGTTATGATCTGGCCGAGTGGTATGTGCCAAAAGAGGAACAGCTGCATAAATAAAAATCACCGGTCCCCCTGGAATCCCCGTCGTCCTCGGAATCCTCTTGAAATCGAGTCTTGCCGTGGCTGTGTATCTGCTGAAACGACTGCTGCTGATGATCCCCACCTTGTTCGGGATTTTGCTGGTTTCGTTTCTGGTGATCCGCCTGGCACCGGGAGATCCTGCCTCGGAAAAGTTTGGGGGGGCTGGCCAGGCTGCAGCGGGGATGAATGCTGATCGGGGGACCGAAGCGGCCGAAAAGCGATTCCGAGAGCGACATGGCTTTGACAAGCCGCTTCCCGTTCAGTTCGTTTTGTTCCTGAAACGGCTGGCCCGTGGGGATATGATTTTCTTTCAGACAGAACAGAAGATCTGGACGGAGCTGTGGGGTGCGTTGAAGATCACGATGCTTTTGAATCTGATCGTATTTACCCTGATCTACGTCGCGGCCGTGCCGTTGGGGATTTTGAGTGCGGCTTATCCTCGCTCACCGTTTGATCGCGCTTCCACGATGGTCCTGTTCATTTTGTACAGCTTGCCTTCATTTTGGGTGGCGGAGCTGTTGCGTCAACTGATCATGCAAAAGTGGCTCTGGGCGCCGCTGGGATTTGAGGGGACACCATTACCAATTCTGGGGCTGAAGTCACAGGACTTTGATTCGATGACCTCGTTTCAACAACTGCTGGATTATGGCAAGCACATTGTCTTACCCGTCTTGTGCCTGACGTATGGAGGGCTGGCGTATGTCAGCCGTCAGATGCGTGCCGGGATGCTAGAGGTGATTCGTCAGGATTACATCCGGACGGCCGAGGCCAAAGGGTGTGGAAAAGGTCGAGTGATTCTGGTGCATGCCTTGCGGAACAGCCTGTTTCCGATCATCACCCTGCTCGCCTCACTGCTTCCTTTTCTGGTTGGCGGCAGCGTGATTATTGAAGTGATCTTCAATATCCATGGGATGGGGCTGTTATCGTACGAGGGGGTGTTGCGCCGTGAGTATGATTTGGTGATGACAACGTTGATGTTGTCGGCCATCTTGACGCTGGTCGGAATTCTGGTCTCGGACATTCTGTATGTGATTGTGAATCCACGTGTCAGCTTTGATGGCAAATGAGAGGCAAAATCGCGGTGATGACACCAGTGCCGGTGAATCTCGCCAGGCGAGGGGTGGTTTGCACGAACGCTGGAAAGTTTAAGCGATTGGTCAACCTGAATTTTCAGTTTGTGCAAGATGATCAGAAAATTAACGCCAAGACGCCAAGTCGCAGAGACGCCAGGAAGGCGGAAAGGCAAATTTGAATCTGCTTTTCGTTTTCCTAGCGTCCC
>JBIKZJ010000421.1:0-5535 GCA_044354755.1 Schlesneria sp. | reverse complement strand
ATCCGCTCCGAAAAGCCAGCCCGCAACAGGGACGCGCTGCGTGTGGCTGGATCTTTTCTCCTTTGGACCGCTTCCGCAAAGAGCCGTTATTGGGTCTGCTCAATGGCAGCCTCGATGTCCGTCGTTTGAAAGGAGTTTTCCGTATTGGCAATGAGTGGCTGCTCGTGAATCGTGTGGGAGGAGAGTTGACCTGCGAATCCATTTCCTACCGTCGGGACAGCCGCCTGGAAGTGATTCTTGATCAGTCTGACTTTGACTGGGGTGATTTCGAGCAAGTGTTGATCGGTTGCCTTGGTGTCGACGCTCAGCCTCTGGGTTAAGTGGGTGTGCAGTGGTCCTTTTTCGGCAGTGCGACAAAGGAAGGCTCTGAGACGTTTCAACGAAGGCGTCGGGGGAACGTCAGCCATCATCACAGATCCATTCATCACAAATTCACCACAAAATGTACAGTGAATGATTAAAGGGGCATGAACCAAATATGAAACACCATTTTGTGCCCCGCACGCAATTTCAGCGGGCTTTTTCTCAACTGGCACAGCCGATGGTCATCATTGATCCGGGAGATCTGGTGACGTTTGAAACATCAGACGATGCGTATGAGCGACTCTGGCAGGGGGAGCCCCCCGACGAGATTCCAGATGAGGATTATAATGTGGTGACGGGACCGGTCGCGGTCCGTGGGGCAGAACCGGGTGACGAATTGCGAATCGAGATTCTCGAAATTCAAATTCAACGGGCGTGGTCGGTCTGGATCCCTGATTTTGGACCAATCGGTGATCAAACCAACCGGGTACAGGTTCAGCCTGTGCCGATCGTGCACGGGCGACTGGCCTTGAGCCCTCGTTTGCAGGTACCCCTCGCGCCGATGATCGGCTGTATTGGCCTGGCCCCGGCAACCGGAACGGCCTCGACACTTGAGCCGGCCTATCCTTTTGGCGGGAATCTGGATCTGCGGGAGCTGTCGGTGGGAGCCACCTTATTTTTGCCCGTACAAACCCCGTTGGCGTGGCTTGCTCTGGGTGACTTACATGCGGCGATGGGGGGTGGTGAAGCGGCCCATCTCAGCATCGAGGCGGCGGGTACAGCAACGGTTCGTATTGGACTGGAAAAAGCGACTCGGCGAACAACCCCTCGCATCCGTCTCGCAAACCGAACGCTGTGTATCTCGGTCCTGGGGCTTGAGGAAACGATCGAGCAGGCGTCTGTTCAAGCAACACGCATGGCTTTTGACCTATTGGTACAATTTTTTTCCTTAACCCCCTTTGAAGCATATAGTTACGTTTCTGCCGTTGTGGAACTGCGATTGGGAGGGCCCGCATCCCCTATTGTGATTGCCATTGTTCCCGATCCTGATAATATCAAGTAGAAAACAGGGGTTTGAGCTTGGCGATTGCATTTCAACTCGTCAAATTCGTCAGAGTTGATGCTGTTCATATTCCGTGTGGGCTTTTCGATGCTTAAAGATCCAGAACCATTGCGTCCGCTCGCGAAGCTTGATCGCCGGCAGGTATTACGAGCAACTGGCGGTGCGGTCGGCCTCAATCTGGCGGGATTGTGGCATGCACAAGCGGGCCAGGGAGAGTTGGGGCCTGGTCCGCGCGGGACGGACTCGCCCATTAAATCCTGTATTGTTGTGTTTTATTATGGCGGCCCCAGCCATCTTGATACCTACGACATGAAACCGGGTGCTCCCGCCAGCGTGCGCGGCGAATTTGAGGCGATTTCGACCTCTGCACCGGGGATTTTCGTTAGTGAACATCTCCCCAGAATGTCGCGAGTCATGCATAAGGTTGCATTGATCCGAAGCATGCATCACAACAATCGGTTGCATGATTCAGCATCAACCGAGGCGCTGACAGGGCGTCCGTCACTGAATGGTGATCGAGAAGAGTTTGCACCAATTAACCAGTTTTATCCCTGTTTCGGGGCTTGCCTCAGTTATCTTTGGCAAAACCATCGAATGGAAATTCCGCATGCGGCACTTCCATTCGTCTTTCATAATGTGGTGGATACTCCCTGCCAGGGAGGAGGATTTTTGGGGGCGAAGTACGATCCCTTGCAGATCTCTGTGGATGTCGAGTCTCAGTCCTATCGAGCTGGGGCACTAGCCTTGCCGGCAGGACAAACTGCTACGCTCCTTTCTGATCGACGTCGTTTACTTGAGACACTCGAATTGGCTGCGATGAGTACCACTGCTACCCAAACTCCGGTTGGCGCTCAGTGGCGAACGTTTTGTGATAAAGCATTTCAGTTACTCGGGTCGGAAACCTTGCGGCAGTCATTGGATTTGAGTCAGGAAACGCCACAGATGCGAGCGAGGTATGGGTTTGGCCCTACCCCTCAAAGTGTGGGGGAAGGAGGGGGTGGAGGAAATGGGTCCGAGATGGGGTATGGCCGCCAGATGCGAGGCCAAAACCTGCTGCTGGCCCGTCGAATGGTGGAGTCGGGGGTTCCCTTCGTAAACGTATACGATTTTCGACAGCAAGGTCAGAATTGGGACTCCCACTTTAAAAACTTCAATCAGCATAAAACCCATTTACTGCCACTGGCGGACCAAAGCCTGAGTACCTTGATCGAGGATCTGGATGATCGTGGCCTGCTCGATACAACGCTGGTTGTTGCCATGGGTGAGTTCGGGCGAACACCGAAGATTAATGCGGACGGGGGTCGCGATCATTGGCCCGATTGCTACACGGTCCTCTTGGCGGGTGGGGGTGTCCGCGGTGGGACTGTGTATGGTGCCAGCGATAAATTAGGAGCCTTCCCTGCCAGCGATCCGGTGACCCCTTCCGATCTCGCAGCGACAATTTTCTGGCGGTTTGGAATCGATCCTGCAACGGAAATTCATGATCTGACGGGCAGGCCACATCGGCTTTCAGACGGACAACCCGTGAAGTCCATCTTTGGTTAATTACGATCATCTTGGTCAAGACGATGATCGATTGCCCCAGATGATCGGTAATGAGCGAGAGTGGGCAACGGACCCTGCAAAACATTGACCATCGAAAAGTTCAATCGCATCAAAAACAGCATTAAAAAAGAAACTTTTGACGAAGCGGAAATCGACGGTTCCAATGACTGGCTCATTCTTGCGGGTTTGCGTGAAGGCTGAAATCTACCCCTTCAGGCACCTGAAATCGGCTGCCGATTGGAATCGTGCTGGACGCTGGAGGGATCGGTGGCTAGAACTAAACCGGAATCGTTTGTTTACGCACTCGCCCCATGCCGCAAGGAATGCGTGTGTGGCCCATATTTTTCAGGAGTTTTCCATGCAGCGAATCATTCTGTTTTTTGTTGTGCTCGGATTAGCGACGATCACACCCCCGACGATCACACCCCTGTTCGGACAGGCCGATCCCGCGCAACCTCAGACCGTCAAAGACGCGGCAAAAGCGACCGCGAAAAAACTAACGGTCGGGCATATTGAGTTAAAAGGGAGCTATTCGGAGGGGGTCGGTGGAGGTGGCCTGTTCAGTGAAGTGGTCGAAACACTGGGTGACGTGCTGCAGCGACTGAAAAAAGCCGCAAGCGATGAAAACCTGGATGCAGTGGTGCTCCACATCGACGGGCCGCAGATTGGCTGGGCCAAGCTGCATGAGATCCGGACCGCGATCGGAAAAATCCGACAAAATGGACGCAAGGTTTATGCCTGGCTTGAAGGTGCTGACACCAAGGACTATCTGCTGGCGTCAGCCTGCGACCAGATCATCATCCCCGAATCCGGGATGATCATGCTCCCCGGCCTTCGCGCTGAAATCTCGTTCTACAAAAACTTGTTCGACATGTTGTCGATCCAGCCGGAAATGTTGCGGGTTGGTGAATTCAAATCGGCGGCAGAACCGTACAGCCGCACCGAGATGAGTCCCGCATTCCGCGAGGAAATGGAAGCGATCATCAACGATTACTATCGTCAGATCGTCGAAATGGTCGCGGCTTCACGCAAACTGACTCCCGAGCAGGTCATCGCAATTATCGACACGGGATTGTTCTCGGCAGACGACGCCAAAAAACAGGGACTGATTGACCATGTGGCCTATGAAGATCACATCTTGAACTTAATCAAGGGGGATCAGAAAGAGGCTGAAGTGAAATTGATCAAAACATACGGCAAAAAAAAGATCGATACCGATTTCAGCGGCTTTGCCGGGATGGCAAAAATGATGAACATGCTCACGGGGGTCGAGCCGGCGACACGAAAGTCGACCAATGCCAAAATTGCCGTGATCAGTGCGGTTGGCCCCATCATGTCGGGTTCGAGTCAGAGCGACTTTTTTGGCGATGAAACCATGGGCTCGACCACCATGATCAAGGCGATTCGGCAGGCACGAGATGACTCGACAGTGAAAGCGGTTGTTTTGCGAGTCGATAGCCCAGGCGGGAGCGCTTTGGCGAGCGATCTGATGTGGCATGAACTGGAAACTTTGGACGGTAAGAAGCCCCTGATCGTCAGCATGGGAGACACGGCCGCGAGCGGCGGTTACTACATCGCTATGGGGGCCGATCGGATCTTTGCGGAACCTGGGACGTTAACCGGGTCGATCGGGGTTGTCGGTGGCAAAATCGCACTTGAAAAATTTTATGCCAAAATCGGGATTACCACGAGTGTCGTACAGAAGGGGAAAAATGCAGGAGTGCTCAGTACCACCAAAGCCTGGACCGACACCGAGCGCGATGCGATGCAGAAAATGATGAACGATATTTACGCACAGTTCACGAAAAAGGCGGCGACCGGTCGCAAGATGGAATACGAAAAGCTGGAAAAAATGGCGCGAGGACGTGTTTACACGGGTGTCCAAGCTTTGGCATTGGGGTTGGTCGATGAACTGGGGACGCTCGACGATGCCATCGCTCATGCGAAAAAAGCGGCAGGAATTGACCCGGAGACCAAATTGGAACGGCTGAATCTCCCCAAAGCCACCAGTCCCATCGAAGCGTTGTTTGGCCCACTGGATCCGACGGCACGACTGGGATCGGAAATCACGAAATCGTGGGTCAATCGACTTCCTGCCGAGATTTCATCTCAATTAAAGGCTCTTGAGGTATATGATATCCTGGCACAAGAGAAATTTTTGACTGTGATGCCATACCAACTGATCGTCAAATGATGTCCGTTCTGTCGGTTCATCCTTCCCCCTTGTTTCAACCGGCTCGCTGGCGGAATGCGATGGGGAGGGTAATCGGTCAGGTCTGCAGATCAGGGAGTTCGGGAAAAACGGCATCGGGAGAGACGGGATCAGGAAAGACAGGACCGGGTGACTCGATGAGTGGTTCAGGGGTGAAGACGAAGCCGTCTCAGCAAGCACGCAGCGGATTCACATTGGTGGAGATGCTGCTGGTGCTGGGAGTATTCATTGTCTTTGCCGGGATCACCATCCCCTCTGTCATGCGGATGTTTGGCCAGCAAAAGCTAACCCAAGCCGCAGAACGGGTGCGGGAATCGGTTGCCAGTGCTCGATTTCGTGCGATTGATACGGGGCTGATTTATCAATTTTGTTGCGAATCCGGCGGCAGTCGTTTTGTGGTTGTGCCGTTTGA
>JBIKZJ010000420.1:0-5547 GCA_044354755.1 Schlesneria sp. | reverse complement strand
TTACGAAAAATGGGTTGACCAGCTACTCGATTCGCCTCGTTACGGTGAGCGATGGGCTAGGCATTGGCTGGATACAGCTCACTATGCAGAAACTCATGGACACGACCAGGATCGGATTCGCGAACACGCCTGGCCGTATCGGGATTATTTGATCGAGTCCTTGAATTCCGACAAGCCCTATTCTCGCTTTGTGCAAGAACAGATTGCCGGTGACGTGCTCTTTCCTGAAGACCCCGCAGCGACTGTCGCACTGGGGTTTCTGGCAGCAGGCCCCTGGGATGAAAGTTCGCTACGAGATATTCGCGAAGACACGATTGACCGCCAGATTGCCCGGTATCTCGACCGAGATGACATGCTTTCGACGGTCATGAACAATATCTGTAGCCTGACGGTGCAGTGTGCTCGTTGTCATGATCACAAATTTGATCCGATTTCGCAGCAGGACTATTACGCATTACAAGCCGTATTTTCCGGAGTCGAGCGGGCGAATCGCCGTTATGACGTTGACGCCGGAACTGCTCGGCTGCGACGGGATCTTCTTCGCAGAAAACAGGCCCTCGAACAGCGAACCGAGGAAGAGACCGCTCGACTGATGTCGGCAGATGTGCAGCGACAGGTTGCCGAATGGGAAGATCTGCGTGGTCGCCAGACTGCAGTCTGGCAGAATTTCAACATCGATTCGTTCACGTCCGCTGACGGAGCGACGCTCAGCCTGCTTCCCGATGGCTCGATCCTTTCCGGAGGCCCCTGCCCCGAGAAAGAGACCGTCACGATCGTCTCCGCACCGTTTTCCTCGCTCAATTGCGCGCCGCTGGAAAAATCGCCCCCGGAAAAATCGCCCGCTGAAAAACCAACCGCTCAAGAGAAAGATCACGAACAACACCCCGAGCCTCAGCACGCGAGCAACCCAACAACGCTGCGGCAGATCACGGCGATCCGATTGGAAGTCCTGACGCATGAAAGCTTGCCCAAAAAGGGGCCGGGCCGACAACCCGACAATGGCAACCTGCACCTGACCGAGTTCGAGGTTTGGATCGATGGCTGTGACAAACCGTTAGAACTGGTGAACGCAACCGCAGACTTTGATCAATCTGGCTGGGATGTTGCGAAGTCGATTGATCGCAATGAAGAGACGGCTTGGGGGATTCACCCTCAAGAGGGAGCCGCGCATCAAGCGGTTTTCGAGCTCAAAACGCCGCTGCGACTCCATTCCGCAGGGTTTGAAGCGACTTGCTTGTCTATCTCACCCCAAGAAAAATCGAGAGCAAACCTTGGGTTGCACCACCCCGATCGCTTGCGGATCGTGCTCAAACAACGGCATGGTCGACAACACATCATTGGGAGATTGCGGCTGTCGTGGACGGACTCGGCACTGCCAGTACGGATTGAGCAGACTCCAGGGTCCTTGGCAGCGATTCTGACGATCCCCCCCCTCGAGCGCACCGAGGCTCAACGGCAAGAGTTGGCGGCCTTTCAGCAATTGAACGGGATCAACCAGGGACTGGCGGTACTCCCCGCATCAAAGCTGGTTTACGCTGCTGCCGCGGATTTTGAGCCGGATGGTTCCTTACGACCTCCGCCAGGCCCGCGACCGATCCATGTGCTGCATCGAGGCGACATTCGCCATCCACGTGAAGAAGTTCTGCCGGGAGCATTGAGTTGCGTGACAGCGATCCCGGCTCGGTTTGAAATTCCGAGCGGGATGCCCGAATCTCTCCGGCGCAGGGAATTGGCCAAATGGTTGACCGCCCCGGAGAATCCCCTGACCTGGCGATCGATTGTCAATCGCGTCTGGTACCACCATTTTGGTCGTGGGATCGTGGGAACATTGAACGATTTTGGCCAAACAGGTGAAAAACCGACGCATCCGGAATTGCTGGACTGGCTGGCGTTAGAATTTCGGGATTCCGGCCAGTCGATGAAGTCGCTGCATCGCTGGATTGTGACCAGCCAAACTTATCGGCAAAAGGTCGAGACCCCGCGAATTTCCGTGGCGCCGTCGACGGCGCCGGGCACGATCCAGGACCAAAGGGTAGGACTGGATGCGGATAATCGGTGGCTTTGGAGAATGAATCGGATTCGTCTGGATGGCGAGTCGATCCGGGATTCCGTTTTGGCGATCTCGGGTCGCCTGGATTTGCGGATGGGGGGCCCGTCAGACCGGCAATTCGACTTACAGCCCGGGATACACGTCACACCACGTGTCGATTACGGAAAATTTGATCCGCTCAGTGAATTGGGACGGCGACGAAGTATTTACCGCTTTTTGTTTCGAACACTCCCCGACCCCTTCATGGAATCTCTGGATTGCCCCTCGGGGGACCAGATCACCCCGGCGCGGAATAATAGTGTCACGGTTCAACAAGCACTCGCACTTTGGAACGATGTTTTCATGGCTCATAACTGCGAACAGATTGCTCTGCGGATCGAGGGTGAAGTGAACCCATCGCAGATTGTGGATAGTGGTAAGAGCAAGACAGACAAGCAGATCGAACGAGCGTTCCGGTTAATTCTTGGCCGAAACCCTGCGGCAACCGAAATCGACGATGTACGGATTTTCACCGCGGAACATGGTTTAGCGAACCTGTGCAGACTGCTACTCAACAGCAACGAGTTTCTGTTCGTTAACTGAACGCAAATTCAATTTAAATACAGAAGCCTCATCTTTGACGTCACCAAGCGAAGTTCAGGGAGAAAAACCATGGAAAACTGGTGTTTTTCCTCTTCCTGTGAACGAGCTCACGAGGCTGGGTGTGTCAAGATTAACGGACTGGCGAGCTTATAGCAGATTTTCTTCGGAGAACTTTCCGAGGGGTAGAAGTTTGCTCGAAAGCAAAAACGGCGGGCTTCATTGCTTGCAGCGAACGCGGCACGACGTATGATAACCTGTTCGGTTTCAACGGTGATGCCGTTGGCGAGGTGCCATGAAGTCTGTCTGAACGAAGACTTACCAAAAAGTTCCCCGCACAGTTGGGGCACGAGTGACTGAGTGAGCTGGCTTGAGCGAAGCTTTTGAATTGGCTGTTGTTCACGCTGTTTTTGCTCCGCATACCTCCGCCGATCGCGTATCGATCGATGGTGGACGAATAGCAATTTCTTGTATGAAGGCGGGTTGGCCAGCGGCTGACTACGACAGAGGCGTTTAACGATGACAATGTTGATCACTGGTTTGGGGACTGCAGTACCCTCGGGTAGTCTCACCCAAACCTTGGCTTATCAGGCAACCCAGCAATTGTGTTGCGATTCTGATGAGCATCGTCGCGTGATGGAGTTGATCTATCAGGGGGCGGGCGTCAATGAGCGTGGCACCGTCTTGTTACAAGAACCCAATGGATTGCCCACGCTGTCTGATGGATTTTTCCGGCCGCGCAGTGATGAAGACGATCGTGGCCCTTCCACTCATGCTCGGATGGAAAAATACGAGGAACATGCGTTGGCCCTCGCGATGGAATCTTGTGAAGCAGCCTTGTCCCATGCGGATCAGGATGTTGCTGAGATTACGCATCTGATCAGCGTTTCGTGCAGCGGTTTTTATGCTCCAGGTTGGGATGTTGGCCTGATCCAGGAATTGGGTCTCTCTCCTGATACCGCCCGAACCCACATCGGCTTCATGGGATGCCATGGTTCGTTCAATGCCTTACGCGTTGCGCAGGGTTTTGTGGCAGCAGACCCCAAGGCGGTGGTCCTGATCTGTTCGGTGGAAATTTGCAGCCTGCACCATCACTACGGCTGGTCGACCGATAAAGTGATTGCGAACGCATTATTTGCGGATGGATCAGCGGCCGTCGTTTGCCGATCCGCTCCACAAGGCCAAATTCCGATCCAGTCAAAATTCCAGCTGATTCGCAATGGTTCACATCTGCTGGCCGGAACCACCAGCGCAATGAGCTGGCGGATTGGCGACCACGGATTTGAAATGACGTTGTCCCAGAAAGTTCCGTCGCTGATCGAAAAGAATCTCGGCCCCTGGATGACCACCTTTCTTGCCAAAGAGGGCCTGACGATTCAGGACGTTCGTGGCTGGGCTATTCATCCCGGTGGTCCACGAATTCTTGACGCCTGTTTGACTGCCTTGTCGCTTTCGAGTGAAGACGTGGCCCCGGCTCGAGAAATCCTGTCTCAGTACGGGAACATGTCTTCCGCCACGATCCTGTTCCTGCTCAATCGCCTGCAAGCGGAACCGCGACGAGGTCCCGTCGTGGGACTCGGTTTTGGCCCCGGACTGACGATCGAAGCCATGCTGCTGAACTCAGAAATCTAAACAGGTCCGTTTACTTGGTGCTCTGGTTTTGGGCTCATGATTTGGGGTCATGATGTTGGTAAACAAGGTTTTTCTGTCCATCGTGGGCTTGGCATATGTTGCTCTCGCAGCATGGTGCTCCCTTCAGCCGGAAAAGACGGCGAAGGGTGTTGGCTTTACGCTGACCCCAGGGTCCGGGCAGTCTGAATTTCTGGTCGTGTATGGCGGCTTGGAACTCGCCTTGGGACTCGTGTTCCTCTGGCCATTGCTCCAAGCGACTGAGACTTCCTACCCCTTATTCGTGTGTCTGGTCGTGCATGCCTGCTTGGTTCTGTTGCGAACGCTGAGCTTTTTCCTGTACGCAGGAATTGAATCGACCACTTACTTTCTTGCCGCAACAGAATGGGTGATCTTTCTGGGTGCGGCTTACCTTTCGCTGCGAAAGAGTTAGTTCGCTGTCGCTGTCGCTGGCACATCGATGCTCAATGAAAAACAAGCCCGCCGCAGGGTTTTCTCTTGCGGCGGGCTTTTTTATTCGAGTTTTTTCGTGCTGCGGGTTTGTGGGCTCACTGCTGTTTGCCATCCGGCTTTACGGTGCCATCGTTTAACTCGGCGAGCGTTTCATGATCATGGGAATTCGCAATCGGTAGGTATCATCCGCATGCGATTTGTCGATGCCGGAATTTTCGAATCACGATCAGGTCTCTGTGGTTGATCGAAAGGTCACTCCTTCCGGCCTTGGGTGACATGACATGCCGGTCATTCCAGTCCGTTAGACCGCGCTCGTTGAACTGCGGGCCCTTGGGGCCGGAAGAAATGGTCCTGGCGAATCGCATGTGACAGATCCCAGACATCGTCGTTTGCCGAGTCGTCGCGACGACGCGCGCAGACCCATTCATCAGCCTGCTGCATAACTTCGTCGCTCACGATTTCCTGCATTCCAATCGTGACCCGTTCACGGCCTTGTGCCAAGCAAGTTTTTCGGGTGGGTGGATCTGCTTTCCGACGCCGCCCGCATTCCGCCCGTTTCGGCGAGACATCAACCACCCATCAATCGGACGATTGTCTTTCGCCACAGCGGGAATCGATTGGCCGTTCTCGCGTTGCGGTCATTCTGTGGACCGTAACGAACCCGAGAAATTCTTCCTGACGGTCTCGTCACGCGGGTGCGAATCCGCCAGGGTAGAAACCCGCCAAAAGGGAACGACAAATCCCGGAAATCGGCAAGAAATTTGGTGAATTCGCTCGAAGTCTCCGCATCGCAAAGAAATCTCTTGACGGGCGGGCTCAATCTGGGAAATGGGATT
>JBIKZJ010000071.1:0-18510 GCA_044354755.1 Schlesneria sp. | reverse complement strand
CCCGGCCTCATTGCGGCCACCATCACCGATGACCGTGGCCTGTTGATCCCCTGCAAGGTCGAATTCCAACCGCTCGGTGACAATCCCAAACTCGACTTTGGCCCGGAAACCGCCGAGTTTTCAGTCCGCAATCTGATCTATACGGCTCATGGCAAGTTTCAGCGATCGATCCCGGCAGGCCAGTATGCCGTGGTGATCAGCCACGGCCCCGAATACGATGCGGTCTTTACGGAACTGACGGTTCGGCCAGGCGAGACCGTACCGCTGATCGCGAAGTTAACTCGCACTGTCGCAACACCCGGCTGGGTCAGCAGTGACTTTCATAGCCATAGCAGCCCCTCAGGCGATAACTCGTCGAGTCAGCTGGGCCGGGTCCTGAATCTGGTGGCAGAGCAGATCGAATTCGCCCCCTGCACCGAACATAATCGAGTCAGCACCTACGCCCCCCACATTGATCGACTGGGGGTCCGCTCACAACTGGCAACCGTTTCCGGAATGGAGCTCACCGGATCTCCGCTGCCGCTGAACCATCAAAATGCGTTTCCCATGAAGCTGACGCCAAGAACGCAGGACGGCGGTGGACCTGTCGCCGGCCCGGATCTCGAGTCGCAGATCGAGCGACTCGCCCTGCACGATGACCGCAGCCAGAAACTGATTCAGGTTAATCACCCGGAAATGGGCTGGATGTTTTACGATAAAGATGGCGACAGTCAGCCCGACAACGGGTTTGAACGGGCTTTTCCTTTCATCGACGTGATCGAGATCCACCCGCTGGACCGCGTGCTGACTCTCAGCCCGATCATCGAGTCGAACGGCAAGAAATCCCCCAACACCCTCTTTAACTGGCTGCAACTCCTCAACCAGGGGTTTCGAATTTACGGCGTTGTGAACACCGACTCGCACTACAACTATCATGGTTCGGGCTGGCTGAGAAATTGGATTCAATCGTCCACCGATGACCCGGAAAAAATCGATCCGATGGAGATGGTTCGGGCTGCGGAACAGGGTCGACTGGTGATGTCGAACGGCCCTTACCTGGATGTGACCGCACAGGAAACCGGCAAATCCGAACTGTGTGTTGATGGTCAGGACCTGAAAGCCCTTACCGGAAAAGTGACACTAAAAGTCCGCGTACAGTGCCCGAACTGGCTCGATGTCGATCGTCTGTTTGTGATCGTCAATGGACGGGTCGACGCCACGCACAGCTATTCGCGCGCGAACAATCCAGACCTCTTTCGCAGTAGCGTGGTCAAGTTTGAAAAAACGCTCGAACTCGAATTGAAATCCGACGCACACCTGATTATCGCGACGGGCCATTCCACCAAAAATCTGACGGCCATTTATGGATCAGAAGCGGGTAATGCCCACCCTGTGGCAGTCACAAATCCGATCTTTGTCGATATCAATGGCGACGGATTCCAACCGAACAAAGATACACTGGATGTTCCCCTGCCCACGAAATTGGTACGGTAATTCTCCTGACTTCGCGTTCTTTCGTATCACAACCAGCAGGAGGCTTCGATGACGACCTGGATCGCTCTTTTTCCACAAGGACTATGCGGTTACCGCGCTTCTGCCCTTCGCCTGGCAATCATTTGCTGCCTGATGACCGCGACTGCCCGCTTGGGATGGGGGCAGTCTCAACAATCCGGAAAGGACTGGCCGCAATTTCTCGGGCCCCAGCGAAACGGCATCTCGGACGAGACCGGACTGATCGACAGCTGGCCCGACGGTGGCCCCAAAGAGCTCTGGCGAGTACCGGGTGGCGTCGGCATGTCAGGAATCGTGGTCAGTCGCGGCCGGATGGTGACACTGCTGCAAAAGGACGGGGAACAACGACTCGTCTCGCTCGATGCCCTGACCGGTGCGACCATTTGGGAATTAGGACTTGCCCCAGAATACCGCAACGGGATGGGAAACGGCCCTCGAGCGACTCCGACGATTGCTGGCGATCTGATCCTCGCGTACACCGGCGAAGGAATTTTGAGTGCCGTCAATTTCCAGACGGGCAAACAGATTTGGACTCATTCTGTGGTTGAGGATCTCCAGGGACGCGTCGCCGAATATGGTATGGCTAGCTCACCCCTCGTCAGCGGTAAGCTGGTGATTGTGACTGTGGGAGCCCCCAACGCCACAGTGGCGGCCTACGACACCACGACGGGTAAACTGGCCTGGACTGCGGGTGACGACCCCGCTGGCTATTCCTCGCCCGCAGTGCTGAATCTGGCTGGGAAATCGCAACTACTGGTCTTTTCGGGTGCGTCAGTCCTGGGCCTGAGTCCCGAACAGGGCGAGGTGCTGTGGCGACATCCCTATGAAACCAGCTTCGACTGCAATATCGCGACCCCGCTCGCCATCAAAGATCAAATCTTTGTCTCGTCCGGCGAAAACCATGGAAGTGTCCTGCTGGGACTGCAGCGAAAAGAGAACAAATACACGGTCACCGAAATCTGGAAATCACAGGGGACCAAAAGTGTTCTCCGCAACGAGTGGCAAACATCGATCCTGCATGAGGGGCATCTGTATGGCTTTGACAATGTTGGAGCGGCAGGCCCCGTGTCACATCTGACCTGTATCAATGCGTCTACAGGCGAACGCGTCTGGCAACAACTTCGATTTGGCAAGGGAAATCTGATTGCGGCCGACGGAAAGCTCTTCCTGACGACCATCAACGGTGAACTGGTCGTGGCGCGCATGCGATCGACAGGATACGAAGAATTGGGGCGGGGACAAGTTCTGGGCTCGACCCGTCAGGCCCCGACCCTGGCGAAGGGCCTGCTCTATCTCCGCGATCAGGAAGAGATTGTCTGCCTCGACGTTCGTCAGCCATAAACCACCGTCCACCTGACGCGTCTCTCTCATACCTATGTTATCAACGAACGGAAACCATGATCCCTCTGAAACAGAGCCACAAGGTTGGGCAATTCGGCCTGCGGATTGCTCGCTTATGCATCATACCCCTGCTCTGCATGACAACAGGGTTTGCTACCGAGGGGCCGGTGACCGAGCTTGCTCCGCCGTTGGATGTTCGCTTCACCGCCAAGCTCGATGGGTCGGAACAACGTTATCTGGTCCGCTTGCCCAAGGGCTTTGATGCGAAACAACCTCACGGTCTCGTGATTGCCCTGCATGGGCATGGTTCCGACCGTTGGCAATTCGTCAACGATCAGCGGGATGAATGTCGTGCCGCACGGGATGCAGCGGCGAAATCCCAATCGATTTATGTCTCGCCAGATTATCGCGCTAAGACCTCGTGGATGAACCCGGCCGCTGAAGCCGACTTGCTGCAGATCCTGGACGACCTGCACCAGCGATACCGTATTGATCACGTCATTCTCTGTGGAGGATCGATGGGGGGAACCTCGGCACTGGCGTTCGCGGCCATGCATCCCGAAACCATTGATGGCGTGGTGTCGATGAATGGGACGGCAAACATGGTGGAATATGCCGGCTTTACCGAGGCGATTTCTGCGGCCTACGGGGGAACCAAAACCGAGCAACCTCAAGTTTATCGGTCCCGATCGGCCGAGTTTTTCCCTGAGCGATTGTCGATGCCAATCGGCCTGACAACCGGAGGACTTGATACACTTGTCCCCGCCCAAAGTACTTTACGCTTGGCCGAGGCTCTGAAACAGCGGCAATCACCCGTGAAGCAGATTCATCGCCCCGCAGGGGGTCACGAAACTAATTATGCCGATGCGTGTGAGGCATTCCAATTCGTGATCGACACGTTCCATCAGTCGCGTCCCCAGCCAAAACCGCTCATCACCCCGATCGAGAAACTCCGCACGATTGTTTGTCTGGGCGACAGTGTCACGGGTGTCTACTATCACACAGGGGGACGTCGTGCGTATCCCGAAATGCTGGAAGTTGGCTTGCATCAGCTGTTCCCGGATCGCAACATCCAAGTCATGAACGCCGGGATCAGCGGCCAAACCACGCAAGACGGATTAGCACGTCTGGAAACGGATGTCCTGAGCAAAAATCCAGATCTTGTCACGATCAGCTTTGGGCTGAACGATGTGACACGACTCACCCCAGAACTCTTTCGCTCAAACCTGGAATTGCTGATTCAACGCTGTCGCGACCGAAACAGCCTTGTCATGCTCTGCACTCCCAATGCCGTGATCGACACGACCAGTCGGCCCATCAGTAAACTCGAAGCCTATTGCGATGTGATCCGCGAGGTTGGTCAGACATTGTCTGTTCCGGTTTGCGATCAATATCGGGCAGGGATCCGTTTAAAAAGTCGAGCCCCCTGGACTTGGCGGTTAACAATGAGTGACGAGATCCACCCCAATATGGATGGTCACAAACGAATGGCGGAAGAACTCTGCCGCAGCATTACTGGCCAGGCTACATCCTTGCAGGCCATCGGCCCCCCGCGCCCCTCGATACCCCGAACACGAGCCCTGCTACAGCAACGGCGGCCGATCCGCGTCCTGGCGATGCCTCCTTATGACAGCTGGATTGAACCTGCGCTACAGCGAATTGATCCGAACGCAAAGACCGAAGTCACGACGTGGTCCACGGCAGGAAAATCCCTGGCGACACTCGAAAAGGACGCCCATGACCAAGTCCGATCTCTGAAGCCCGACTTGGTCATCCTCGCCATACCGGTTACCGCCAAAGCAGACACCGACGAACAGTTTATCCGGAGCACATCCTGGATCATGAACTGGTCACTCAGCTTTGGATTGCAAGAGTGGGATTGTCTTGTGGCCCTTCCCCTCACCACCGACGCCAACCTCAACGGACCGCAGCGGGAATGGAGCCGCCAACTGGGATGGGCGCAGGATTTGGACTTGATCGAACCGAGCGATCCCTCGGCCGCACAGCAGCAATTCGATGACTGGTTCGCCAAGCAAATCGATCACTGAACACGAAATACGAAACACTGATCACTGCGGGATTCGTGACGGCGATCACGTCAGAGGACCACGTCAAGCGGTCGCTTCCAGTTCCGCGACCACCGACTCGGGAATATTGAAGTTGGCTGTCACGCTCTGAACATCATCATGGTCTTCCAGTAACTCCATCAGCTTGAGGACCGCTCGGGCCGCCTCCAGATCGAGATCGACGGTATTCGACGCAACCCGCATCACCTCGGCTGACTCGGTTGGAATTTTCGCCGTTTCAATCGCCGACAGCACCGCCTGGAAGGCATCTGGTGTGCAACTCACTTCAAACACCTCACCGAACTGCTGCAAATCACTCGCCCCGGCTTCGAGTGCGATTTCGTATAAGCGGTCTTCGGTTACCGATTTCGCCAAAATCTGAATGATCCCTTTGCGCTCGAATAAATAGGCAACACACCCGGTGCTGCCGAGGTTTCCGCCATTGACCTCGAACATTTTGCGAATTTCGCCAGCCGTTCGATTCCGGTTTTCCGTCAGAATTTCACAGAGGATTGCGACACCATTCGGGCCGTAACCCTCATAGAGCACTTCGTCGTAGGTCTCGGTTTCGAGTTCTCCCGTCCCCTTTTTGACTGCGCGTTCAATCGTATCACTGGGCATTGAAGCCTTTTTGGCTCGATCAATCGCGTAGCGCAATGACAGATTCGCTGCGGGATCACCCCCACCGCAGCGCGCTGCGACAATGATGTACCGCGCGAGTTTTCCAAACAGCTTGCCTCGCTTCTTGTCAACGAGACCTTTTTTGAAGGCGATATTCGCCCAGTGGGAATGTCCGGCCATATTTTCCGAATTGAAGTCGAAAGAGTACTTGAGAAATACGATGCCAGCCCAACATGGAACTGAGAAACACCAACACATCTTTACCAAACAGGGTCACCCGCTGCCGAGATCTGTTACAGCCCGATGAGCCCAGCACTGTCGCGGGCCAATCGGTTCAAGGAGCACCTTTCTCTGCAGGTTTTGGTCGCGATTCCGCACCATGTTGCTTGAGCTTATTTTGAATTCGCTCGAGCAGTTCGAGATCCTGCGAGTGTTCTTCTTCAGAATGCTGGATTGCCGTCTGCCATGCCTCAATCGCCTTTTCCGTTCGCATCAACTTGAGCAGCACATCACCCAAATGATCCCATACGGTCGCATCACTTCCCATGTTCATTTTGGTCGCCTTTTCGAGCGGAGCCACCGCGTCTTCCAGCTTTCCTAATTTGAACAATACCCAGCCCAAGCTATCGAGATACGCACCATTTTCTGGTTCGGCCCGTAGCGCTTTACGAATCATCGATTCAGCCCGCTCAAGATTTTTCCCCTGATCGGCCCACAAATATCCCAGATCGTTATTTGCCTGGGTACTCTCCGGATTGACCTCAAGCACCTTTTCAAGAATCTCTTCGCCCAGTTGCAGTTCGCCCTTCTGTACATACACATTCGACAGGCTGAACTGACACAACTGGATGACTTCCTTTTCATCAGGGAAGTCTTTCATGAGTTGAATCAGTTTCTGGATTGCGTCATCCCAGCGTCGTGCGTGCGTATAAATCCAGGTTTCATAAAAACGATAACCGGGATTATCATCATCCAGCCGAATCGCTTGGGAAATTGCCACCAATGCTTCTTCGGTCTGATGGTCATTTTCCAAGGCCTGAGCCAGTGACGAGTACGTCCGGGCTTGGCCCACTTCCGATAACATTTTGGACTTTAAAATCCCACGTAAAGCATCGACAGCTGCCGAATACTTCCGTAACTTCTGCAACATCTCAGCCTGTTCAATCTGTAACAGAATCGCAGGTCGTCCGGGTCGATCACCAAATTCAATCGCTCGCTGATAAAACTCGCTGGAAACCTCGGCATCTTGGAGTGCTGCGGCCAATTTAGCGAGCAAATAGGACTCTTCATAAGTCAAGCGATTCGAGGTTGCGCGTGCTCTTCCCGACTCGATCAGCAGGGCGACCAAAGCCTTGTCCTCTGACAATGCCTTGATTTCCGGTTCCAGAATGGCCAGCGCTTCTTCTCCACGAGCCATTCCACGCCCTAATGACTCTAAAAGTTCATCGGTTTTTTGCATTTTTCGCAGCACACGTGCCAGACCGACGTACCCCGAACTCTCACCACCACTCTGCAACATCTCGTCATAGATCTTGCGGGCACGTTCAAGTTCATTTTGGTTGGCCAAACAATCGGCCAGAAAATACTGCAAAGCGACATTCTGAGCATCTGCCTCGACCAATGCCTCGAGCCGAATAATCAGCTCGTCAGATCGGTCCAATTTTTTCAGAATCTCTTCCAGCAATTGATAAGCTTCACGCCCTTTGGATGTTCTCTGTGCGTCAAAATACTTCTGTAACTCGACCAGTGCCTCAGCGGACTTATCCGAAAGAAACAAAATCTTCCCCCGATTGAACGCGAGATTTCCCGCACCTTGGCGAGTTGTGGCAGCGAGTTCAAACGCTTCCAATGCCAGCGGCAGTCGATTTCCGTCCTGGAGAATCTGCCCGATTTTTTCGTAATTGGTTGTTGGATCCGCCAACAGAGTCTTCTTGACCCGAATATCCAGCCCGTATTTTTCCGGATCTTTCACCGCATCAAACAGAATCTCATAACAATCCGCCGCGAGACTTCGCTGACCTGTAATGGCATACAACAGACCTAAGCTTTTGTTGAGGCCGATAAATTCCGGCGAGCGTTTGTCGACGCGCGGTGATTTCACCGCCTGCTCAAGATGCTTGATCGCCTCGGGAAGCTGTCCAGAAACAGCCGCCTGACGAGCCAATAACTGAAGAATCTCGGCATCATCCGGATCAAGCTGCACCGCCTTCGCGGCATACTTTACGGCCGCTTCGATATTATCGAATTGGAATTCCAGCGGGACCAGTTCACGATAAATCTGAATCGCACCAGGATCAATCTGCACCGCTTTCCGATAGGCATTCAAAGCTTTGCGCGGTTCATTCCGATGGGTGGAATCAAGCAGTCGCCCCGTCATGTACAATGAAAGTGCTTCGTTCCTCGCATCGACGGCAGCCGAACGTGGAACGCGCGGTCGCAGCGGTGAGACCAGATCGTCTCCCTCTTGAAACCGGATTCCTCCCTCAGCGGGAGCAGCGAATTCGGGTGGTGACACCAGAAGATCCGGCGGAGCTTGCACCGGAACGTCGTCCGCCAACGATTTCCGCTGCGATAAGAACAGCAGGCCACAGCATAAAAAGAACAAAACCCCTGCCAACCACTTTCGATGCCCGCGTGAGACGTTCATTGCCCAATCTCCTTACCACGCCGCCGATGACAATCCCTGAAATTCACCCATCCGAAATGAATTCCCAATCGATCGACACCACTCTCAACCTTGACTCAAGTCAGCCATGACGGTCATCCCAGGAATACCGTCACCGAGACTGAGTTCTCGCCCTGTACGAGATCATACCATGATCAATGCGATTTTTTCGCCGTATTTTTACTGACAGCCCCCTTACCTGGCACCGCCCCCGCTGAATCCCCCTCGACTGCGACCTCTTTTTTCGAAGTGGAGAGATCCTTTTTGACTCCCCCCTTTGCAGCGGGAACTGGCTCTGGCTTACTCGACTTTTCCGTCACCACCGACTTACTGACTTTGTCAGTAACTGCTGGCTTGCTGGCTTTTTCCGCAACCGCCGACTTACTGGCTTTGTCTGTAACCGCTGGCTTGCTGGATTTGTCTGCAACCGCTGGCTTGCTGGCTTTATCGGCGACGGCTGGTTTGCTGGCTTTGTCCGCCACCGCAGCCTTGCTTCCTTTGTCCACAACGACAGGCTTTTCAGCAACCACCGGTTTTTCCGCGACGGCGACTTTTTTTGCCGCCGTAAACTTCGTTGGTTTTTCGAGGCCATGTTTGAGCAGGTGCTCCAGACGATCTACCGCCGTGTCGGTGTCATACCCTCCCTCGGGACTTTGATACTTGGTCGGGTCGAAAGTAGCGTGGAGTTTCTGATCAGCAGACAAGCACCGAAGTGTAAAGACAAAAGCCTCGACTTCCGCCTTGCGGACAGCCCCTTTCATCATCTCGCCCATCTGCTCTTGCGTCTGATTCGGCACAGCCAAACCCAACCACACCAACAGTCTCGCCAATGCGGGATCGATCGGTATCAAATGGGCGCCCGTGATTTCATGCAGAGTGTAATCGCGAACAAACGGAGACAAATCTTTGATTTTCGCCAGTTGTTTCGTGGCGAGATCCAGCGTTTTTTTTCGCAAACTCTCGAATTCAAACGAGTACGATTTGTCGAAGACAAACTTCAAGACAGAAATGACGCGAAATGCACGCCACTCTGACGAAGTCTGACCAATGAAAGCCCGCTCCACCTCAGTAACCGTGCTGACGCGGACTTCGTTCAAATCGGGAAACTCAGCAAACAATCGCTGAAACGACAAATCCGCCTCTTCGACCGTCGAGTCCTCAAGGCAAATTGCGTACAGCATGGTTTCCAGAACGGGCTTGTCCCCCTTCGGAATGGAAACTTTATAATGTTTTTTTATGATTGGAAACAGCTTCTTCAGAAGCGCTGCCCGATCGGAGGCCTTGGCACGGGACGCTGCAACCATGGGCTTGTCTCAACTCCGTTCTGGAACCGTCTACGAAAAAATCTGATCAATGTACGCCCGGACTTCCGGACACACCTTTTTCGTCTTCGTCTAAATCTTCGTCATCGAAATCTTCGTCGTCATCTTCATCTTCGTCGTCATCCTCATCTTCGTCGTCATCTTCGTCTTCGTCTTCGTCGTCATCTTCATCCCGATCAAGACGCTCGCCAGAATCTGTCGGAAAACCCGTCTGATCGGATTCACGACCAATCGCTGACGATGTCCCTTCAGGCAACACCGTTCGTAACATCTGAGATGTTTCCGCACTAAATTTAACGCCGGGATCCAACACAAACTTTAACACCGGGGTGTTTTTAGTTTGAAGTCGGTCCGCGACTTTGGACTGAATAAATCCCCGAGCGGAATCGAGTCCGTGCATCGTGAGGGACTGTGCCTTGGCATCTCCCATCACCGAAACATAAATTTTTGCCGCCCGCAAATCACCACTCACCTCTGCCCGCAACACAGTCACATTCTTCACACGGGGATCCCGCAAACCGCAGAGTATGGTCAGACTGACCGTCTCGCGGATGGCTTCGGCAGCTTTGGCAGTGCGACGTGTATTCATGAAACCTCAAACTGGTATTTCTAATCAACAACCTCACCGGCTGTTAAAATCTGGGCACAGGCCCTTGGGAAACGGAATCCTACAGCTTTCGCTTGACTTCTTCGATCTTGAAGGCTTCCAACAAGTCTCCCTCTTTCACATCGTTAAAGTTTTCCAGACGAATACCGCATTCCATCCCCTCGCGGACATCTCGCACATCTTCTTTTTCTCGTTTCAGCGACGCGATCCCATAAGTATTGATCACCCGCTGCTCCCGAATCAAATGCATCCGACTTGATCGCTCGATCGAACCATTCAGCACACGACATCCAGCAATCGTTCCATAACGAGTAATGCTAAACGTTCGCAGCACGATGGCACGACCTGTCGCCACTTCCTTCTGCTCGGGTTTCAGCATACCTTCGAGGATCTTGTGAATCTCGTCCATCACCTCGTAGATAATGTTGTACCGACGGATCTCGACCCCTTCTTGTTGAGACAACAATTGAGCTCGATCGTCTGCAATCACGTGGAAGGCGAAAATCACCGCTTTTGACGCAGCCGCCAAATAAACGTCGCTCTCGTTAACCCCACCCACCCCTTGATGCAGTAACTTAACCCGAACTTCTGGATGCTCAAACTTTCCAAGTTCATTGCGAATCGCTTCCAATGAACCTGGAGTATCTGCTTTCACGATAACCGCCAAATCCCGAATTTCGCCTTCTGCGGCAGCATTCAGAATGTCTTCCAGCGTTCGCTTGCCACCCATGTTGGCCAGTTCTGAGGCACGACCCTTTTGTCGACGGGCCTCCGCTGCTTCACGAGCGGCGTCCACATCGGCCAACACCAAAAATTGATCGCCTGGACCAGGGACAATATCCAACCCCGCCACCTTCACCGGTGTCGAAGGGAGTGCCTCGGTCAGTTCTTCATCCCGTTCGTTATACATGGCACGAATACGGCCATAAGCCCCACCACACAAGACCACGTCACCGACTCGCAACGTTCCACGCTGAACAATCAGCCAAGCCAATGGGCCGCGACCTTCATCACGGAACGCCTCCAGGCAAGCCCCCGAGGCAGGTCGGTCAGGATTGGCCGTAAATTCATGCAATTCTGCGGTCAACAATACGGTATCAAGCAGCTCGTTCAACCCCTGGCCGGTCAGGCCCGAAGTACGAATCACTTCAACGTCCCCGCCCCATTCGGCGGCCAACACGTTCTGTGCCGACAATTCCGTCAGCACACGCTGCTCGTTCCGATCAGGCAAATCGACCTTGTTCATCGCCACAATCAACGGAACATTCGCCGCACGGGCATGAGAAATACACTCGATCGTCTGCGGCATCACCCCATCATTCGCGGCCACCACCAGCACAACAATGTCCGTGACGTTCGCACCACGAGCTCGCATCTCACCAAACGCTGCGTGACCGGGAGTATCAACAAAGGTCAATTTATGACCATTGTGTTCGATCTGATAGGCCGCAATATGCTGGGTAATCCCACCGTACTCGGAAGCCGCGACGTTCGCCGATCGCAGCTTATCGACCAGTGTGGTTTTACCATGGTCGACATGCCCCAGAATCGTGATGATTGGCGGTCGTTCTCGAATGTCCTCAGGACGATCTTCTCCCGAAGCCACTTCCGTGACCTCATCTTCGATCGTTTTCGGATGATGAATCTGCAAATCCACACCCAGCTCAAGACAAACCTCAATCGCAACGTCCTCTTCGAGAGCCGAATTGATCGTCACCATATCGCCACGCTGCCACAAAATCTGAATGATCGACTTCGCAGGCCTTCCAATCCCCTCCGAAAGCGAGCGCACCGTTAGCGGCAGCTCTAACTCCGCGGTGGACTTCAACGGAATTGGCCCGGAACGACGATTTGGCTTAGGACGAGCGCGAGATCCTCGGCCACCACGATCTTCTTCCTCGTCGATATCTTTCAACGAGACCTTCCGACGCTGGTTCCGTGCATCCTGTAGCGACGCACCACCGACTTGCTTTTTGGCCTTCAGATCTTCTGGCTCGTCGTCCCCAACCTTTTTCTTGGTCGTGGTTTCGACTCGCTTCCGAACGATCGGCCCGAGCGGTGACTCTTTCGTCGTAGAATCGGCGTTGAACCGTTGAGTAGGCCGCTGTGGAGCCGCCTCTTCCGGTTTCGGGGTCTTGGTTGTCGGTGGAGCCTTAAACTTGGGAATCTCTGCGATCAATGGGCCCGCGGCCTTGACTCGCTTAATTGGAGCGGCCGGAGCACCGGTCGCCCCCTTCGCCCCACCAATCTCAGCTGTCCCACGAGAAACCATCACACGCATCGACTTCTGAGGCTGTACAGGAGCCGCAAAATCCGATCGGGCTGTCGGAGGAGGAGCAGGTGTCCCCTTTTCCACGACCGGGACCGCAGGACGCGATTTCGGAGGAGCGAGCGGGCTCCCTGCGACCGGCTTTGGTATCGGAATCCGTGCTTGTGGCTTGACCACTTCCGGCGCAGGCGAACCCCCCTTTTCAGGCGCAGACGGAATCGCTTTCACCTGAGGCACCACAACCACCGGTATGATCGGTGTCGAGACTGGCGAGATCGTTGCAGAATCCACCGGCGAAACGACTTCCACTGCAGGAACTGCTTCGGGAACCACCACTGCTGCGACAATCGCTGGAACGACCACTTCTTCAATCGGGGGAGTGATCGAGACAATCACCGGCTTCACATCCGCTTCCGAAACCAATTTACCAATTGGCTGAACCTGCTCAACAGAACTTGAATCGGACTGATCCGACTTGACGATTTCTCGCTCGGAGATCACTTTTTCTCGCTCGGAGATCACTTTCTCTGAGCTGACCGACTCGGCGACAACCGGATCTGAATACGGCTTAACACCAACTCCCTTAGGCTGATCCAGATCGGCTGGGCGCGATCGGGGAACCATTAACGGAGGTTTACCCCCCATCATGCGAATAGGGCGTTGTTTTGCAGCAAGATCAACCACCGGCTCACGAGTCCCGGCCGTTGTCGCGATCGGAGCGGCACCGGTAGAGGGAATAGAATGCCCTGCTCCCCGAACGATGTCCAGCACGCGATCTCGCTCTTCAGGCGAAATACTCGCCAAAGCGGAATTCTTGATCGTGATCCCGGCTTTCGCACAGTGATCAATCAATAACTTACTGTCGATATCAAGCTCTTTGGCAAGAGCGAAGATCCGGATTTTCAAACGCGAGTCCTTCGTGGGAAATGCCCGACCGGCCCTGCCGGCTGATCTGCAACGACAAAGGAATACGCCGGAAAGCCACGCTCGGCCCCCCGGCACCTTTGCCCGTAAACTAGTTCTCTCAAACGCCACTCGATATTGACTGAAATCAAACCAGGATTTCCCTACACGGAAAACCAACTGCCAGCCAATCCGACTCACCAGCATCTCGTTCATTTTGCGATGACGACGTTGAACTTCGGGCTGCCAACCCAAATCAGCATGTCTTACGGGCTTCGATGTTTCCCTAAAAGAGACTTTACGCACCCTCGACACAAACGTGATTCACAACTGTGTCGAGACTTTCAGTTTTCAGCCTTCAGCCATCATGTTTCATGTTTCAGTCGCATTCGCTGTCAACTCAATCATAGAAAACTTGTCAAACAAAACTCATCACAGACTCAGACATCCCCGCCAATCGCAGCAGAATCCGCTCCGCCCGAAGCCAAATGCTCGACCCCCGGCGGAACCTCGACAGCGATGTCCGCATCCTCATTCACTCCAACCGACTCGACCTTTTCGACGACACGCGGCGACCGACGCTCTTGCTCTTGTCGATCATGCTCTTGATTCGAATGCACTTTATCCTGCACACGCCGTTGACGCTGCTCTTGCTCTAGTCGCTCACTCTCACGCTCAGCATGCTCAACAACGACATCACACTGTTCTTCCGTCAATCCACCCATCTCGGCCAACTGATCAGGCTCAATCACAGACAAGTCGTCAAAACTCAAAAAACCCTGTGCAACGAGACTCTCTGCCAAATCGGCGGTGACACCCGGTGTCTCAGAAAAGGCCTGAACCGCTCGCTCAAGCTGCTCATCAAGCTCTTCACGAGTCATCACCTCGATATCCCAACCGACCAGTTTGGACGCCAACCGCACGTTCTGCCCACGCTTACCAATCGCCAGGGACAATTGATCGTCCCGCACGAGCACAATCACACGCCCCAACATCGGACAAAGAATCACATCTTCGACTTCAGCGGGCTGCAGCGCATTGGGAACCAGCACCTGCAGCGAATCATTCCACCGCACAATGTCGATCTTCTCGTCACCTAACTCACCAGTAATATTCTTAATCCGAGCCCCGCGAACGCCGACACAGGCCCCGACCGCATCAATATTATTATCAAAACAGCTGACGGCAACCTTTGAGCGATAACCGGCCTCACGAGCCAGCGAACGAACTTCGATAATCCGCTCAGAAATCTCAGGAATTTCAATCTCAAACAGACGCCGCACAAACTCGACATGCGTCCGCGACAAAATAATCTTGACCCGACTCCCCGACTTCCGCACTTCGAGCACAATCGCTCGCACACGATCACCAACTCGAAAACCCTCACCAGGAATCTGCTCACCCCGCGGCAGCAATCCCTCGACCTTACCCAGATTAATCACCGACGAACCACCCTCAAGCTTTGAGACAGTCCCCGTAACAATCTGATTTCGCTGATCAACATACTCATCAAACAAGGCATCACGTTCGGCCTCGCGAATCTTCTGAATCATTACCTGCTTGGCAGTTTGTGCCGAAACCCGGCCCAGCAATTCACCTAGTGCATCCGAATCAACCTCAACCCCGTTGGTCTTGACCGTAGGATGCCCCGAGGAACGCTCAACATGAACCTCGATAACCTCATCTTCCCCGTAATGCTTACGCGCAGCCGAAAGAATCGCCTGCTCGATCCCCTCGAACACGACTTCTTTATTAATACTCTTATCTCTGTGAATCGCATCCACGATCCTCAAGAGCTCGGGCCCGTTCATTGCATTACCTCTATTGCCGAGCGGCGAAGCCTCCGACGATGAGCAACCGCCACAAGTTTCGCCTCTAAAAACAAAAAAAGCGGGCACAAGTCCCACTTCGTTCGCAGACAGCCCTGTTACAAGCCGACCATGACGCCTGAATCACAACCGGACCTCCGATTGCCATTTGCGGCATCCACCAGGAACCTGCCAAATTTTCAGGCTACATGGACAATGACTCCGCTCAGAAGCTGAGACTCAATACCACACATCATGAACGTTCTTCCACCGGACTTCGCCTCAGACGGTCTTTATTGTCTGTCGATCTGCAGAGGAACATTCCTTCCGTGCTTACTTTACAATACTGATCCGCACCCGTCATGTCAAGGAGTTGCAATCGGTTCGCCTTGAATCAAGACAGGGTAACTCCGATGAATCTGCTGAGTTTTGCAAGCACATGTTGACTCAATCGCTACTTCCGGATTGAATCATACCTTGGACATGCTGTTTTGCTGACTGTCAACTCCGGGAGTGATCCATGTTTCGTACCTGTTGGATGCTGGTTTTTCTCTGCGTAGCCTCAATCGTGGCTGCCCAGGCCACCCCTGAACACGAAAAAATGAGAGCCGATGCCGAAGCGGCCTACCAGCAAGCGGACTTTGCCAAGTGTAAAGAGCTGACCAGCATGGTGCTGGCTCAAAACCCTAAAGACCACGCCGCCATGTACTTTCGTGCCAGTTCACGCGTTGAACTTGGGGCTTCCAAACGGGATATCCAAGAATTGCGAGAAGGAATCCAGGACGCTCGGGAATCTCTGAAACTCGGTGGGAGCACGGAAATCAACTACTACCTGCCGTACTTGTATGGTATGGTCGCCCTCGCGAATCTCGAACAGAAAAAAGAACACGCCACGGTCGCCATTGACGTCTCAAAAGGGGTGCTCGACCGAAAAACACTCAAACCCGAACAACGAGCGAACATCCTCTACCAACGTGCCGCAGCCTATATTTTCCTCAAAGACATGGGCTTGTCCATCGCCGATTTTCAAGAGGCTATCAAGAGCGATCCCAGCCACCTCGGCTCACATGTCGGACTGGCGGATGCTTACGTCATGGCAGGCCAACCCGACAAAGCGATCGCCGCATTTACCGCTGCAGTCGAAACCTTTCCCAATAACCACTTGGTGTACAATAATCGGGGCCTCTTTCTGCAACAACAGGGGAAATCGATCGAGGCGCTCAGCGATTTCAACAAGGCCATCGAACTCGACAAAAATTTTGCCGTCGCCTACACCAATCGAGGATATACACTACAGGGAGTTGGTAAACTGGCCGAAGCTGAACAGGATTTCACCAAATCCCTCGAAATCGACCCGCAGAACCCGCTCTTCACCACCCTCCGCGGAACCTGCCGTCTCTCACAGGGAAATGTCACGGGAGCCGTCACAGACTACAGCAACGCTGCCAGCCTGAACCCCAAAAATCCCGTGGCCCAGGCCGACCTCGGCTTCGGCAAATTCTTTTCTCGCGATTTCGCGGGTGCCTACGAAGCATTCAGTGCGGCAGGTCAAATCGATGCCAATAACATGCGATACTTGAACCCCTGGAAGCTTTGGTCACTGGTGATGGACGGAAAGGCTGATGCCATCACAGACATCACCGCCATCAGCGCCAATCGTCCGGAAAAAGATCGTGACTGGATCGACCAATTGGTCCTCTTCCTCAGCGGCAAACTTTCTGAACAAGATCTGGTTGCCTTTGTTGCCAAAACTCCCGACGAAAAAATGAAAAAACTCCAGCTATGCGAGGCCTACTTCTTTATCGCGGAACGTCGCAATCAGGGGAACGACAAAACCAACGCCGATGCCTTCTACAAGCAGGTCCTCCAGACCAAGGCCAGCCAGCTCTCCGCCTACCGCGGAGCGCAATACGCCCTGAAATCTTTCGAAAAGTAAATCAGGCGAACAGTCAGGCTCGATGAACAGACCCGGATAACCAGACAGGGAAGCGGTTTCGCACCCGTTTCCCTGTTTGGTTTGATCACCCCCCCAATCCCGCCGGGCCCACAACAGGTTCCCCCAACAGGTTCCCACATTGGGGGAAAGCTGGCACTGAGGGGGGAACAGCCCGAACCAGCACCCCATTCCATTTGCAAAACCAGACTTATTTCTGAGCCTTATGACGGATGTGGTCTGGCTCGCGGGCGTTCGAGAGCGCCGTGTCGTAGCTGATCTCTCCCTTTTGGTAGAGATCAAGTAGCGCATTGTCCATCGTCTGCATCTGATGCTTTCGACCAGTCTGCATCTCATTATAGATCTGGTGCACCTCGCGACTGCGGATGTGATTGCGAACCGCATTGGTCGCAATACAAACTTCGGTCGCCATGATTTGTCCATTTCCCTCCGCCCGGGGTAACAGCTTCTGCGAGATAATCGCCTGCAAACTATTGGCGACTTGCATCACAATCGAATTTTGCTGATCTGCGGGAAATACGCTGAAAATTCGCTGAACCGTTTGCACCGAATCTGGCGTATGCAGCGTCGCCAGAACCAGGTGTCCCGTCTCGGCAGCCATGAGCGCCGTCTCGATGGTTTCGAGGTTTCTCATCTCACCAATCACGATGACGTCGGGGTCCTGTCGCAGCACATGCACCAGCGCCGTTCGAAACGAATGAACGTCCGTCATCACCTCTTGCTGCACCACAATGCTGCGTTGATTTTCATGAACAAACTCGATCGGATCCTCGATCGTGACGATCTTCGTCCGACGATGCTGATTGATAAAATCGACCATGTAATTCAGGGTAGTTGTCTTTCCCATCCCTGTCGGCCCTGTCACCAGAATCAAACCACTCGAAAATCGAGTCAATTCTTCAAGGATTGGCGGCAACCGCAGTTCTTCTCGTGATCGAACCGAGGTTTCACACAGGCGAATCGACATTTCGGGACAACCCGAATGGAAGTAAACGCTGATCCGAAAGCGGCCAATTTCGGGCCAATGCTTGGAAAAGCACAATTGCCAATCCCGCTCCAGATTTTCACGCAATGCATCGGTAAGCAGCCCGTAAACGATCGATTTCAGCTGTTCCGCATCCAGGACCTCTCCCTCAATCGGACGGATTTCTCCATTAATACGAAATACCGGAGCCACATTCATGATCAGATGAATATCGCTCGCATGGAACCGCCGGGCGGCCTTCAAAATTTTGTCAATTGACCACGCCATTATCGATTCCCCAATACGCGTCGCCAGATCCGGCCCAATGACCAGCCTCCGGTGCTCAACTCACGCAAGCTTTGTTCCGCCTCCGCATGCGTGGGACATAACTCGAGGCACCGCTGCAAACTTTTCCTGGCGAGCACCTCGAGCCCGAGCTCCCGTTCGGTCTGGCCCTGGATATACCACGGGAAATAGCGATCAGGAGCCAATTCCACCG
>JBIKZJ010000002.1:0-52878 GCA_044354755.1 Schlesneria sp. | reverse complement strand
CATCACACACGACGGCTGCGACCTCGGCAGAAACCACCCTCGGCGTCGACTCAAATACGAAAGCCGAAAATTCCCCTTTCGCTTCGACCGATTCATACCACTTGCTGGAAAGTACTTGCACATGATTCAGCGCAGAACATGTCAGCGCAGAAAAAGGGGGAGTCGCTCCAGGCGAGTCAATCCCCGGAAGTTGTGAAGCGGCCACTTCACGCAATTCCTTCGAATCCGTGATCCAGCCAGACCTGGTCGCAGCAATCAGTAACAGCACGGCATCAATGGACGGAAGCCCTTGGGGGGCCAGTCTTCTCAAGACGGCAGCCAACTCCTCGCGAAACGTGATCGTCCCACCCGAACGCCACACAACCACCGCTCCCCCATCGTCCCATTTCCAAAAGGAACGGATCGGCATCGAAAGGTAGCGCAGTGCCGCCAGATAATTATCGTTCATGACTAGCCCTCACCGCAGCACGCGAAGCACGAACAAACGACGCTTGGGGAATCCGCTCGAATGTCCCCTCGTCCAAAAAAATCGCCAGGGTCTCTGGATCCAGTTTCATCACTTGCCGCGCCACGGCCGTTCCGACATCGGGATCGAGTCGCCAGCCGACGGGCAGAAAGAGACCGTTCGACTCGAAATAACTCCGCCCCGGCAGGGGTGGCAACGGCGTTCCCCGAACGAGAACCTCGGACCTCTCTGACATCGCAAACGCGAATCGATCGATCCGAATCTGGGGTGCCGAAATCACGTACTGCTGCCAGATCTTCCACGTCGTTCGCAGTGCATTGATTGGCGTCGTCAAGGACGATCGAACCAGTCGCAGCACCACGGGCTGATCCAGACGCGCCGCAAACCCCGCTCGCGGCAGTTTCAGTTCATGCCAATCCCACAACAGTTGCCATGGTCCCTCGGGAATCTCGGCACTCGGCACCGTCTCGTCATCCCGTGTCAATTTTCCGCTGGTGTGGACCGAGTACGTCACGGCGTCCGGAATTTTTCGCAGTGTAAGGCCGAGTTCCTGATCCAGCGCATGACCCCGCAACCAGATCAGGCCGTCTTGCACCAAGACTTTTAATCCCGGAACCAGCCGCAATTGACCAAGGTATTCGGCGTACGCTGCGGGAAAACAGACCACCCAATTCGACGTGTGATTTGCGTTCAGGGTCATGTTTTCGCCGACCCACTCTCGGGGTTGGTCGGCGCATCCGTCGTCGGATCCAGGATCGACCAGAGTTTGTTGACTTGTTGCTGCAGGAATTCTCGTTGATGATCATTTTTCACCCACTCGCAGCGCGACGCCAGCAGGCTGAGTTCATCCCGACAACGAGCCCTCACGGCGTCGGCAGGGGCTTCCTGCTGCAACCGATTGGCGATTCGCTGTAATTCCTGGGAAAGAATTTCCGGGTTCGGTTGCTGTTCGTCGGCGGATCGGGGGTGCCGCGCTGTCGACTCGTCAATCGTCACCGCAGCGAGCGACTGATTCACGATCGCCATGATCAATTCCTGCTGTTCTTCGTTATCCCAGATATATTTCAGAATCCAGAGATCGGACAGGATCGCCTGCTGCCGTCCGCACAGCAGGGCACTCGCCGCCACCATCCGCTGCAACTTGACCGCCCGTCGATCGGAAATGGGAATTCCCGCCAATCGCAGTCGGCAAATTAAAGCGACATAGTCGGTCCGAACTTCATCGAGGAAAACCGTATTCAAGGCGTTTTGTAACTTGCGAATGCAATCGACCGGCAATCCGGCTGGGGGCTTTGCGGTGGTGAGCTCGCGCGCCCACCCCGATGTGACCACCTCTTGCAGTCGTTCATCGGGGACATTGTCACAGCGTACCCGCAATAAAAACCGATCGAACAACGCGGCCAGCGATTCATCCTCAGGCAACGAGTTGCTGGCACCGATGATCATGAGTGTGGGGAGCGCAAAAGTTTCCCGGCCACGTCGAAAGACCCGTTCGTTGAGCACCATCAGCAAACTGTTCAGGATGGCGCTGTTGGCATTCAGTAACTCGTCCAGAAAGATCAGATCGGCTCGCGGTAGCATCCCCTCGGTATTCGTGACCAGCTCACCCTCGCGCAACCGACGAATGTCGAAGGGGCCGAACAGTTCATTCGGCTCGGTGAACCGGGTCAACAAATAGTCAAACATGCGGCCATCCAGACGAGATGCCAGTTCTTGCACCAGTGCGGTTTTGGCGGTTCCGGGCGGTCCGAGAATAAAGAGATTTTCTCCGCCGACCAGACAAACTCCCAACAGGTCGATCACCTCGTCCTTGCCAACAAACCCCCGCTTCATTGGCCCCAAAACCAGGTCAGACAACTGCCGACCCATTTCATAGATTGTTCCATCCGTTGAGTCCATTGCAAAATCATCCTTCGTTCAGCTGCATTATGAAACGGCTTCCTCACGAAATCAGTATACTCATTTGATCAGGAATGATCACTCCGATTCAGAAATTGACGCCAAGGCCTGAGCCAGCCCGGGCGCCAGTTCTGAGTGTATACCGATCGCGGTTCGAACTCGTGACAGAACCCGGGGGTGGTCCAGTCGCGAGGCATCGCCGCTGGCAATCACTCGATCCACATACAACGCCAACAAACAGTCATCCCTGACGAATGCCGAGATATCAACCCCCCCCAAATCGGGAACACCGACCGACGAAAGTGGCCACTGCCGCGCCAGCGTCAACAAGCAGCCGACGAGAGGATCCTCGACAGAAACCGCTTTTGCGAGCCGGATCAGGTCGGGCAAAAATCGGAAGGTGAAATCGACCGAGTAACAAACCGCAGGACTGACAACAGGTGGCACTGTTTTTTGGAGCGAATCGACGATGGTTTTGGAATCGACATCGCGATGCGCTAAAAAACTGCAGGCGCGATAAGTCATGAGCGCCCCCCAGTAGAGCCCGTCGTCCAAGAGACCAGGTGGGTTGCCGGGTAGCTCTGGTCGGTAGAGTTCCTCGTAACGGCGAAGCCGTGTCAGTGTTTCAGCAATCTCTGCCGGGGACGGCGACTGAATTTTCCCCTTCGCATCCACGGTGGTCGATACGCGTACGCGACCATCAAAAATCAGCGATTCGACAAATTTGACAATCGTCATAACCATTGCCTGACTTCGAATAAAGGAAACGCCTCTGGCACCACGAATCACGCGAATGCCACGAATTCAGAGAAAACCGAAAGAGTAAGGATCCAGAATAAGTCAAGAACATCGAAAAACTGGCTCAACGACAAACCCAGTCCGCGGGCTTGAAGCTCGGGTTTATCCTATCAGCGCGAACTTGGCGAGGTGCACAGCATAAAGTTTCCGCTGAACGATGACTCTGAGTCCATCGAGACACTGGTTTTCCATGTCACGAACCATTAAGGCGATTGCGGAGGCAAATACCGTGCTCACGGAATTCGGACGACATCGTTGCGTCGAGGCGAGCGTTGAATGGAATCGCCGAAACGAACAAAGATGCCACAGTCATCGAGCGTCAACAGGAACGAACCGGGCGAGTGTCGATCAGCAAAACATCGGAGAAATGGAAATACCACGCACGCTACCTCTTGCTGCCGTGAAGTCAAATTGCTGTTTTGCAGTCAAAATTCTGTGAACTGGTCGCCGGGATGGTTCCCGGTGAGGAAATCGTCTTAACCACCAACGGTGAACCCGTTGCCGTGGTGACTCGCTCACCTCGACTGAGTTGACCAAGCCAACCTGGAACGGCAAGGGACAGATCTTTTTGGATGGCACCTGACTTTGATGCTCCGCGAGAGGATTTTGCGGAATTCAAGTAGAAGAAGTTTCGAGTTCACGATCAGGTTTCATCCATAGAAAAAAACAAAAGCTCTCCCGGCATAGGGGTCTTTCGTGGTCGCGCCAACTGGTTCTGATATTTCTACTTCTGATTCCTTACTTTTTGATGAGCTTGAGGTTCGCTTCGGCAAACGCCTTACCCATTTGCGCGAATATTTTTGCGCTGCCGAAGTAGTGGTAGCCGCCATTGGATGCGCCCTGGAGAGCTTCTTTGTCTTTGGGTGAGAGGACTTCCTCCAAAGCGAGGTCGAGCTTCTCCTGATCCGACTTGGTGATTCCCTCTATCCATGCATCGAGCGCGGCATAATGTTGTGGGGAGTCTGGTGAGTATTGATCATTGGCGTAAACCGCCAAGAGGTTTCTCCCTTTCTTCAAATGTTGAGTCTGTTCTTGATCGAGGACGAGAGATCCGTATTGCGGCTTATGCTGCCACCAGATGTAAGTGTGAATCTTGTGTCCGTTCAAATAAACATGAAACCCTTGTCTCGCCAAAATCGCGATGCGATAGGAATCGTAGTCGAGGCGATCTACTTCAAAAGTGGAACGCATGAGCAGGAATTCTTCATTGCCCCACATTGAGGAAAATTTGTCGAGGGTAATTCCGCTGTGGTTCCACACACCCTTGCCGATGGGAGCCTTGCCAGCTGTCCATTTGCTGTCATCGAAGTCAGGCAGGTACCAATTCTCCATTCCGGCAGGCAGTGTGATATCACGGAATCTCCTGTCCGTGAACTCTTCCAGTTTGCCCTTCGTTTCGGTGGCATCGACCGTGACGAAGCGCCAGTCTCGCTCCGCTGGCTGTGGCTTACCAATCGGCTTCCAGAACTGATCCCATTTCCGTTCCGTATCGAGCGTGCCAACTGCTTTCAAGGTGTGAGCCGTGCCAACGATTTCGTGATACTCGCTCTGCCTGGGTTCTGCGGCTTCGATATCACGATCCCAAAAAGGGGCGGTATCGACAGCAATCACATCGCCTTTAAACTCGGGCATTGCAGCCGGAGCGGCCATGGCTTTGCGGAAGTTGACGTTTTTCTCACCATCGACACCCAGTACGCCGATGACGAAGGGCATCTTCGGGGCGGAAAGGTCTTTGCGTACGTCGCGGATGAAGTGTGCCAAGAGGCGCGAGTATTCATCATAATCGCCATTCGGATAGGTCTGGCCATCGACGAGATCGTTGAAACCCTGAAGCCAGACAAAACCCGCAAGTTCGAAGCCCGCCGTGGGATCATAAGCGGGGCAGACCCGAGCCGGATCTGCGAGCACCTTCTGAACATGCTCCACCATCATGCGGTAAAATACGCCTGAGGCGGCATCCTTGTCTTCTTGCCATTTTCTCCGATCCTCCAGTTTGGGAATGCCGTGGGCACCTTGCGGATGTTTGTCCCACTCATCTTGAATCTGCTTGGGCAGCACGTATGGCCCGGCACTGGGGGGACGAAACTCCGTGTTGAGCGACCTGCCGCCCCAGGCCGTCTTGATGATCAGGATGGGTTCCTTCAACTCCTTCTCCATCGTGATACCAAAAGTGAACTCAGGCCCAATCTTTCCGCCATCCCTGGTGGGTTGGTCTCCGCGTGCGCCAAAACCTGCGGTCAATTTCCCCAAGCCTTCGCCATTCGCACTACCGTCATAAGGCCCGGTCAAATAGGACATCCAGACCTTGTCACATACGCGAGGCGTTCCATCGGGATTGCGCATTTCCTTGAGCAAGGGTGCCGTGGCGGGATCTTTGCCGATGTAGTCAAAGGTGCGGATTTCGGCATGTCCCTCCATATTCGATTGGCCAGCCAGGATGAAAACCCTGAGCGGCTGGGCGAAACAATTTGGGGAGAGGAAGCACAGCAGCGCTGCGGTGAGTATGAGTTTTTTTTTCATGGATGTTTCGTGTCAGAGAGTTTTGTTGACTTCGACGGGGTGTTTTGTTGACTTCGACGGGGTGAGGTTGAATTCCTTGATGGTGACGCAATGTCTCACTTCGATAATCCGAAGTGGATGTTCTCGCTCGAACCGGACTACGTCAGGAAACTGGCAAAGACGATCCGGTGGCACCGAGAGATCGAATGGACCAAAACGCAAGTCCGTCGCTCACCACTTTGATTCGCCTCAAGTTCGGCACCGACACGATCAAACCAAGAGCTCCTCGAGTGGTCCCGCATGTGAGCAGCCATTTTGCTTCAGCACAAGATCTTCGTTGCCATAATACTTGATGGGGTTGCCATAAGCATTGAGTAGAGTGGTCCACCAGTCGCCGATGGTACGGCAGCCCTTTTCACCATATTTCGGATAACGCAGATAACGACCCGGCAGCTTGAGTTTACCGCCGCCTCCGCCAACAATCAGATAGGGCCACTCCATTCCGGTTCCATGGTGATTATCGCTCGAATCAGACAGGAAAATGATCATGGTGTTGTCCAGCATGTCTCCATCACCCTCAGGAACCGCTCTCAGTTTCCGGGCCATCGTCGCCAGAAGTTCTGAGTGATGTCGCTGGATGATGTCACGGTATTCAGTCTGACTTTTAGTGCCTTCGTTGTGCCCGATGCCATGGTTATGTTCGTCGATACCCAGTTTTTTGTAGGTCATATCCACGTTGTCCAAGCGAATGGTTACGACGTTGGTGAGGCCTGCAATCAATGCAGCGGTGGCTAAATCAAATTGTGCTTCCTGACGAACCTCCTCGACAAGAGAAGTGAATTTGTCAGAGTATCCAGGCGCATTTGCCGCGACCTGATCTTTCATACTCGACAATTTGCTGTGACGCGTCTGAAGTTCCTCAAAGGCATTGAGGTAGGCGTCCATCTTGCCCTGTTCCGACGAGGGGATAGCCCGCGTAACCTTCTTGATATCATCCACCATAAAATCAAGAAGATTCCCTTGCAGCCTGAATCTTTTCTCTGCCCCGTTACTGGACGAAACAGCAGAGCCAAACAGTTGTTGGTAGGCAATGTCGGGAGACCCCTGAAAGGGAAGTTCTTGTCCCGGCCCGACGGCGGTAATCCCAGGATACATGGTTCCGCCATAGTCGCTGCTTAACGCCTTCCCTCTGATCGCCAGTCCTAAATGATTAAAGGGCGCCGGGTTGAGTTTGGCCAATTCTGCATCGGCGGTGGCTCTAATAATCGCACCAGCATCAAACTCACCTCCAGTCATGTAGACACCCAGCATGCCAAACCAACTGGAGTGACCACCACGGCACATTTTCCCCGAGAGCCCCTGGACGATCGAAAGCTGATCTTTAAAGGGCTCCAGGGCGTGCATTGATGACGGCAGAGAAACGTTTGTCAGATCCTGACTGAATAAACTGCTGCTCGAATCTTTGCCTTTGAATGCGTCAGGCGTGCTCGCATCGGGAATGATGCCACTCGATTTTACTACAAACACAAAACGATTGGGAATCGCGATCGAGTTCCCTGCGGCCTGGAGTTCTACTTGACGCAGGAAAGGCGCTAATAAGAATGCCCCTGCCCCTAAAGAAAGACTTTTAAGCGTGTCGCGTCGTGTAAAGTTCATGGTGAGTGCCTTGTAGACGATTCAAGTACTTTGCGGTAAAGAAACGAGTCAGACGAAAGAATGGAAATCAAAAGTGCATTAAAACTGCCACCACTGTCCAGGTAAGCCCGATCGGCGGAAATGAGTGTTTTTGAATCGGTGAGCAATTCGTTGCGACCCATAAAGTAGCGAAATACATGCCGGATCATGCATTGACGAACTTTATCCGATTCGGCCAGTCGATGTATCATTTCCAAAGCATCCTTGAATTCGCCATCCAATTCCTTCTCGCCCGTGCCTACCAGTTCACTTTTGGGATTGACCGGTTTGGTATCTCCTTTCCCCAGACTTTCCTCCGTTCGATACCGTCCGAAGTCATCGTAGATCTCGAAGGCATATCCCAGTGGATTCATCTTCCTGTGACAACGCCAGCATTCAGCGTTCTCCGTTTTTTGCAGCCTTTCTCTGAGCGTTTTCGTATGGTCTTCCGGAATTGAGGCATCCACTGTGATCGGAATGTCCGGTATCACGCCTCCCAGCAATCGCTCCCTCACCCATTTGCCACGCCGAATCGGGTCCGTGCTGTCATTCAATGAATGTGCGATCAGCCAGGCAGGATGCGTCAACATCCCGGCACGGTGCGGTCGTTTGTAGGGTTGCGGCAACAGGAAGTCCTGCTCATCATCCCTGAGGTCGTAAACCATCGGGTATTTTGTATACAGAGCCTGCATGCGATGCAGAAGGATATTTTCGTCTTTGGTGTCCATCCAACTGTACTGCTCCTGCACGATCTGCTTGATCGCAGCGACACTGCCATTGAATCCTTTATTGAAGTTATGCAGGTTGTATTTCACATTCAGTTCATGCCAACCCTTCAGGTTCAGTCTCTGCAAAAGCTCTTTCTGCTTGACTTCCGGAAATTCCCCTTGATCAAGTTGCTGTTGGTTCTTCTTGTAAAAATCGTAGACCGTGTTTCGAAACGTGGCTCTGTTGAAGATGCAATACTCGTCTGATGTCAACAGTTGCCTAAAGACATCCTTGTCTTTCTCCAGGATGTTCATGACAAAAAAATCAGCATCTTTTTCGTACATTGCCGGGTAGTTTTCGCCGTAGTAAGCAAATCCGCCCGAGCGATTTTCGTCTTTAAACACCTTATGGGCTCGGGTGTAGCCAAAAAATTCCTGAAAGAAACGTAGAATCCTTGGTTTGTTAATCGCGTCATTTTGAAGTATGCGTGCAACTTGAAACTGCGCATCCGTGCTGCTGTTCAGCTTCCCCGCTTCGGCGGCCTGAAGCAGTGCCGCATCGGGCGGGCGATCTGTCAGAGCAAAAGCGATAGCAAACGCCATTTCCGTACTGGACAAAATCCGACGCCCGTGAGCATCTGCTTTGCCAAGACCGATCTCAACTCTGTAAACAGATTCGTGGTGTAACATGACCGCCATCAAAACCAATCGCATGGCTTCGGCATTGCCGCCCTCTTTGGCTGACTTTCTAAAAAGCTCTGAGTATTTGCGGATCTCTTCTTGCAGGGGTTCTCGATAGACAACCTTGCTGAAATGTTCGCTGATGGCCGAGGCAAGCGTGTCATCACTGGGACTTATGTCTGATGAAGCGATGGGAGAATGCTTGATGAGTTCATCGGCAGCACAAGCGGCGTTGCTCATCAACACACTCACAACCGCTGAATCCGCAAAGAGAAGGTTGGCATAGTCTTTGATACCAACTTTATCTTCCAGCGGAAAAGGCTGTCTAAAATCCTGGGCGACCTGCCCGTAGCTGGATTTCACATTTTCGAATACGTCAGGACTTGTTCTCCACAGACGTGCAGGTGAAAAAGGCTCAGCAGTAATCTCTCCACTGAATAGCTTTTCACGGTTCACATAATTGCCGAAGCTCGGACTCTCCAATTTCGAAGAGAGATCAGACACGTTCCCGGACTTTTTCAGTTCTGCATTGATCCAGAGCATCACGGCGTCTCTTTCGTGTTGCTCGGGTTGATCACTTCCGGTCGGTGGCATCTCTTCCACGTGCAACTGCCGTAGTACCGTATTCCAAAGCTCTATGTCGTGACCGGTTGCCAGATCAAAACTGATGCTGGACAAGACGACATCTGACTCATTACTGATTTCGCCGTGACATTCGGCACAGTACTTCCTCAAGAAAGGGGAGACGGTTTCGTCGAAGGCCTTTTTGTCCGCGAAAATGGGAGTGGTTGCCTGATCGGCCTGAGCGAAAAGTAAGTTCGAGGAACACAACAAATTGACGGTCAAGACCATCGCCGAACGAAAAACAGACGTGTTCAATGTTTTTGTCAACAAGGCAATTTGTGGCTGGAAATCAGTATCTGCTTGCAAACCACGTCGTGCAGCGTTGATTTCGCGATCTCGACTCATGGCTCCGTCTTTCCATTATCTCAAAAAACGTGGGAAAAGCATCGGCGTCTATCCCGGGATCCCATTTCGCATGAGCCTATAACCGCTCTGGACACATTTCGCTGCTCATCTGAACACCCTAGCCCCTTGTTTCTCTCGTTCGCCGAAAGTTCTGGATCTGCTTTCCGTAGCAGAATTGAGAAGTGCTATCGTGCCGCAGTTATATCAGGGTGTGACCGCACTTGTGGAATGAATAGAGGGAAATTGGGTAAAATTAGTCATGCAGATAAACGGCCTCCGTGCGATGATGCTTTTGGTCTATCAGAATCCGTGGCATTTCTCGGCAAGGATGCGGCAATTGAGCATGACAGGTCAATTCGTGGATTTCAAGAGTGAAATTGTCGCGTGGCTCGCAGAGCACTTTCCCCCTGGCCTTGGGTTGGGGGCTGTCTGCGGACGAGGCTGATTCGATCATTTTGCCGCGGGCGGAACGACCGGGTTGGTGGCGGCGGCTTCACGGAGCAGGCTCAGTGCAGCCTCGACGAGCATCTCGCCGGATCCGGGTTGGACGGCAGAATTCGTCACTTCGTAACTTCCCCCGGCATACGCGGCTCGGTTCGGGATGTAAACGGTTTCCACACAGTTGGAAAGCTCGATCACCAGTGTGGTACGGAAGGGAGATCCTTGCTTGATGGCCAGTCCCAGTTCCACAAAAACTTCGCCCGGAAGTGTGACGATTGCCACGTCATGACCGATGGTGATGACGTTCACTTCCACCGGCAGGGTCTCGCCAACACCGGCGAGTGAGCGACTCAGCCCCCAGGTAATGTGTTCGATGGTATTCGCATGGGGTTCGTGATGCCGAAAGTGATCCAGCATCAGTATTTTATAAGAGGTCACATGCTCCAGGAAGTCGACCGGCTCTTTCCGCTGTGCTTTTTGTACGACTTGAATCGAGGCGACGACCTCGTCTTTTGTCGCCTCTTGGAGTGGCAGGCGGACAATTCGTGATTTGGCCCGCAGGGTCGTCTGTTCGATTCGCTTCAATTGTCCCAATTGTGTCGCAATCGAATCACCGAGAGACTGTCCAATGTAATCGGCTTTGTTGCGATCACGACTTTTCGGATTGACGTGGTTGATATCGCCACAGCAGCCGGTACCAAAGATCGAGATGACGTTCGAGCCGAGTCCTTTTTTCAAGGTTTGCTCGATAAAATACGGATAGTCGGCACTCCACTTCATCCCCCCGACGGTATCGAGATGTAAGGCAAAGTTACTGAGGATTCCCTGGGGTTCTCCCGCTTCATTCCGGATCGTCACCAGTTCGATCTGTGGGTCAATCGGACCAGCGGCCCGCACGACATCCGGGTGATCGTGACTCATCCAGGTCCGAACACTTCCATCTCGCATCACGGAACGTCGATTGAACGAGACAGGGATCTGCTGCAGGGCCGAGCCCGATTCCAGGACTGCCGGCTGTGCTGCGGCCCGTGCCTTCACGATCGCTGCGACCGGAGCACTGATCAGTTTTTCGATGTAGGTGGCTCGCAGTGGTGCCTGATTTTCTTTGCCGAGAAACAGGTACAATTCCTTCATGTAATCGGGAGCGGTATGCGAGTGTGTACCTGTGATCACGATGTGAGAGACCGGAATCCCGGTTTGCTCGGATGCCCGCTGGCGAATTGCTTGCGAGAGATCGGTGGCGATTCCGATCAGATCACAGACGACAAGGGCCGCTTCGGTCTGGGCGTCGCGAAAGACAATCGCCTTGGCTTTCAGGGGATCGATGGTCCCTTCGGCAAGACGTTCGTGATAATAGCCTGCCATAGGAAACCCGACGGGGGGCGTAATCTCGACTTCAGCCACCCCGATGCGTAGCGGTTCCGCAGCACCGAGATTTGTGATCGTCAGGAAAACGAACCCGATCCAGCCCAGGGAACAATGTCGAAACAAGGGAAGGCGATGCATGGGTCTTTCCTTCAATGAAGAGGCTTGTATCCTTGCCCCGACGGATTCGCCGGAACTCAGTCCCCGTTGGCAGGGTGATTCTCTCACCATTGATTGTAACGGCGTTTCGTCTGAGTTTCACCTGTCAGGCTGACTATGGCTGAGTGTGACTGACTGTGGGACGTGGTGTAGCCTCGTGATGCGTAGCCGCGTGATGCGTGAGCAATCTGTGGTTTGAAATCTCTGGTTCGAGCGGGATGGCGAAAAGATCCGCCTCGGTAGAGTGGCAAGAGGTGTGTCGAGATGTGATGATGTCGTGACGGAGAGAAAACGATTCTCTCGATTTTCCGGAATTGCCACGATGCCATCGACTTTGGGTGCCATGAACCTTGGGTGCGTATGCCAAGTTGATCGCAGTGGTCCGGACTGGATTTTCAATCGACCGAGTCAAACCAATTCACAAGAGGATTTATTTGAATGGCCGCTGATGCGAAACAACCGATGCTGGTTCACAATGTCTATTTCACCCTAAAGGACGGGACCGCCGAAAATACTCAAAAACTGGTTGATGCCTGTTTTCACTACCTGAAAAATCATCCGGGAGTCGCGTTTTTTGCTGCCGGGCCGGTGGTTGCCGAATTGGATCGGCCAGTGAATGTCCGTGATTTCCACGTCGGGTTGCTCGTCGTATTTCAGTCAAAACAGGATCACGACACGTACCAGACAGCGGCCGATCATTTGAAGTTCATCGAAGAAAATAAACCGACTTGGGAAAAGGTTCGCGTCTTCGATACCTATTCACAGGCTTGAAGTTCATAGGTTCACCGGCTTGGCGTTTTCCTTGTCCTGAAGCCAAGTCGCTACGGATCAAACGTCAGGGAAATGGCTAGCGAACGGATCCGAGCCCTGAGGCTTTGATCCTTGCTAGCCGGTTGTGACGGACTTCAGAACAAGAAATCGGATTCGTTACTGGCAACGGATTCGCTACGGAAAACGGTTTCGCGAGCGGAAAACCGTTGCTCGATGAGCCCCCGTGATTTGCTCAGTCTCCCCTCTCCCGCATACAATCACGACTTCGATTTGAGACTCGAGTTCATCCGCTTCGTTTGTCAGAGGCGGTCTGCTTGTCTCACCACGTGAGATTTGGATTTTTGCAGCATGTCGCAGCACGATATCGGTTTGATTGGATTGGCCGTAATGGGTCAGAACCTGGTTCTGAATATGGCCAACAATGGCTTTTCGGTGGCGGTTTATAATCGGACCACTGCCACGACGGATGAATTCACCGGCGGCTTGAAAAACGAGCCTGCCGATAAAGTTCATCCGGGGACGAGCGATCGAATTCAGGGATATCACACCCTCGAATCCTTCGTCCAGAGCCTGAAATCGCCGCGACGCGTCATGATCATGGTCAAGGCGGGGGCTCCTGTTGACGGAGTGATCGAGCAACTCAAGCCGCTGCTTGCTCCTGGAGATATCCTTATCGACGGCGGGAATTCGGACTTTGTCGATACCAATCGTCGCGACCAGGATTTGCGTAAGGGAGGTCTGCGATTCATCGGGACGGGGGTTTCTGGGGGTGAGGAGGGGGCATTAAAAGGTCCGAGTATCATGCCGGGTGGCCACCATGACGCCTGGCCGTTTGTCAAAGACATCTTCCAGAAAATTTCGGCTAAGGTTGGTCCCAAGCACGATATTCCCTGTTGTGACTGGGTCGGCGATGCGGGGGCCGGGCACTATGTTAAAATGGTCCATAACGGGATCGAATACGGCGACATGCAGCTGATCTGTGAAGCCTATTTCATTCTAAAAAATGCATTAGGGCTGTCCAACTCCGAGCTTTATCAGGTCTTCAAATCCTGGAACGAAGGAGAGCTCGAAAGCTACCTGATCGAAATCACTCGCGACATTTTCAGTGTCACGGACCAAGAGACGGGTGAGCATCTCGTCGACAAGATTCTTGATACTGCTCAGCAGAAGGGGACCGGAAAATGGATGAGTCAGCATGCACTGGATCTGGGCGTGCCGACCACCTTAATCACGGAAGCGGTTTACGCTCGATGCCTCTCGGCTCAGAAAGAGGCACGCGTCCGTGCGAGTGCGATCTTGCAGGGGCCCGCAGACGCTAAGTTTACCGGCGACAAACAGCAATTTATTGAAGATGTTCGTCAGGCGCTGTACGCATCGAAGCTTTGCAGTTATGCACAGGGATACGTCCAGTTGGACGCGGCGGCGAAAGAGTTTGGCTGGAAGCTGAATAACGGAAATATTGCGTTGCTCTGGCGCGGTGGATGCATCATTCGCTCGCGGTTCCTGGGGGATATCAAGGCCGCGTTTGATAAGAATCCCAGCTTGGAAAACTTGCTCTTGGATGATTTCTTCCGGGATGCCGTGCAGAAGGCGCAGCCTAGCTGGCGTCGGGTGATTGCCACCTCGGTCCAGCTTGGTCTTCCCGTTCCGGTATTTGGTGCGGCACTGAGTTATTTTGATGGTTATCGCCAAGGACGTCTCCCGGCCAACCTATTGCAGGCGCAGCGAGACTACTTTGGAGCTCATACCTACGAACGGACCGATAAACCTCGCGGTCAGATGTTTCATACCGAGTGGATTCAGGACCGCAAGTTGAGTTGATCCTGATTTTTCTGCTGCTGAGTCTTGATTGACCCTCATCTTGCTTCGGCAGGATGAGGGCTCATTTTTGCGAGGAAATCGAGGTCGATTCCGTCAGGGTCTCACGTGGGATTTGGTGGAAACCCGACAGATTTAGCGAGTTTTAACGGGACCCCGTTTATCGGGACGCAGCAGTTGGGGAATGGCGGTCGAGTGGAATGGGGGAATGGGGTGACGGGTATTAATGAGACTTCGCGCGGAGCGGAAGATCGATGACACCCGCTGTTCTTCGCAACAGCATGGCCATGATCAGGGAGTCGTTGGGGATGCGATGTGAGTTTCTTGGACCTGATTCGAGTCTGTGGAGCCGGTTTCTGGCCGACTCGATCCACGACTTTTATCATCTGCCCAAATATGTCGAACTCAGCACCCGCGATCGGCTGTGTGCTCCGGATGCGAATGGGAAATGCCTGGCTTTTCATGCAGAAGATGATAACGGGCATCGCTTCCTGGCGACGCTGATCCTTCGGCCGCTGCCAACATCGTGCGAGTCCTCGACACCGCTGTTTGATGCGATCACTCCCTATGGTTATGCGGCACCGCTGCTCATTAATCCGGGTTCGGATCCAATTGAGCCCTTTCTCGAGAAAGCGATCGTCCAGTTTGCGGCGGGTCTGCGAGCCCAGGGGGTGGTTAGTGCGTTTGTTCGTTCCCATCCGACCATCCCGCTGCCGATGGAGACCCTGCAAAAATTTGGTTGCGTTGTGCAGCATGGTCAGACCGTTTACATCGACTTGACTCAGCCTCAAGAAGAGTTATGGCATCAGACGCGAGCGGGTCACCGGAGCGAGATCAATCGGGCGCGTAAGAAGGGTTTTACCGTCGAGATTCAGTCAGACTGGAAGGATTTTGAAGAGTTCTTTCGGGCTTACACCGAGACGATGCGTCGAGTCAGCGCTAATGAACATTATTTTTTTCCTCGGGAATACTTCACGCAGCTACGTGAAGCGATTGGCGATGTGTTGCATCTGGCCATCTGTCACAAAGACGGAGTCGTCACCTGCGGGGGAATTTTTTCCGAAGTCTGTGGGATTGTGCAGTATCACCTGAGCGGCACAACGGAGGAATTTCACAGCCAGTACCCGACCAAAGTGATGCTCGATGCGGTCCGAACGTGGGCCAAAGAACGTGGCAATCAGACGATGCATCTCGGCGGTGGTTATGGGGGGACTGAAGATTCGCTGTTTGCATTCAAGGCCGGTTTTTCGCATTACCGCGCCCCGTTTTTCACTTGGCGGCTGATTTCGGATCCGGCGAATTATCAGCGTCTTTGTCAGCAGTGGGAAGCACGAACGGGAAAAACAGCCAGTGCTCCGGACGGTTTTTTCCCGGCATACCGAGCCCCCTGATTGCCGGCAATCGGGTGGTCTGGATTTTCGAGGAACAGTGGATGTCAACGCGGTTTTTGATCATTGACGGTTATAATCTGCTCCATGAAGCGGGGCTGGCGCGTGCAAAGTATGCTCCAGGTGACTTGGCCCAGCAGCGGCGTAAACTTCTCACAAAAGTCGCCCAAAGATTAACGGGTGACGAGCGTCAACGATGTACCGTGGTGTTTGATGCGATTGATGCCCCTGCAAATCTTCCAGCCCGCTTCAAATATGAAACGATGACCGTTTTATTTGCCCCCCCAGGGCACGAAGCGGACGAGGTGATCGAGCGTTTGATCAGCGAGCATTCGGCTCCGCAGCGATTAACGGTGGTGTCGAGCGATCATCGATTGCAAACCGCGATTCGCCGTCGTCGGGGAATTGGGGTTGATAGTGATGTGTTTCTGGAAAATCTGGAGTCGCCGCTGCGCGAAGTCGGCCCGTTGAAACCGTCTCGAGTCGCCGGAGGGAACACCCGTGATGACGAAACGGATCTCCGGTTCTGGATGCAGGAATTTGAGGGAATCTCGCCGGAAAAGCTGAATGCCGAAGTGATTTCGCAGTCTGGCGAACGAAAAACCGACTGGGACCAGCAGGTAGAGCAATTGCAGCGAGACCTGCAGAATCCGCAGTCGCTGGATGACTGGCTTGCTGAACCTGCCAGACCTGATCCTATTCCGTCAAAACGAGGAAAGAAATAGGTTTTCTGATGGTTTTTAGAACGCTGACAGGTCTTTTATTTGGGGTTTTGTGACAGGCTTCCATTTCACGCCGCTTCCTCGAAAGTGACTTTTATGACCAACGGCACACGTGTACGCACCGCAGTCTCTTTTCCCGTTTGCCTGCTGGCGGGGCTCGCACTATTTCTGGGGTTCTCGGAGCGCGTTGACGCTCAAGGTCTCGAGTTCGTCAAAGCGAATTACACCAAATACGAGTATCGCATCCCGATGCGTGATGGGACTCGACTGTTTACAACGGTTTATGTGCCGAAAGAGGCAAAAACAACTTATCCGATGATGATGACCCGAACCCCTTATAGTGTCAAACCTTATGGGGTGGACCAATATCGGGAAAATCTGGGGCCTTCACCGCAGTTCGCGAAATCCGGCTACATTTTTGTCTACCAGGATGTTCGGGGGCGATGGATGTCCGAGGGGGAATTCGTGGAAATGCGGCCACAGCTGGGGAATGGCGGCAAACCCGACGAAATTGATGAGAGTCGCGATACCTGGGACTCGATCGAGTGGTTGATCAAAAATATTCCTAACCACAACGGCAAAGTGGGGATGTCGGGAATTTCCTATCCCGGATTTTATACCAGTGCGGGGATGATCAATGCGCATCCTGCTCTCGTCGCCTGTTCGCCACAGGCCCCGCTGGTTGACTGGTTCATTGGGGATGACTGGCATCATCACGGAGCGTTACAGCTGCCACATGCCTTCAATTTTATGGCGACTCAGGGACACCGGCGTCCCGAACCGACCAAAAAGATCGACAAAAAATTTGATCACGAGACACCAGACGGATACGACTTTTTTTTGCGAATGGGTCCGCTGTCGAATGCGGACTTGCAACATTACAAAGGGAACGTTCCCTTCTGGAATGAAGTAATGAGTCACGGGACTTATGACGAGTTCTGGAAAACGCGTAACCTTCGTCCGCACCTGAGAGAAATTCAGCCTGCTGTCATGACCGTGGGTGGTTGGTTCGACGCAGAAAATCTGTTTGGAGCACTCGAAACCTACAAGCAAATTGAAGCGAATAGTCCCAAAACCAACAATCTGCTGGTCATGGGACCTTGGAGTCATGGCGGCTGGTCTGGTGGCGACGGCGAAACGCTGGGAAATGTGTCCTTCAATGCGAAGACTGCGGTCTTTTATCGTGAGCAGATCGAATTTCCGTTTTTTGAGTTTCATCTGAAGGGCGAAGGGAAGCTCAATCATCCCGAGGCCTGGGTTTTCGAAACCGGAACCAATCGTTGGCGACGTTTTGATGCGTGGCCACCGAAAGGTTTCGTGGCCGAGTCGTTCTATTTTCAGTCTGGCGGTCGACTCGAGTCAAATCCCCCCACGGAAAATGAGGCCGCTCATGGCTTTGATGAATATCTCAGTGATCCGGCCAAACCGGTCCCGTATCTGGAAAAAACCACGATTGGTATGTCGGCGGATTACATGACGGCCGACCAGCGGCATGCCTCACGCCGACCGGATGTGCTGGTTTATCAAACCGAAATCTTCGAGCAGGATCGGGTACTGGGCGGACCCATTGAAGTCGAATTGCATGTATCGACTTCGGGGACGGATTCGGACTGGGTGGTGAAATTGATCGACGTTTACCCCAATGATTATCCAGATCCCAAAGAGAATCCTACGGGGATTCGCATGGGGGGATACCAGCAGTTAGTTCGAGGTGATGTTTTTCGAGGGAAATTTCGCAAGAGCTTTGAAAAGCCCGAGCCATTTATTCCCAACCGTCCCGAAACGGTTCGGTTTACGATGCAAGATATTTCGCATGTCATTCGTCCTGGGCATCGTCTGATGGTACAGGTCCAGAGCAGCTGGTTTCCGTTAATTGACCGCAATCCGCAGACATTTGTTGATATCTACAAGGCCAGTCCAGCCGATTTTCAGAAAGCGACTCAGCGTCTTTACCGGACGGCGGGGATGCCCTCGCGGATCACAATTCCTGTTGAGAAACCGATCCCATCCGGGCCCTGAAACAGAGCCCTGAAAAACCCCGGTAAGCATTGATGCCGGTTAGTATGATTTTTGATCGATCTGTTTGAAGTGAATCTGTAGCCAGTTACCTGATCTTGTGATTGGATTTTTGGAAAGCTCTTATGAACGTACCTCGATTGTTTTCTTCCGTTTTCACGATGGTATTTTTGCTCACTTCCGCCAAATTGACTTTGGCCGAGCTGGTGGTCACTCGCGTTTTTGGGCCAGAAACGCCTGGTGGCCGGTATAAACATCCTGCGAGTCTCGAAGAATTGACGAATGGCGATCTCTACATTGCTTATTATGGTGGCGAGGGGGAATATCAGGGGGATACCGCCGTTTATGGCGCCCGACTTGCCAAGGGAAAGACCGAATGGGCGTTACCCAAAAGGATAGCGGATACGCCGGATCGAGCAGATGGAAATGGGGTCATCTGGCAGGAACCGGGTGCCGCGACCTGGCTGTTTTATGTCGTCCGTTATGGTGAGACCTGGTCTGACTCGGTGATCAAATACAAATACTCGCTCGATAACGCACAGACCTGGACTGATTCGGAAATCCTCACTTTTGAAAAAGGGATGATGGTCAGATCGCAGCCGATTCCACTGCTCAATGGGGATTTCCTGCTGCCGATTTACCATGAAATGGGAAACGACAAGGAAGCCGTGGGGGCGGAAAGTGCTTCCCTGTTTGCTCGCTTTCATAAAAAAACCAAAACGTGGAGTTTTTCCAATCTGGTTCATTCACGGATTGGAAATATTCAGCCGTCTGTTGTTCAGTTTGATGATCAAAATTTGGTGGCATTCTGCCGTCGAGGGGGGGGATATGGACCGCAGGCAGACGGATTTATCGTGAAGACCGAATCGCATGATGGAGGCTTCACCTGGTTGCCGGGTGTCGATACCGAGTTTCCGAACCCCAATGCGGCGGTCGATTTGATTCGGCTGAAGAATGGCCACTTGGTGATGATCTACAACAATAACAACGAGGGAGAACGCAATCCACTGACGATGCGAGTGTCGACAGACCGGGGGGCATCCTGGTCAGCGCCTCGCAATATTATCGATAATCCCCAAGACGAAGCGGCCTACCCCTACATCATCCAGGCTGCAGATGGACGAATTCAAGGGGTTTTTACTTCGAGTAAACGGTCCGTGGTGAATCACTTTATTTTGGACGAGTCTGACATTACGAACCCCGTCCGCAAATAAAAGGAATCCGCTGAAAGCATTTGGGATTCGGTGGGCACGCCGAATCCCAAAAAGCGGGGATCGGCGGATGGGTGAGATTCTGTCAGATGCGAACACCCAACGATGGCTATTTGCCAATACAAAACTTGCTGAAAACGCGGTCCAGAATGTCATCGGTGTAAATCACGCCGAGAATCACCCCCAGTTGATCCAGTGCCTCACGCAAATCGACTGCGATCAATTCGTCTCCGGTATTGATCTGTCGTGCTGCAGACTCAGCCCGATCGAGAGCCCGAACGACGCATTCGAGTGTTTCCTGACAACGGGCAGCAGTCATCCCGAGCCATTGGCCAGCGCGAAGGGGGGGCGAACCAAGATGATGCCGAATCGCTTGTTCGAGTTGATCGAATCCCGTTTCGGCCAGGACGCTGACCCCCACCATCTGGAATTGGGAAAGGGAATCTGGAGCGGTCTCCGCAACGATTTTGTGGACGGGGCGAGAGTCGGGTCTGAGATCGGTTTTGGTCACGAGACGAATGCTCGTTGAGGCTTGTGCTGACGCGGTCGCGAACAGCTTCTGGTCCGATTGGGCGTCAAGCTGATCGAGTCCCTCAGCGGTACACCAGATCAACAAATCAGCACGCTGCAATTGCTCGACTCGCTGCTGTTGCGCCGCAGCGGCGATGCCGCTCGCTGCATTTTCCCATCCGGCGGTATCGATGAGATCAAATGTAAGTTGATTCCAATGGACGGTTTGAGTAAGAAAATCTCGGGTTGTCCCTTGTTCGGGAGAAACGAGTGCCTTAGCGGCTTTGGCTAAGCGATTAAACAGGGTGCTTTTCCCCGCGTTTGGCAATCCGGCGAGGACAACCTGGAAGCGAACTCGGGCTTGCATCCGTTCGCCCGCCTGGGCCAAGAGATCGCTGACAAGTGCCCGAGCCTCGGTGAGACGATCGATCAAATTTTGTCGACTGATAAACTCAATATCCTCTTCGATAAAATCAAGCCCGGCTTCCAAATCAGCCAGTAGTTCAAGCAAATCATGCCGCAGCAAGGTCAGTTTGTGCGAGATCCCACCGGCCAGTTGTCCGAGCGCGGTTTGGAGTTCCTGGTGATCCTGCGCATCGATGACTCCTAAAACCGCCTCTGCTTGCAGGAGATCGAGCTTTCCGGCAAGAAAGGCGCGCAGCGTAAATTCGCCTGGCCGCGCTGGCCGGGCACCCCGTCGGTAGACTTCGCCGAGGACTGCTTCGAGCAGGCAAGGGGAACCGGGGAGGTGCAGTTCGATAAGTGGCTGTCCGGTATAACTTCGACGATGGGGCCAGAAGAGGACTTGGACGGAAATCGATAAGTCGCCAGTCCCGTCGACGAGGTGAAGTAACCCTGGATGCATTGTCGCGGTACGAGCCTTGTTCCATCGCTCAGGATCGTCTGGATGAAACCAGTAATCGAGAACATGTCGGACCTGCGTTCCGGAAATTCTCACCATTCCCCGCGCCGCTCCGCCGGGTGGCGAAGCGAGCGCAGCAATCGGTTGATCAACAGAAAAATCAACAGACATAAAGTGATCCGAAACAAGGCTCAGAACATTGATGAGAACTCAGTGGTCATACCCAAGATTCGGAGCGAGCCATCGTTCCAGTTCCGCGACCGGCACCCGTTTCCGTCGTGCGTAGTCTTCGACCTGGTCTTTCGTAATTTTGTCGACGCTGAAATAGCGGGCTTCCGGATGGGCGAAGTACAGGCCGCTGACGCTGGATGCGGGATGCATAGCGAAGCTTTCCGTCAGTTGGATACCTGTTTGTCGTGCTGCATCCAGCAACTGGAACAATTTGGTTTTCTCGGTGTGATCTGGACAGGCAGGATAGCCGTGAGCCGGACGAATTCCTCGATACTTTTCGTCGATCAAATCATCAACTGTCAATCGCTGCTGTAAACCGAATCCCCAGTCTTTACGGGCTTGCTCGTGCAGGTATTCGGCAAAGGCTTCGGCCAGCCGATCCGCGAGTGCCTTGGTCATGATCGACAGGTAGTCATCATTCAATTCATTTTGGAATTTGTCTGCCAGTTCATCGCAGCCGATGCCAGTCGTGACCGCAAACGCACCGAGATAATCGTTCCGGCCTGCACTGGCGGGGGCGACATAGTCGGCGAGTGACCGGAAATCGCTTTGTCCAGGGCGTTCCCATTGTTGACGCAGCATTGAAAAACGGATTTTTGCTCCCGCTTCGTCAACCGAACCGTTGGACACGGCGGAGACCACGAGATCGTCTCCTTCCGAGACCGCCGGCCAGAATCCATACACGCCGCGGGCTGTCAGCAGTTTTTCGTCAACAATCCGCCGCAACAGATCCTGAGCGTCTTCAAAGACCTTCCGAGCCTGCTCACCGACGACCGGATCCGTAAAGATCTTCGGGTACTTCCCTTTCAGCTCCCATGTTTGAAAGAACGGTGACCAGTCGATGTAGGGAACAAGTTCACTAAGTGGAACATCATTCAACGGTCGGATTCCCAGGAAGCTCGGGGTATCGATCTGGACCTGAGTCCAATCCGTGGCAAAACGACGAGCGAACGCTTCCGCATAAGGAACCAGTTTGCGGTTCGACTGCATCGCTTCGTAGTTTGAGCGATCACGAAGTTGATGGGCCAGATTCTTCTCGATGAAGTCGGCTCGACGATCGGAATCGAGCAGATTTTCGACGACTGGAACAGAAAGCGATGCGTCTCCCACATGGATGATGGGATGGCTGTAGTGCTGGGCAATCTTGACCGCCGTGTGTTTCGCTGACGTTGTGGCGCCACCGATCAACAGAGGGATGGTAAAACCCTGTCGTTGCATCTCTTTTGCGACGTGAACCATTTCATCGAGCGACGGGGTGATGAGACCGCTGAGGCCAATCACATCGGCACCCTTCGCTTTCGCCGCTTCAAGAATCTTGTCACACGAAATCATGACGCCGAGGTCGATGACATCGAAGCTGTTGCAACGCAGAACGACACCAACGATGTTTTTGCCGATGTCATGGACATCCCCTTTGACGGTTGCCAACACCACACGACCACGACCGCGAGTCGCATCCACGGCCGCAGCAATTTCACCGGGAGCCAATGCGGCTTCGGCAGCAACCCGCTCGGCTTCCATGAACGGTTCCAGGTATGCGACCGCCTTTTTCATGACGCGAGCACTTTTCACGACCTGTGGTAAAAACATCTTGCCGACACCGAACAATTCGCCGACAACATTCATTCCATCCATTAACGGACCCTGGATGATGTCGAGTGGTTTACCATATTTCAGGCGAGCCTCTTCGGTATCCGTATCGATAAAGTCGGTAATTCCCTTCAGTAAAGCATGCTTCAGTCGATCTTCGACGGGGTTCAATCGCCATTCTTCGATCGCGTCTTCGGTCGCCTCTTTCGCGCCCCCTTTAAATTTTTCCGAAAACGCAATCAAACGTTCGGTGGCATCGGGACGACGATTCAGCAGGACATCTTCGATCTGAACCAGCAAGTCTTTATCGATCTCCTCGTAGACTTCGAGTTGTCCCGCATTCACGATCCCCATGTCGAGCCCTGCCCGGATCGCATGGTAAAGAAACGCGGCGTTCATCGCTTCGCGAACAACATCATTGCCACGAAAGGAAAAGGAAACGTTGCTGACCCCTCCCGAAGTACGAGCTCCAGGGCATTCTGATTTGATCCGACGCAAGGCTTCAATAAATTCGACGGCGTAATTGGAATGTTCTTCCATTCCCGTCCCCACCGTCAGAATGTTCGCATCAAAAATGATGTCTTCGGGGGGGAAACCTGCCTGGGTGGTGAGCAGGTGATAGGCTCGTTTGCAGATCCGGACTTTGTTTTCACAGTCGGTCGCTTGCCCCTGTTCATCAAAGGCCATGACAACGACGGCGGCACCATAGCGGCGAATTCGTCGGGCCTGGGTCAGAAAAGCCTCTTCCCCCTCTTTCATGCTGATCGAGTTGACGACCCCTTTGCCATCCAGGCATTTTAAACCGGCTTCAATCACGCTGAATTTGGAACTATCGACCATCACGGGGACTTTATTGACATCGGGATCATCCGAAATCAAATTGACGAACGTTGTCATGGCGGCTTGGCTATCAAGTAGCCCTTCGTCCATGTTGACATCGATCATGTTTGCCCCACCCTCAACCTGCTCGCGGGCAACAGCAAGGGCGTCGTCAAATTTTCCCTCTTTGATCAGTCGGGCAAACTTACGTGAGCCCGTCACGTTGGTTCGTTCACCGATCATCATGAAATTGACGGCCGGACCCAGATCGATTCGTTCTTTTCCACAATACGCGGAAACTCCGGGGATCTCAGGAATGCGACGTGGAGCGACTCCATCCACCGCTTGAGCAATCGCCTTGATGAAATCGGGATTGGTTCCGCAACAGCCCCCCACAATATTGACCCAACCATTCAGTGCAAATTCGCGCAGGTTGGAAGCAACCTCGGCGGGATTGGAATCGAAACCTCCAAACCCATCCGGCATTCCGGCATTTGGATAACAACTGATGTATTTTGGAGCAAGATTCGCCAGTGTCTCGACGTAGGGACGCATCTGCTTCGGTCCCAAGGCACAGTTTAAACCGATGGTCAACATCGGGGCGTGGGAAACCGAGGTCCAGAAGGCCTCTACCGATTGACCGGTGAGAGTCCGTCCACCATTGAAAATGGTTCCCGAGACCATGACTGGGAGGCGGACTCCTAATTCGGTGAAGACCTCTTCAATTGCGAACAAACAAGCCTTGATATTGAGGGTGTCAAAGGACGTCTCGGGTAGCAGCAGATCGATTCCCCCCTCGATGAGGCCTCGAATTTGCACGGCGTACGAGGCAACCATCTGGTCGAATGTGACTGGGCGAAAGCCGGGTTTGTCAGCATTGAACGAAAGCAGAACCTTGGTTGGTCCGATGCTTCCAGCCACGAACCGGGGTTTGTTCGGATTGGATGCGGTAAATTCGTCGCAGGCAGCGCGCGCCAACCGGGCCGCGGCCACATTGATCTCGTAGGTTTGTTCCGCCAGACCAAATTCTTCCATGGAGATGATGTTGGCGTTAAACGAATCGGTTTCAATGATGTCAGCCCCAGCAGCCAGATACTGTCGATGGATCTCGCCAATCATTTTTGGCTGGGTCAGCACCAGCACGTCCCCGGCATTTTTCAAATCAATAGGATGTTTTCGGAAACGCTCACCCCGATAGTCCGCTTCGCTGGGGGAATACCGTTGAATCATCGTCCCCATGGCACCATCAAGGACAAGAATTCGTTCGGCGAGAAGTTCTTCAAAGTAGCATTCGGGGCGGGTGGACATCGGTTCAAAGCTCGAAAAGATGGTGGAATGTGCTTCAGTGACGGCAATGGATAAGAGTTTTTTAATGCGATGATTTAGACTATCCAAAAAGCCACTTCGGGGCTTCTAACTCGCGCAGGATGTCTGGTCAAAACTGAATCCTCACAAATGATCTCAGCGATATTCGATCGTCGCGTTTCTCGATGGGAGCTGTGTGTTGATCATTCGCAGACACACGACCGGCAACGTCACCTCGACAAACGCCTTATGAATGATAGTCAATTTGAGCCGTTCGAACCATCGTCGCAATGGTGGCCCGGCGAACATCGAAATTTTGACTTGGCGGCACGACATTCAGGAGGAATCGACTTCTGCAACGACAAATGGGTCCATACCGATTTTGCGGAAAAACAAGAGATTATTCCGACATTTCCTGGCCGAAAGCCAATCGCATTTGTGGGTCTTTCGCGGGCGCTTGTAATTCTTTGAATAGCAAGCTGGGTTGAATGTCCTGATTATCCTGATACTTTCCCCGACGATATTCGGAAATTTCTCCGACAATCGTGTGGTAAATGATCTGACAGATGGGGAGGCCCGGATAAATGCGAATCGGGTGGATCGCGTACAGTTCGAGCGTCCAAAACCCACAAAAGCCGATGTCACCAAATCCGGCCGTCACGTGCACAAAAAGCCCCAGTCGACCGATCGACGAGCGTCCTTCAAGCATCGGTACCAGATTATGTGTTTCGGTTCGTTCAACGGTTCGACCGAGATACAACTGGCCTGGTTGCAGCACAAAACCTTCTGGTGGAATCACATGTCGCCGATAGCGATTCGGGCGGCGAACATCGAGCACAATTTCCTCGTAGACCAGCAACTCATCGTGCAGTCTGAGGTTGTAGCTGTTGGGATTGAGCATCGCAGCATCGAACGGATCGATGATGATGTTCTTTCCTAACTGCGCTTTAATTTCGTCGCCGGTGAGAATCATCAGCTATAACAATGCAGGAGGGATCGGGAAGAATGAGCGACAAAACCGACTGACACGGTACGGGGGAGACGCGACAGATTCAACCGAAGCATTGATTTTGACGGAATTCAAGAATTCACCGCAAGGGAATTGTTTCCATTCGTGAATCGGCTTAGAACGGATGTTCCGCGTTCCTCGCGGATTGATTTTTCAGAATACTTGACCGATTGTCTGTAGCTGACTTCAGGATTGTGCATGGATTCCACTGACTATTCCGCATTCCGCCGTAAACTGTTGAAATGGTATGACAACGATGCTCGGGACTTACCTTGGCGTCGGACCGCTGATCCGTATCAAATCTGGATCAGCGAAATCATGCTGCAGCAGACGACCGTTGCGGCAGTGATTCCGTATTTCGAACGGTTTTTACACTGTTTTCCGACCGTTGCAACTCTGGCTGCGGGTCCGGAAAACGAAGTTCTCCGTCTCTGGGAAGGGCTCGGTTACTATAGCCGTGCTCGAAATTTGCATCGAGCGGCGAAGGTGATCGTCGAAGAGTATGCGGGTTTGTTTCCCTCGGAATTGAATCTGCTGCAAGCCTTACCGGGGATCGGACGGTATACCGCAGGGGCGATTGCTTCCTTCGCATTCGATCAACGTGCCCCGATTGTGGAAGCAAACACATTGCGATTGTATTGCCGATTGATCGGTTTTGAAGGAGATCCTCGGTCCCGAGCCGGTCAGGAGATTCTCTGGTCTTTCGCGGAATCGATTTTGCCCCGAGTCCATCCCGGTCGGTTCAATCAGGCGCTTATGGAACTCGGGGCGCTAATCTGTGCGCCTCGCGAACCCGATTGTGCGGCCTGTCCCGCGAGGGTTTTTTGCCGGGCTCACCGGGAGGGAAGTCAATTGCGAATCCCACAACCCAAACAGAAGGTCGTGATCACCCTTCAGACGGAAGCCTCGATTGCGATTCGCATGGGGGCTCATTATCTGCTGAGAGAGCGAACGGCGGGCGAGCGTTGGGCAGGACTGTGGGATTTTGTTCGTTTTGAAATCGAACCGGATGAGGCAGGCAGTGATCTTCCTCGGATGATCGAAATCGTAGCGGAGAAAACGGGATTAGTCGTTGAACTCGAACCTCAAATCCTCGAGTTAACGCACTCGGTGACCCGTTATCGGATCACATTAAAATGTTATGTTGCGAATCTGATTCAGGGAAAATTAACAACGGGTCAAAAATGGAAGTGGGTTCCGCCAGCCCAGTTTAATCAATACCCGCTTTCGGTCACTGCGCGTCAGTTCGCCAAAAGGTTGCAGCAATTTGCGATCAGTGACTTACCATAACACCTGATTCGGGAAGCATGAACATGGAATGGGGAGCGATCTGGCTAACGATTCGATTGGCGACGGCCACAACCTTGATTTTGGGGATTGCGGGGATCCCACTGGCCTACTGGCTGGCGACGACCCGTTGGCGTGGTCGTTTTTTCCTGGAAACCCTGATGGCATTACCGCTAGTCTTGCCACCGACAGTGCTGGGGTATTACCTGCTGGTGTTGCTGGGTCCCCGTGGCTTCGTGGGGGGGATTTCGGAAACGATTTTTGGTGCCAGATTGCCCTTTTCGTTTGCAGGGATCCTGATTGGCTCGATTCTCTTTAATCTTCCCTTTGCCATACGCCCGTTCGTGGCAGCATTCAGAGCGATGGATCGTCGGCTGGTCGAGGCTTCCTGGTGTTTGGGTGAGACGCGGATCGCGACGTTTTTTCGAGTGACGTTGCCGATCTGCTGGCCGGGAATCCTGGCGGGACTCGTCCTGACGTTTGCCCATAGTGTCGGAGAATTTGGCGTGGTCTTAATGATCGGAGGGAATCGCCCCCAGTTCACTCGAACCCTGTCGATCTCGATCTATGACCAAGTCCAGGAAATGAGAATGGAAGCGGCCGGACAAACGGCGTTGGTGTTACTGATGTTCTCGTTTCTCGTCTTATCGCTGACGCAATGGATTGGTCGCCGCGAGGTGGGTGTATGAACTCGGACCTCTCGGCGCATTTCGAAAAGGACTTCCAGGGGGGGCCAACGATTGCAGTCGATTTCGCTCAATCGACTCAGGGATTTTCCGTTACCGCACTGATTGGTCCCTCGGGCTGTGGAAAAACAACGATGCTCAGATCGCTGGCCGGGTTGTCCCATCCGGACCGAGGCGGGATCACCTTTCGTGATCAAATCTGGTTTGACTGCGAGCAGCGAATCCACCTGTCCCCACAACAACGGGACATTGGATTTCTGTTTCAGGATTATGCACTGTTCCCTCATTTATCCGTCCGTGAAAACCTTGGTTACGGATTACGGAAACATTCCGCAGCAGAACGACAACGTCGCGTCAGCGAGATTTTGACGCTCTTTGATTTAAAACGGTTCGAACGCCGATTCCCTGCGCAATTATCCGGCGGTCAGCAACAACGAGTCGCTTTGGGTCGCGTACTGGCCCGTCGGCCCCAGTTACTGTTACTCGACGAGCCTTTGTCGGCGCTGGATCCCTTGTTGCGGGAACAATTGCGAATCGAGTTGCGGCAGATGCTGGCCCAATTTCAGACGCCCGTGATTTTCGTGACCCATGATCGCATTGAAGCGATTTCTTTGGCAGATCGAGTCGCGGTAATGGATCAAGGGCGGATTCAACAGGTCGGTACCGTGAATGAGGTCTTCACACGACCAAAAAATGCAACTCTTGCTCGACTGGTTGGTATCGAAACGGTGGTTCCTGGAGAAATCCTGGAGACGGATCAGGGATTGGTCACCGTCTGCGTCGGGCAAACTCGGTTATTAGCAGTGGCCCCGTCGACACCGACGCGGTTGGTTCACGTTTGTATCAAAGGAGAAGATGTGGCGCTCAGCAAAGGGGGTGATCGGGCCATCAGTATCCGAAACCAAATACCCGCCACGATTCTCTCGCTGACTCCTGAGGGGCCACTGGTGCGCGTCGCACTGGAATGTGGATTTGAAATCACCGCACTGGTAACACGTCCTGCGAGCGATGAATTGCAACTTCAGTGTGGCGATACCGTCACCGCGATGCTCAAAACTCCCGCCATTCATCTGATTCCCAGGTCCGTTTGATGAGGGGTTGTCTCGCCGCGAAATTTGGTCCCGCCAGGGACAAGTCCATGATCGTTTCTCCGGACGGATTGAGCCACTCTTGTGTTCGGTCCATGCAGGAGAGGGCGGGTGGAGTGAAACTCTTGCCGAATCGGCAAACTCGACCAGTCAACGTCATTTCGGCGGGCGCAATTTCGGAATCAAAGGCGATCTTTCCGGAGATTCCATCATGCTCTTCCCTGGATGTCTTCGATGATAAGAGGGTACGTTCAAGTCCTCGCGACACTCGCTCGATTGGATGTCGGAGTAATAATGACTACCACTAACCCACTGCGAACTTTATTTTCCAGGGATGATTCCCGGCACGAAAATTTCCCTGATGTCCTCGTGGCGCTTTGCCTGAATGATGATTCCGTGGTGATGACTCACGATGGTTTTTTGATCGGATCGAGTCCTCGCTGTGATCTCACTCTGAACTCTCACTCTGTCTCACCAGTGCATGCCATTATCCACCAGCAACAAGGGGCGATCTGGGTTGAGGCGGCTTCGGATGAGCAGATCCTGTTGGTGAATCAGCAGCAATGCCGGCGGATGACCCTGCGTCATACCGACCAACTCCAAATTGGCTCCGTTGTGTTGTCGATCAAGCTGGAAATCGTTGCTGCCGCAGATTTTCTGCACTCGGCCAATCTGGCGGATGGGAATGGGCTGTCATCGCTTTCTGCCGCAGAGTTATGCGACAAGATTCAGCGGGAACAATCGAGGATCACAGAGCTTTCTCAGAGCGAATCCCGTGGATGGGAAGGGCTATTGAGTGCGATTGCGTTGGTACACGAAGAGCGATTCGTGGCCGCAGAAAACAAGCAAGCTTCCTCAGTTTCCTGGGTTCCTCAATCCGTCGCAAACGAGGGACTCGCCCGCCAGATTCATGAGATCCAGGCCTCGATGTCCGAGCGAACAAAGGAATTGAGTCAGCTGACGACCGAGACAATTTTTGCCTCGGCTCAACTGCATGAATCCCAGCAGCGAGCCTTACAGCGACTCAACGAAATCCTCGGTCAACTGTCGAACACCGAAGAGCCGAATCAGTTTCGGGCCAGTGCCTGAATTTTACGGCTCAGCTGTTTGAGGTTAATGCGTAATACGCTCGCTCGTTTCCCTCCCCTGGAAATATCTCCCGAACGCAAAGAACGCGAGCGCCATCAGCAGATACCCCAGTGCGGTGTTCCATGAACGATAAGTGGCGGCGGATTCCAGTGAGGGCTGAGCAAACGCAAACAAGAAATCGACGATATTGCCATTCAATTGATACGCGTGCGTCAGGCCGATGCCGGCGCAAATCGCACCAATCAGCGACCATGCTCCGGCAGCATAAAACTTGCGGTCAATCAAAAAGGCAGAGATCGCGGCCAGAATCATGCAGGTGAAGATATAGCCTTGCTGCAGCGAGATCATCCCATGCAACAGGAAATCATTCACATTGGCCAAGGGATCCGCGATCAGTAACTCTTGCAGAGTTTTTCCGCCGGACTTGAAGAAGGCCCCTTGCGTAACGGTGAAACCCCAGGCGGCAATCGCCGGGAATAAGCCGACCGCCACGGCCGGGGCATGCTCGGGCGGAACGGCCGAGAAGGCTTGAGCGGTGATGATAATTCCGATCCACAGCACGATCGCAATCCCCGACTCCATCGGAATCAGGCTCTCGATCAGGCTCACGGCCCCCGTGAGGCAGATGAGTGTGACCACCAACCCATTCAGTGTCGAGTAACCGGCTCGAGCCCCCAATCCCTTCCAGCCTGGGTGACCAATGTAAATTGTGGTGGGAAAGCAGCTGCCAAACAGGGCCGCACAAATCGATCCCACTCCGTTGGCTGCCAACGACGAGCGGGCATCATATCGGTCACCTGCGGCTTCTGCGGATTCGATGTTTTGTAGGCTTCCGATCAGATTAAATAATCCCATCGGGATGATGACTGACAGAAATCCAATCCACTGGGACGGGTCGGCCAGTCGTGCCACGATCAGGCCGCCGGCAAACTGCGGCCAGTAAAAACTGAGTTGATTGGCCGCAGTTTGCACAGCCCCCAGGCTTAATGTGGATTCCGTTAACCAAGGAGCGAGCCCCGGAAATGCGGCCGCGATTCCTGACATCAACCAGGCGATCGTCGTTCCGAGCACGACTGCGACCATCCCTCCTGGCAAATGCCAGGGAAAAGGGGCTTGAGCGAAGTAGGTGATCAGTACGATTGCCAGCGGTAGCATCGCGATGAGCGGTTTCTGGAAAATCTGCAGGGCAAAACTCATCGAAATGAATCCAATCGCAATTCCCGCGAGCGTTGACAAGAGGGCCGCACGAGGGGTTCGCCGACGGATCGCCTCGGCAATAAATGCCCCAAAAAACTCGATCAGTCCGCTCCCGATACAAGCGACCAAACCCATTTCCCAAGCAACTTTCGCCGCCGCTTCGTTGGTTTGACCTTCTCCGAGGGCTCGCGCATAGACGGGATTCATCACGAAGAAAACATAAACCAATAGTGATGGAGTGTTGATACCATAGGGGAGCGCCGCCACGTCGCTGCGATGCTCTTTGTGTGCCAACTGTCGCGCCTGCCAGGCGTAAAACAGATTGCCGATCAAAATACTGACTGCGGCCCCAGGCAGGATCTGCTGGAAGAGAAGGTATGAGGCGTCTCCTGTCATTCCGCAAAGGGCTTTACAGAGTGTCAGTATCAACAGCAGTTGGATCAGGTTGTCGACAAACAAACCGAAAAAACCATCCAGATCACGACGCACGAACAACGGATATGAACGAGACACGGCGGGTGTTCCCAAGACTGGAGCAATGATCAATTTTCACGAGTTTCGATCTGAGATCAGTAGCCTGTTGAAAAACAGGGACTGGCTCCGACCGAGATCAAAAAACGACTTGAATGATAAACCATGCGAGGTGCCAGTCCCCTTTTCTCAACAGACTGTCATGTCATTCGTCGTACAGCCGAACCTGAATTTTTCCGTCCGAGGTGATCCAGCCACGGTAAAGACCCTCGCTGTTTCTGGCGGTCGTAAACCGACCCGATTTATCCAGCACGATCGCGGCACCTTCTGCTTTTAAGTCTTTCAACTGTCGATTGACCACGTCTTCCACCGCTTCCTTAATGGAAACCTTCTTGTATTTGATCTGCGCCACAATCTCGTGTGCGACCGAGAGACGGATGAAGAATTCGCCATGGCCGGTGCAAGAAATCGCTGCAGTCTCGTTATCCGCATAGGTTCCCGCCCCGATAATGGGTGAATCGCCGACACGACCGAACATCTTGTTGGTCATTCCCCCGGTGGAAGTCCCGGCGGCCAGATTTCCCGCAGCGTCAAGTGCCACCGCACCGACCGTTCCGTAATGGGGTTTGGCCAACGGGGCTGCGGGCCCTTCCGTACGATCATTTTTTCCTTTGGCATCCGCGTCTCTCTTTTCTTTCTTCCAGATTTCTTGAATGGCTTTCCATTGATATTCCGTCCAGAAATACGAAGGGTCAACGATGTCCAGCCCCTGTTGTGTCGCAAAAACCTCAGCACCACGCCCAATCAACATGACGTGCCTGGAATGATCCATCACGGCCCGGGCGGCGCTGATCGGGTTCTTGATAATGGTGACGCTGGCGACCGCGCCTGCCTTTTTTGTTTTGCCATCCATGATCGAAGAATCGAGTTCATTCCGTCCCTCATGCGTAAACACGGCTCCGCGGCCTGCATTCAGAATCGGATCATCTTCCATTACTCGAATCGCCGCTTCGACGGCATCCAGACTTGACCCACCCCCATCCAGTTTGGCTTTGCCAACTTTGAGCGCTTCGTTCAATGCCGCTCGAACCTTTCGCTCCAGTTCGGGGGAACTGTCTTTCTTGTCTTCGCCAATTCCACCGTGGATTCCCAGAATGACGTGAGGAGTCACGTCGTCTCCAGCCATCAGGCAAGCGTTTGTCGATGCCATGACCATTCCTATCAAGCAGTACCAGCGAATCATTACAGTCCCTTCAAGCCAAGAGGATTTCTCTGTCGATGAGAATCTCTGGTGGCGAATACGAAGCCTCACACCAAAGTACGGCAAGTATAACAATGCTCGGATTCGCTCGCATGGTACTCGCATGGTACTGGGGGCGGTCACTGGCAAGAAAATCCCAAACGACCCGTCTTGCGGAATGCAAACGTTGCTGTCTTGTTGCTGCGACCTCACCCGGCTCGTTTTCGTCTTTGGGCAGCGAACAATCGCTGATACAGTGGCGAGGTCTTCAAGAGGGTTTCGTGCGAGCCGAATCCCGTCGCCTGGCCCGAGTCCATCACAAGAACATGGGTCACACAATTCAAGAGGCTCGGAGTCATCGCGTGCGTGACAATGAACGTCGTACGATTGCCGGCGCTCTCAAGGAGCGCCTGGTGAATATATTGCTCGCTTTGCGTATCAATTGCCGATGTCGCTTCATCCAGAATCAAAATGGCTGGGTTGCGCAGCAGGGCTCGTGCCAGCGCCACACGTTGTCGCTGCCCACCCGATAGCCGATGACCCTTATCACCAACTTGGGTCGAGAACCCGTCGGGAAGTTGTGTGAGAAAATTTGTGACATGTGCCTGATCGGCAGCGCGTTGAATCTCGAACTCGGTCGCGTTCGGCTTTCCGTAACGAATGTTTTCTGCGATGGACCAGTCAAACAACAGCGTTTCCTGTGTCACAACCCCGATTTGGCCACGCAAAATACTGGGGTCGACTTCAGTGAGGTCGATCCCATCAATACGGACCGCCCCGCAATGGGGGTCGAAAAATCGGGGAAGCAAATTCACCAGCGTGGATTTGCCACAACCATTCTCACCGACGACAGCAACTGTGGAACCGAATGGAATGGTGACCGAAATGTTGTCCAGAATTTTTCGACCAGACTCTGCTGAATCGAGTTGGGCATAGTGAAATGTCACCCCATCAAACTCGATCGACGCAGCATGACGAGGTAAGGGGGCCAAAGGATTTGCCTTTTGCACCAGGGATGCCCGATCCATCCAGGCAAAAACCCGAGAACAGGCGGTGGCAGATTTTTTCAGTTTCGAATAAACCCCGGATAACTTTCGGCCCGGATCCAAGACCCCCGCCATACAGGTGTAGAGCAGAGCGAGATCGGAAACCGTCATGGGTTCGGCAGCAAGTTGAACACCCCAGATTGCCGTCTTATGTCTCAGAACAAGATAAGCGCCGGGTAGTGAAGCGATAAAAACAGCACACATGGCCAGGAATTCCACCGAGGGACTGACCATGGCATCAATCGAAAGAATTCGCATCGCTTTTTCGTAATAGACGCGATGCTCGTGGGAGAGTCGACGTCGATGTAAACGTTCGTTGCGGTAAGCTTGCACGATCCGCAATGACAAGAGTGCCTCGTTGAGCACCCGATAGATGCGAGACATACTCTCCATTTGACGTTGAGTCGCTTTTTTCAGCCGCTTTCCCAAACCCCCAAAAAGCATGGCAAGCATTGGAGCGCAAATAAAAGCGAACAACGTCAAACGCCAGTTCGCCCAAAATGCGAAACCAATGCAGAGTCCCGCCTTGATCGGCTCGACCACAATTTTCCCGCCCAGCAAGACCAATCCGTGAGCCACCTGCGTCAGATCAAAGGTGAATCGGGACATCAGTCTTGGTGTCGTCTCAAGCATCAGAGTTTGTTGATCCAGCTTCAATGTGCTGCGAAATAGCTGTTGTCGCAGTGATTGCATGACTTTATGAACTACGCTTCCAACGAAAATTTCCTGAAAATAGGCGCAGGTCTCTTTGAACAATGTCAGGACCAGCAGGACCCCGAGGAGAGCACCGAGAAAAGCGAACGGATCGGCTGGTAGCCAGGGACCAAGATGCGTATTCAGCCAGCGAAACTTCCACAGGTTCCAGTTGGAATTCCGCAAATCGGATTCGATTTGGGATCGCTCACGACGTAACCGCTTGTCGGTGACCGTTCTGTCGATGACCGTGCCGGTTTCGGGATTCTCTTGAGCGTCACGGATTTCACTGGAAAACTCGGACAGACGCTGCGTGTGCCGCTCGACGTCCGCTTGCGCGGATTGCAGTTCCTCGTGCAGATGCTGTTCGAAGGTTTTTCCTTCAAGCAGTAATTTCATGGTTGGATAAATCAACGACAATTGCGCCACTGCAAACAGCGCAGCACCGATCGACAGCACCACCGAGGCAGTAATTGCACGGCGTTGCCGAAGCACAAATGGAATCAAACGAACAAGACTTTCCACGGCAACATCCCTGGCCGGATTCTGAACAAACGAATTAGACACGGAATTGGGCAGCCGGTCCAGATCAGCATTCGTTTGTTTTGCGGCATCCATTTGGGGGACTCGGTTGTTTTCATATCAACGGCGCGTTACCTGTTCATGGTCACAGGTGAAGATCGGTTTCGAATCCTGACAATCAGGCCGAAGAAAATGTTGTTGAGTTAACGACCGTAAGGAGTCAGTTTCATGCAGAGATGGACGAATGTGCAGACAATGCTGGGAAAAAAGGGTTGGCTGGCGACGGCCCTCACGACGGTCTTGATGGCAACTTCCGTGCAAGCCGAGGTCAAATTGCCGAATATTTTTGGCGATCATCTGGTTTTGCAGCAGGGGCAGAGGAATAAGGTTTGGGGTGTTGCTGCGGCAGGGGAATCCGTCACGGTGGCCATTCACGGACAGAGTCAGCAGGCAACGGCCGCTGCCGACGGCACCTGGCAGGTTTTTATCGATCCTGTTCCTGTCGGGGGACCCTATGCCCTCATCGTGAAGGGGACCAATGAGATCAAGTTGACCGATGTCCTGGTGGGTGAGGTCTGGGTCTGTTCCGGACAGTCAAATATGCAGTGGTCGGTTGATCGATCGAATGATGCGGATCTGGAACGGTTGGCTGGCAAGCATCCCCACATCCGGATGATCAATTTCCCCCAAGTCGGTACGCAGGAAGTCAAGTGGAGTCATGACAACCACAAATGGATGGAATGTACTCCTGAAACCGTGGGGAAATTTTCCGCAGTCGGTTACTTTTTCGCCCGGCAACTCTCGGAAACCCTCGGAGTTCCCGTCGGCATGATCAATAACGCCTGGGGGGGATCGGCGTGTGAAGCCTGGGTTCGCCGCGATTTGCTGGCCGCTGACCAGAAATACCAACCGTTGATGGATCGTTGGGGGCAAATGGAAGCCAAATATGCCGACCTGCTCGCCAAAGCAGACGATCTGACGGAAGACCAAAAGAAAGAACTGGCATCGCTCAAGGGACAGATGGGCGGAAATCATCGGCCAGCGAACATCTACAATGGTGTCCTGAAGTCACACCTCGGCTACGGCATCAAGGGAGCCATCTGGTATCAAGGAGAATCGAATGCGGGTCGAGCCTACCAGTATCGTGACCTGTTCCCCTTGATGATCAAAAGCTGGCGCGATGAGTGGAGCCAAGGGGATTTTCCGTTTTACTGGGTACAACTGGCCGATTTTCAGAATGAACAGCCACAGCCGGGTGAGAGCGCCTGGGCCGAGTTGCGGGAGGCCCAAACCATGACGATGTCCAGGCTTCCCAATACGGGTGAGGCCGTGATTATTGATATTGGTGAAGGGAAGGATATTCATCCGAAGAATAAAGTCGATGTTGGTCGCCGGCTGGCACGCTGGGCTCTCGCCCGGGATTATGCTGTTGCGATCCCCTTCCACAGCCCCCAATACAAATCGATGGACAAAAAAGAAAACAAGGTTGTGTTGACGTTTGACCACGTTGACAGGGGCTGGAGACCCTTTGATGTCAATGATCCCCGAGGATTCGCCATCGCAGGCGAAGACAAGAAATTTGTCTGGGCCACTGCGAAAATCCTCCCCGACAGCACGATTGAGGTCTGGAGTGATCAGATTGCCTCACCTGCTTCAGTTCGTTACGGCTGGGCAGACAACCCCGTTGTGAATCTCTTTAACGGAGCCGGTTTGCCGTTAACCCCCTTCCGTACTGATGACTGGCCGGGTGTGACCATTAACAACAAGCAATAGTCGCTGGTTTTCCGCTTAATGGGTGTCAGAGTGTTGGGGTGTAGAGATTTTGATTGAAATTTCGTCTGGTTGACGGAAAATCGTTCGATTTCAACGCGAACCCGACGCTCTGATCCCCTTGATTTTTCTGGCAACGAGCTCATTCTTTGCCCCGGCTCCATCCGCCACTGTTGCAGAAGATTCCGCGAGTTGCCATAGTTCTTAAGATTCGGGGTGTGTATTCATTGGAAGCGACTCACCCAACCTCAGATTCCAGATCGACCAGCAAATACAAATGGCAAATCCTGCAAAACGCGGTTCCAATTCCGAAGATGACTCCTGGGGCAAAATCGCTTCGGATTTATTCGGGATTCAATTTAACGACGATGACTTTGAACTGCCGGATGATGAATCCCCGGTTTCGAAGCCACAATCGGTCGAGCACCCTGCGCCAGCCTTCGTCTCGAGCGGGCCTGTTCCTGGGAAGCTCGAACCAGGTGTCGAGGACGACATTCCAGAAAGCGTGGAACAACCGAAGAAAGCTTCGGTTGCGGGTAACGAAGATCAAGACGAGTTCTGGGATATTCTGGAATCATGGAACTGGGACGAATCCTCGAAAACGCCAGCCTCCAGCCGCAAGCCCGATGATTCTCGCGGACGCCGCGCTCGACCCGAGCCGGTACAGGCTGAGTCGCGCCGCAGTCAACGGGAAGAGCCTCCTCGTCGGGAGGAACCACCCCGCCGCGAAGAATCACGCCAGCGTGATGAATCCGTGCGCCGAGATGAGCCACCACGTCGAGATGAGCCACCCCGTCGAGATGAACCACCACGCCGTGAGACCACTTCCCGCCGTGAAGAACCCGCCCGCCGTGAAGAACCCGCCCGTCGTGAAGAACCCGCCCGCCGCGAAAGCGACGAGACGCAGCATCGTGATGAGTCCGTTCGCCGTGAATCACCTCCCCGACGCGAGGAAAAGCGTCGAGAAAACGCGGATCGTCCGCGTCGACGTGAGGCTGAGCCGGTTCGTGATCGGTTAACGGCTGCCGACGAAGAGGCCCCTAAAATTCGTCCAGAACGGGAACGAGAAGAAGTCCGACGGGAACGCCCGGCTCGGGCCGAGCAGCCACCACGAGCCCGCCGCACGGATGTCGAACGAACTCCGGCAGAACGTCCCGGACCGGAACGCCGTCCCGCTGCAGGAAAGCCCGCTTCAGAACGTGCACCCTCCGAACGTCGTTCCGAGCGTTCCGGCGATCGACGTTTGCGTGAAACACCATCGGGTTTCGTCGGGGACGATTTTGGCTCGGACGTCGAAGAGTCAGTTGAAGCTCCACGATCACGACATCCGGCACCTCCGCGTCGACGAGAAGAATCGCCTGCTCCCCCCGCTCCAAAAAAGACCGCTTCAGCGAGAAGGCTCCCCGAAGATGATTTTGAGGGGGATTTGTTCGTGGAAGATCTTGACGAAGAGGCTGAACTCGATGCGGCTGACGATGTCTCTTCCGAAAATGCCGATGGTGAAAAGGATGATGGTGAAAATGGCCAGCCACGACGCCGCAGACGTCGACGACGACGTGGGCGCGGTCGTTCTGCTGTCGAATCTTCGACGACGGATGAGGGTGATTTTTCTGAATCCTCTGAAGCGGAACCCAGCAACGCCGCCGAAGACGACGACGAAGACGACGATGCGGTTGAAGCCGAGTCAGTAGGGACCGAATCTGCCGATGACGATCAAGACGATGATCGTCCACGTCGGCCAAGACGACGGCGACGACGACGCGGTCGACGCACCGAAACGGTCGCCGCTCAGGAATTGGAAGTGGATGAGGTCGAGGAACGAGCACTTGATGACTCGGACGAAGACGACGAAGTCGAAGACCATGATGAGATTCAAGAAGTGGAGGATGATTCCGAATCCTTCGAGGGTGATGATCCCGATGAAGAAGTCGTGGTTCCGGTCAGTTATGAAGGGATTCCGACTTGGGAAGAGGCCATTTCCTATCTCGTGATCACTCCACCATCCGAATCACGCGGGCAGAATCGTGGTCGCAATGATGGATATCGACGTGACGATTCGCGAAGGCGCTAATGGTCACAATCCGAAGTTCCCTGCAGCAGCGTCCATCACATGATGGACGCTGCGATCCCATGCGAGGATTCCATGTCTGAAAAACTTTGTCGACTGGTAACGCTTGGGTGTAAAGTCAATCAGTACGAAACCCAGCTTGTGCTGGAAGCACTCGAAAAAAACGGCTTTCGCGAAGCACTCGACGACGAGAATGCGGACTTATGCGTTGTCAACACATGCACGGTCACCTCGAATGCCGATTCCCGGTCGCGTCAGGTGATCCGACAGCTCGCCAAACAGAACCCTGGTACAAAAACTCTGGTGATGGGGTGCTACGCTACGCGTGACCCCAGTGCCATCGGGCAACTACCATCGGTGTTTGAAGTCGTGACCGACAAACGAGAACTCCCCGACGTGCTGGCGCGTCACGGGATTGTCGATATGCCCTCGGGAATCAGTCGATTCGAGGGGCGTCGGCGGGCGTATGTGAAAGTTCAGGATGGCTGTATTCTGCGCTGCACATACTGCATCATCCCACAGGTCCGCCCGGGTCTTCGCAGTCGATCTCCGGAAGAGATTGAAGCCGAAGTTCGTCGTTTGATCCAGAACGGTTATCAGGAAATCATTATCACGGGTGTCCACGTAGGACACTACGGCGTGGATACCTCACGCCGACGACTGGGCCAAGAGCGATTTCGGCTGCCTCACTTGCTTCGCAAATTGGACCGTATTCCCGGCGACTGGCGAATGCGTCTTTCCAGCATTGAAGCGGCTGAAGTCGACGAAGAATTTATTGCGGCGGCGGCAGACTGTGAACACCTTTGTCCTCAGTTTCATCCTGCACTTCAAAGTGGTTCTGATACCGTTCTCCAGCGGATGCGGCGACGGTACTCAGTAAAAAGTTTTCTCGATAAACTCGATCGCATGCGTGAGGTTCTCGACAATCCTGCGTTCTCGACTGATGTCATCGTTGGCTTTCCTGGTGAAACCGATGCCGAGTTTGCAGAAACGCTGGAAACCTGTCGCCAGTCTGCATTCATGAAAATTCACCTCTTCCCGTTCAGCCCCCGTAAGGGTACCCCCGCTGCCGATTATTCGGATCAAATTCATGGAACGGTCCGTCAAGAAAGAATGGCACGACTGGAACAGCTTGAGCGAGAAATGGCGGAACAATTTTATGCCTCATTGCTCGGTCGCCCCCTCGAAGTGATGGTGGAAACCGAGTCAACACGTGCAGGTTGGGTTTGTGGGACCGATCGACACTATGTTCCGGTGGAACTTCCCGGAACATGCGATGACATCGGTCGGATGTGTTACGGCCTCGCAACGCGGACAACACGACAGTTTCTGGAAGCGGATCGAGTTGAGCAGACTCGACCCAGACCCTCCGCTCAGTCTGACGGCCAGTCCCTTTCGATTCAAAGTTTTGGTTAACGTTTGATATCGTTTCCTCAATCGCAACGGTTTTTCTGTGGGGATGCAATCTGCTTTCGGCGAGTTTCCTGCGTGACGGGAATCGCTTCGGGATTCCCTTCGCAGACGTTATTCTGGATTCACGGGTTTTCTTTCCTTACCGATATTGGTCACGGCCGATATTGGTCACGGCCGATATTGGTCACGGCCGATGTTGGTCACGGCCGATGTTGGTCACGGTTCCACGGATTGGTTTCGCAATGTCTCGGATTCAACAGCTCTCTGTCAGCGTCATTAATAAGATTGCCGCTGGAGAAGTCATTGAACGTCCGGCGAGCGTTGTGAAAGAGTTGTTGGAAAACAGCGTGGATGCGCTGTCGACCCGGATTGAAGTCGATGTGGTCGCCGGCGGTAGCGAATTGATTCGAATCGTGGATGATGGTGAAGGAATCCATCCCGAGGATCTCTTGCTCTCGATCGCATCGCATGCGACCAGCAAAATTCGGAATGCCGATGATCTGTTTGGTGTGCAGACGATGGGGTTTCGTGGCGAGGCACTCGCATCGGTTGCCGAAGTCAGTCGATTACGAATCCGGACCAGGCAGGCGGATCAGTCGCACGGCATGGAACTTTCCGTGAACCTCGGTGATGTCGTTCCGCCAAAGCCTTGCGGTTGTCCCCTGGGGACGCAGATTGAAATCCGAAATCTCTTCGAGAACACGCCGGTTCGTCGCAAGTTTCTCAAGACCATGTCGACGGAATTCGGGCATATCAGTGAACAGTTTACTCGGGTGGCCCTGGCGAATCCCCGTTTACACATGGTGCTGCGACACAATGACAAGTTAGTGGTGGAACTCCCCGCGTCGGATCGCCCGCTGGATCGATTGAAGCTGTTCTTCGGGGCAGAAATCGCTGATGAACTGATCGCCGTCGAATCCGATCAGGGGGGAGTTCGGATTTGGGGTTATGTCGGTCATCCCGATACTTCGAAAGCGACCCGTAAACAGCAATACCTCTTTCTGAATGGTCGCTGGATCACAGATCGATCGCTGCAGCATGCGTTAACGGAGGCGTATCGCGGTCTCTTAATGATCGGCCGTCAGCCGATTGCGTTCTTATTCATCGAGCTTCCTCCCGACCGAGTCGATGTGAATGTGCATCCCACCAAAGTAGAAGTTCGTTTTCAGGACAGCCAGCAACTCTTCCGACAACTCTTGTCGATGATCCGATCGAAATTCCTCAGTATGGATTTTCAAAGCCAACTTCGCATCCCTGCCAGCACACCGCTTACCGGTTCGGGAACGTTATCCGGGTTTGCTCCTCCCCCCCTCCGCCCTCCCCCGCAACAGCAGCGTGAACTGGCGGAATCGTTTTCAAATTGGGCCAGCCAGCAGATGTTCAGTCCCCCGCGAGCGGGGCTGGAATCAGGGGAAATCGTAGCTGCACCAACAGATCCCCTGATCTCCCTCGGGGAACGGGATCGATTACCTGCGGTTGCTGCCGCGTGGCCGGATCGCGCGGTCCCCGAAGAGGGCCTGCCCGAATTCATCGAGGGTGACGAGACCGGATCACAAACAGCGGCATGCGATGAGACGGGGTCGAGCGAGTGGCAACAGGCCCCGATCGAGGGCGCAGCAGTCACGAACGCGGTCCCTCATGCGGAAACTTCTGCGGCGAATGGCCTTCGTTTTGGCGGGGCATACCGGGCGATGCAGGTCCACGACTGTTACCTGATCGTGGAAACGGCCGAGGGGGTAACTGTGATTGATCAGCACGCCCTGCATGAACGGATTGTGTATGAACATCTGCGAACGCGTGTTCTGGCAGGGGCTGTCGAATCGCAACGATTGTTGGTTCCGCTTCCGATCGAGGTCAGCTCGAAAGAGGCTGCGATGCTGCTCGAGCAAAGCGAATCGCTGCAGCGGGCGGGATTAGGGGTCGAAGATTTCGGCAACGGGACGATCATTGTCACCAGCTATCCGGCGATGTTGCGGAAACTGGATCCGCAGGAACTGATTCGGGCCCTGGTCGAGAAACTCGAAGCAGGGGGATCCGCCGGGGTGCAAACCTCGACCCGTCGCGATATTCTCGATGAATTGTTACATATGATGTCTTGCAAGGCGGCCGTCAAAGCAGGACAGCGACTGTCACAGGAAGAAATTGAAAGTTTGCTGCTGCAGCGACACCTGGTTGATGATGCGCACCACTGTCCCCATGGGCGGCCGACTGCATTGTCGCTCAGTCGGATGGAATTGGATCGACAATTCGGTCGATTGGGCTAACGCACAGGTTTGTGAACCTCCTTTGACGAACGATCACTTTACACTGAATAACGGGATGTCTCTCCGCCATGATCTGTGTCTCTATCGCCCGTACCCGACATCGAATGGTGATTGCCGAACATAAAGCCCTGGCTGAACAGGGAGCGAAGCTTGTGGAATTGCGAGTCGATTGGCTGTCGACGACTCCCGATATTCCTCGACTGCTGAAGGATCGTCCAACCCCTGTCATCTTGACCTGTCGCCGTGTTCAGGATGGGGGGAAGTGGCGCGGGACCGAGGAAGAACGACTGCGACTGTTGCGGACAGCCATCATCTCGGGGGTCGAGTACGTCGATCTCGAGGATGATATTGCCAAATCGGTTCCTCGTTACGGCAAAACCAAACGGATTGTCAGTCATCATGATTTCGCCGGAACCCCCGAACACGTCGCAGAGATCTGGGCGGAAATGGCCGAGATGAATCCGGATATCATCAAACTGGTGACACTCGCGAAATCACCCAGCGATTGTGTCCGCGTGTTGAATCTCGTGAAAAACGCCAAAATCCCCACGGTCGCTTTTTGTATGGGTGAGTTCGGTGTCTGGAGTCGTGTCGTCTGTGGTAAGCTGGGATCGCCGTTATCGTATGCCGCATTCAGTCCTGACCGCGAAGTGGCACCCGGCCAATTATCCTTTCCGGATATGAAGGGGCTGTACAACTTTGAAGAGCTCAACGCCGAAACCGAACTGTTCGGTGTGATCGGCGATCCGATTGGACATAGCCTCAGCCCGTTGCTGCACAATCGGATGATGCGAAAGATCGGTTTCAATGGCGTCTACGTCCCAATCCGGGTGGCATCCGATCAGTTGACTCGCGGCTTGAATGATCTCGATTCGCTTGGTTTCCGAGGCCTTAGTGTCACAATCCCTCACAAAGAGGCGGTTCTAGCCCTGTATTCTCAGAGTGACGAGATCGCTCAGCAGATCGGTGCGGCCAATACGCTTTATCGGGAATCCGACAACGAATGGCATTCCTCGAATACGGACTTTCAGGCGGCACTCGACAGCGTGAAACTCGGACTTCGCCCCGGTGAGACGCTCGAAGGAAAAAGAGTTTTACTGTTAGGGGCAGGAGGAGCCGCAAGGGCGATTGGTATGGGAATCGTCCAGGCAGGAGGGGTCTTGGTCGTTTGCAGCCGTACCGCAGCTCGCTCAAAAACACTGGCTGCGGAATTAAATTGTCGCAGTGTGACTTGGGAAAATCGTGGTGCCGAATTTGCCGATATTTTGATCAACTGCACCCCGGTCGGTATGTTCCCCAAGATGGATGAAACTCCGTTTCTGGCGAATTGGTTGCGAGACGGGATGGTTGTCTTTGATACCATTTACGCCCCTGAAAATACCTTGCTGATCAAAGAGGCCAAAGCGCATGGCTGTACGACCGTGACAGGGGTTGAAATGTTCATCCGTCAAGCGGCAGCGCAGTTCGAACGCTTCACACGTCAACCGGCATCACTGGACGAACTTCGTGAAGCTCTTCGACGCGGTATTTCCGCCGCAAAGGAATGATCCGCTCCGTATTGACAGAACGTTGCTGTAGCGTTGAGAATCCGCAGGAAATCGTGTAGAATCATGGTCTGTACGGAATCCCCGCTGAGACTGTTTTTTTGCAGTTCAGTTTCCCCCCTGGAACGATTGTTCTTTCGCTCTGCTCCCCATTCTGACTGGGGTGTATCGAGAGACTCGTCCCCCGAAGGAACCGACGATTGTCAACTGGTGATGGAACCCCAATCGATCCCGCGTTGCCCAACGGTCCTGCTGGCGCCGGTGGCAATGTCGAGCGTGTCAAAGATATCGCGATCCAGGACGAAATGCGGACGAGCTACGTCACGTATGCGATGTCCGTGATCATCAGTCGTGCGTTGCCGGATGTTCGTGACGGCCTTAAGCCCTCGCAGCGACGGATCCTCGTCGCGATGAACGATTTGAATCTCGGCCCCAGTTCTGGCCGTGTCAAATGCGCAAAAATTTGTGGCGATACCAGCGGGAATTACCATCCCCACGGTGATGGGTCCATCTATCCAACCCTGGTACGCATGGCCCAAAACTGGAACGTGCGCGAAGTCCTGATTGATAAACAAGGGAATTTTGGTTCGCTCGCCGGGATGCCTCCCGCCGCGATGCGATATACCGAGGCCCGTCTTTCGGCCGTCGCCGCAGAAATGCTTGATGACCTCAAGCGAGATACGGTCGACTATGTGCTGACCTACGACCAGCGGAATCGTGAACCGGTTGTTCTTCCCTCCCGCTTTCCGAACCTGATCGTGAATGGTTCCAACGGGATTGCCGTGGGAATGGCAACCAGCATTCCTCCCCATAATCTGGGTGAAGTGAGCGACGCCATCATTCGGCTGATTGACGATCCCGAATCGACGCTCGACGATTTGATCGAGTGTATGCCGGGGCCTGATTTTCCCACAGGGGGAGTCATCTGCGGTCGCCTTGGAATTCGTCAGGCCTATTTGACCGGCCGCTCGACAATTATTCTGCGAGCACGAACGCGGTTTCTCACCGAAAAAAATACCGACATCATCGAAGTCACCGAGATCCCCTATCTCGAAACGCGGGACCGAATTCGCGAAAAGATCGAACAACTGATCAAAGACGAGCGAATCAAGGGGATTGCCCGCGTCACAGACCTCACCGATCGGACCCTTCCCGCCTGGCAAACCTGCCTGCACATCGCCGTGAAACGGGGTGAAGACAAAGAAGTGGTCCTCAACCAACTCTTTCAATTCTCGTCCCTGCAATCGACCGTCAGCATTATTCTGCTGGCTCTGGTCGGCAATCGACCCCGATTGCTGTCCCTCAAAGAGATGCTGGCCGAATTCATCCGGCACCGGGTCACCGTTATTCGGCGTCGTACCGAGTTCCTGCTCGGCGAAGCGAGAAAGCGGAAGCATACGGTCGAAGGGATGTTGATTGCGCAAATCAATCTCGACGAAGTGATCGCCACAATCCGTAGCTCCGCCAGTCGTGCGGAAGCGAAAGAACGATTGCAACTGATCCAGGTTCCCGCGCCGCTGGTGCAGCGCGCTTTGGGAGATGATGGATTCCTGATGTATCAGAGCGAAGTTGGTGACAAACCGAATTATTCGCTTTCTGCGAACCAGGCCGAAGCGATTGTCTCAATGCAGCTCGGTTCGCTGGCGAATCTGGAACGCGAAAAACTGCACGAAGAGCACGCCAAACTGCTCGCAGACATCAGTGGTCACTTCTTCCTGTTATCTGATGAAGCCAATATTCGAGCCGTGGTTCGGGAAGACATGCTCGCCATCAAGGCCAAGTATGCTACGAAACGACGTACGGAAATCAATGATCTGGAACTGAGTGGCATCAATCAGGAAGACTTGATTGCCGAAGAACCGATGGTCGTGACGCTTTCGCAGCGCGGTTACATCAAGCGGATGCCGCTGAATACCTATCAGGCACAAAACCGGGGTGGCAAGGGGATCATCGGTGCCAAGGCGGATGACGAAGACGCGATCGAGCATCTGTTCGTCGCCAGCACCCATGCCTGGCTGCTCTTCTTCACCGACAAAGGAAAGGTTCTCTGGGAAAAAGTCTATAACCTGCCGCTGCAGAACCGGACCAGTAAAGGACGTGCCCTCGTCAATCTGCTCGCCTTGCCCGAGGGGGATCGAATCAGCAGTTGTGTCGCGGTACGGGAATTTGATGATGTTCGATTCCTGGTGATGGCAACCAAAAATGGGATCGTCAAAAAGACCCCGCTCTCGGCCTATAAACGTCCGCTCAAGGGGGGAATCATCGCCATCAATTTGCGGGATAATGATGCCCTGATTGAGGCGATGATCGTTTCGCCAAACGATGATGTGTTGCTCGCAACCCGCGGCGGGATGGCGATTCGCTTTGCACAATCCGATGCCCGCAGCATGGGGCGGGACACGACCGGCGTGCGGGGTGTTCGGCTGATGAAAGACGACTTCGTGATCGGGATGATCTTGGCGGATCCCGCCATGAGTCTGCTGACCGTCTGCGAAAATGGTTACGGCAAACGGACTGCAATCGGTTTGGGTGGCCCGGTCAACGAAGGCCCTGTCACCGAAGCTAGCGTCAGCGAAGACGCGGCCGTGACGGCTGATGAGGAACTGGTCGAAGACGATTCCATCTCGGTTGACGACTCCATCTCGGTTGACGAAGTCGACGCTGAATCAGATGACGCGGCCTCTGGTGATGAAGTGGTCGGTTCCTCGAATCAGTACCGTCGTCAGAAGCGTGGCGGAAAAGGGGTCAAGGACATCAAGGCAACGAAACGAAACGGCCCTGCCGTGAAGATTCTTGCGGTCACGAATCAGGACGAAGTCTTGATGGTGACCGCCTCGGGCAAAATTCAACGAATTCGCGCCGGGGATGTCAACGAAATCGGTCGAAATACTCAAGGAGTTCGCGTCATTCGACTCGAAGAAAATGATAAGCTGGTTAGCATGGCACGGATTCCAGCGGATCTGGTTGTCGAAGAGCCCGCTGCCCCCCCGAGAGACATCCCTCCAACTCCCCCCGCCGAAACCCCTGTTGCTGAATAAACTGTCGTCCAACCGTGACCTGCTGGTAACGAGTCGTACCAGCAGGTCACAACGGTCTGGTACCGAGTTCAAATTGCCCTGCTTGGTTCAGTTCATTGGGAATGAGAGGGCATGGTCACTACGGTCAATATCGCCTTGCACCTGACACAGATGGCGACATCTCATCCCGCTCAATTGGCGGTCATGGTGCCATTGGGCCGTCGCAGCAACGGGCCAAGAAACTACGCCAGTTACACGTATCAGCAACTCGACGAACAAAGTGATCTGCTCGCCGCAGGACTGGATGCGAATGGAATCGGCCGCGGTGTCCGTACCGTTTTAATGGTCCCGCCGTCACTCGAATTCTTTTCACTCACGTTTGCCCTCTTTAAATTAGGAGCGGTTCCCGTGTTTGTCGACCCCGGCATGGGAATCAAAAACCTCGGGCGATGCCTGGCCGAGGCGGACCCTGCGGCTTTTATCGGAGTGACCAAAGCACAGATTGCACGCGTGCTGTTTGGCTGGGGAAAACCATCCCTGTCGCAAGTGGTTACGGTCGGACGACGTCTGGGATGGGGCGGCCTGAACCTGGCGGCGATCCAGCAGGCGGGCCAGATACGTCAGTCCGAGATCACCAATCGCGAGCTTCGCTGGTCCGCCCCCGCGACGACCCGCGATGAAACCGCCGCCATTCTGTTCACCAGCGGAAGTACCGGTGTCCCCAAAGGAGCTGTCTATTCTCATGGAAATTTTGCTGCTCAGGTCGAAGCCCTGCGGCAGACATTCCATATTGAGCCGGGTGAGATTGACCTTTGTACTTTTCCGCTGTTTGCATTGTTCGCCCCCGCACTGGGGATGACCGCCATCATTCCTCGCATGGATTTTACGAAACCGGCTCGAGTCAACCCGCAAGAAATTGCCGAACCCATTCTTCGATTTGGGATTAACAATCTGTTTGGATCCCCCGCGCTGCTGAACCGCGTTGGTCGCGAGGTCCAAGCGATCGAGTCGCAAGCCGTCACTTCCGCTTCGAAGTTGGCGAATGATCTCTTGCCGCCATGGACTTCCGTCCGACGTGTCCTCTCGGCCGGGGCTCCGGTTTCTCCGATGATTCTGGAGCGATTTTCCCAGCGGATTCCGCAGGATGTGCAGATCTTTACCCCCTATGGTGCCACGGAATCCTTGCCGGTGGCGGTCATTGGCAGCCATGAAATCCTGCAGGAAACGCGTCACCTGACTGCCCGGGGGGCTGGAACCTGTGTGGGACGACCTGTCGTGGGTGTGGAGGTTGAAATCATCGAGATCACCGATGCACCCATTGCTCAATGGGATGTGCAACTTCGTAAACCCCGGGAAGAAGTCGGTGAAATCGTCGTCCGTGGACCGATGGTGACACAGGAATACTTCCGTCGGCCTGACTTGACCGCGCTGGCGAAAATCCTCGATCCGACAACAGGCCAGATGTTACACCGGATGGGAGACCTCGGCTATTTCGATCAACAGGGACGCCTCTGGTTTTGTGGTCGAAAATCACACCGGGTGGTCACGCGCGAACAGACCTATTTCACAGAACAAGTCGAAGGGATATTTAATACGCATCCCGCGGTCTTCCGCACGGCTCTGGTGGGAGTCTCTCGCGGTGGTCAGGTACAACCCCTCTTGTGTGTCGAACGGGAATCACGTCGATCACTCCCTACCGAGCACCGAATCACGGATGCCAACCTGATCACCGAATTGCAGGAAATCGGGTCTGCGTTTGAGTTGACGCGGGCCATAAAAACCATGGTTTTTCACCCCCGCTTTCCTGTCGACATCCGCCATAACTCGAAGATATTTCGCGAGAAATTGGCGGTCTGGGGGGCAGCCCGATTCAAATAGAATTGGAATCCAGAACTTCAACCAGATCCCCAATCCGAATTTCGGCCGCTTCCGGATCAACAGTTTTCGGTTCCAGTAAGCGTGTATTAGTCGACAGTCTGTAATAGTGTGTAAACAGCGAACGGTCCGCCCAGTCAGGAAGCGTTGCTTCTCGATTCTGGGAAAACTGTTGGGAAAAGAGGGGGGGATGGACTTCTCCTGTGTGCGAATCGCGGGTGGGAACAACGCATCGCGGGCAGGGGTTCACACCCATAAAAGTGATCTTACCGATCCGAAAACGTTGCAGGTTCGGTCCCGCATGGACCAGGCGATCTTCCCAAAAAGGCTCAACTCCCCCCACCTCAATGTTGGCACGAAAACGTCGACGAACTTCGTCCAGACTCAATCCTTCAAACCAGTCCGCCACGGTCTGCAGGGTGGCCGTACTGGTGATTGTGGGTCCCGCAGCATCCAGGTCGTCAGGAAAACCGGTGGCACCGTTTTCGATTATGGAAACATCAAGCGAGAAAAAGTCGCTTAGCCAATCCGATAAGATCCGACCATCGTCATCCAGCGATCCCTGAATTTTCCTGCGTCCATCGCGCTCTGCAACCTGGAATCGGCGATGGATTGGGTCTATCTGAAGATTCAGCTGATGAATTCGGGGGTGTACTTTTGCGTTGATTAAGCTTCCTGACGAATCGATCAGTGCGAACTGGCGGTCGTACTGCAGTGCGCTGCTGGGGAGAACCTGGGCTTTCTCTTGAGCGAACCCATCGCAAGATTTCAGCGGAAAAATGCGGATTCGCACAACTTTCGCAGCCATCGTTACTCTCCTGTTGCAGTACCCCGCCCGGGCATCGCATGCTCAGGTCTACCGCCAAGCGAAGTGTATCGTTGTAATCTTTAGCCATCAATCTGTTTTCCATGGTGGCATACGATAAAAAGAAAAAGGGACCTCGCACTGCGGATCATTCCAGTGGTTTTTTGATTTCGACCTGAGCCCGTCGCCGTTTTTCAATCGATTGATCGCTGGCTGAAGGAACCCGGCGGAAATTGCGGTGATGGTGTTATCGGATTGTCGTCAACTACTACGGCTCCGGTGGCTGTTTGAACCAGAGTCGAGGGATAAAGTTGCTCGGCGACATGGGTGACGCATCCCCCCCACCGACTCCTCAATGGAGTGGAAGCGATGGAGTGAGCGAAGTGAAGGCAGGATTCACTCCAGAGCCCCCGTGTCCGTGAATGATTGCCAACTTCTGGGTGGCAATCATTCACGGACACGGGCAAATTCATGGCCCCTCCGCTGGTCAAAAAATCGGTTCAACCACAAACCCGGTGCGCGAGGAACAAATCCTTGACTTCGCAGCAAACAGGACGATTTGGGTCCCTCATCCGTCTCCTTTGACGGCCATGAAAACCGGACAGCTCGGTCTCGACCGGCTTCGTAATCCCCTTCTCACCGCAGCGTTCAGGCAAATCCCTTGAACACCGCATTCGATTCGTGAATCACATCCTTTGCAGAAATGCGAAGAATGTGAACCACGAATAAAACGAATCGCACGAATCGGAAAGAGTAGAAAATTCCAGATTCTGAAAAGTGAAAACGGAATTTATGCAGCCGCGCAATGGGTTTGTCGTTGAACAAAAAATTGTCAGGGCAGGGGGGCAGCGTGCAGGTCCGTCGTTATCGATTCTTTCATGTCAAATCAAAACCTCCTTCCCTTTTTCACGATCAGAACGCCACCCGTGGATCCATGATCAGGTGGCATAAAATGCTTGGAAAATTGAACGCAAAGCTGCCAGGACGCAGGGCCGCCAGGACGAGCAAAAGGCAAAACCTCTTTTTCTGGGTATTGCTCGCGTCCCTGCGACTTCGCTTTTCGTCGCTTGCAATCCTGAAATGTCCGCACCCAGAACAATGTTCACAGGGAGAGGGTTTCTGTGTGGGCAGTTTCAATCCCAATGACACAGCCATGAAACGATTTTGACGCGAATCAGTTTATGGGGCCTCTGCCGGATTGATGGGCTGCCGAAAAATTCCTCGACGAGAGAATGAAGAGATTCAACAGGAGGTCGCGAAGGTAACGGAGGACGAGATGAACGGGGGCTGTCTTTGTCTGGAGGACATCCCTTGCGCTGGCTGTTAATCCGCAAATTCATCAAATCCAATGCCATAACCTTAAAATTCGACGGAAAAACTTCAATTAGCGGAAAAACTTCGCTCAGGCCTTCATGATCGGTACTCCCAATCCAATCAAATCAGGTCCACTCAAATAACGTGAAAATTCAGAGATTCAGGCAGTCTGGCCAAATTTATGCTGCGATTCTTGACGATAATTCGAGCCTGTGGAGTTCTCTGTAAAGAGCTCTCCATGATCTGTTGGAACAGACGATCCATCAAATTTCGAGTTTCTGCGCCAGAAAAAGCTTGATTCACCTTGGACGCCGTGCTATCATCTGAAAGAATTCGATCAGGACACCTGCTCGTAAGTTAACGGTGCTTGGGTAACAGCCGAGTCAAGAAGAGCATCTTAGGATACGTAATGTTGAGCCTCATCAGTCATCATCGTCGAATCATTCCGGGTTTAATCCCGGTTTGTGTGGCGTTGTGTCTGATGGTTCCGTTGTATTCTGATGCTGCGGTGATCACGTCGGATTTATCGGTTAACTCGGTAGATTTGATGAATGAGCAAATTTCATCACCTGAGCTGAAAGTGTGGCACTCCAAGGTGGGTCACGCTGTTGAGTCTCGACCGAATGATTTGGTGCGGGGTCGTCTGCTGGTGGACTTGTCTTTCTTCGCTGCGCATTCCGATTTCGGTGATTTGATTCGGTTGTTGGCTGTTGGGGTGGGTGATCATCAGTTGCCGCTTAACAGCTCGTTTTCCTCTTCTTCGTCTACTGATCTTGGCAATGGCTCGCATTTGATGTTTTGTGGCCATGGTGCGTTCGTGTTGTCTCCATCGTGTGTTACGGCATGGTTACGAGTGATGAGGCTGGGTTCTCTACCGACGATTCCTCCAGATGAATTGTTGAAACCCCCCAGGGCTTAGATTTGTCGATACTGTTCATTTCGTGTTTTACGAAGTGAAAAGCGTATTGTTGAATATAAGTGTTTGGTAAGAGTTTCAAGTTTTTCTCAGGTTTAAAGGTAGTAATCTAATGAAATTTTCAGTTAAGTCTTTGGTTCGTTCCGCAGCTTTGGTTGCGGCTGTTGTCGGTGGTGCACTGAACGCAAACGCTGCTTTGTTGAATCTTGCTGTGTCCAATACGGGTGCCACTTCCACCTGGGATGCATCGACTCAGACCTTGCGATCAGTTCCAACTCCATCGGCTCCTCCCGTCGACACAAATTACACCATGCCGTCGAAAGCCGGCGTGCCGCAAGCGGGTGCACCTGGGAATCGCAGCTACAATGGAAGCTCAGCGTCGGCCACCAGTATGGGCTACGTTCAAGATGTTGGCAATTCCCTGTGGGTCACCCCGTTGTCGACCGGGATTGGTGGCAATGCCGCTGCTGGTACGTACATTTACCAAACCACCTTCAGTTTAGCTCAATCAACCCAGGGAACAATCGCTGGTAAGGTCGCTGCAACGGCTGGGATTGTCGCGATTCGTATCAATGGTGTTTACGTTGCGGGAACTGCTGATTCGACAGCGACCAACAATCCTTGGTATGCTGCTGGAACAGGTGCTACGGCCTCAAGTAAGGC
>JBIKZJ010000070.1:0-18516 GCA_044354755.1 Schlesneria sp. | reverse complement strand
TGGGGGTGAAAAACATTGCCGAATTGTTGACCCGATTGAAAACTCATGCACAGACGCTGAACGAGGGTGATCGGCTAGTGGGGATGGGGTATCGGGCGGAACAACTGGCCGAGAAACGCCATCCCATACGCGAAGAACTCGACTCGGTCAGCCCGAGTCGCTCGATCCTGATCTCCGACGGTTCCGGTCATCATGGTGTCATCAATTCGGGATTGATTACCGAATTGAACATCACCGCCGAGACCCCGGATCCGGAAGGAGGGGTCTATTTTCGGAAGTCGGGATCTCGTGAGCTTGACGGGCATGTGGCGGAATCTGCCCTGATGGGAATTCTCGCAACGCGACCCAGTCTGACTCCGTCACAGATTCGGAAGGGGGTGGCGAAAGCGGTGGCCCTCTGGGTCGAAAATGGCCAAACAACCGCCTGTGAAATGGGACTTGGACTGAGCGGCGACGATATCGAGATTGCCCGGACGATCATCGATGAGCAGTTGCTTCCGATTGATCTCGTCGTTTTTGCCAAAGCGGCGGTCAGTAACGCGGTGATTGATGCCGGGTATCAAGTTGCCAGAAAGTATGCCACGCCCGAATCGGACGATGCCAGTCGCCTGTTGGCGACACGACCGGACCTGCAGCAGCGGTATCTGCATCGAGTTCGTCTGGGGGGAATCAAATTCTGGCTGGACGGCAGTATTGATACCTCGTTCATGTCGAGTCCCTTCACCAAAAATCCACCGGGTGTGACCACCCTCGACTATCGCGGGATGCGGGTTGATCCTCAAAAGCAGCTCGTGGATACGGTCGCGAAGTACTGGAAGAGTAACCGGCAAATCGCGGGTCACGCGATTGGTGACGAAGCGAACGAGCAGCTACTGATTGCGATTGAGGATGCGGTGAAAAAACAGGGGATGACCGATCATCGACCCATTTTTCAGCATGCTCAATTTTTACGACCGGACCAGATTCAGCGGATTAAAGCGGTTGGTGGTATCGCCAGTTTCACGGCCGGAGGGATTTATCCGATGGGTGACTATATCGCCGAGCTGGTCGGTCCCGAGCGTCTGCCCTGGGTCGGTCCTGCGAATTCCATGGTCAAGAATCAGGTTGTCTGGACGATCCATCACGATATGCCCGCAGGTGTCAGCCCCAGCCTGATTTACGGCATGTGGAATGTGGTGAATCGACTGACGCGATCGGGAATCGTGCTCGCACCTGATGAACGGGTCACTCCGTATGAGGCGTTGAAGAGCGTGACGATCAATGCGGCCTACGAATTTAAGGAAGAGCACACGAAGGGGACCCTCGAAGCAGGAAAACTGGCAGACTTGGTGATCCTGGACAAGAATCCACTCAAGGTCCCCCCGACCTCGATCAACGAGATCGTGGTGGTCGAGACGATCAAAGAGGGGAAAACTCTCTATCAATTGAGTGCGAAGCCCGACTCGAGTGCAAAGCCCCAGCCATGATTTGTTTGCTCAGGCGAGCTCGTTTTCTGTTGATCGTGGGCTTATTTACCAGCACTTCCTGGGGTCGTGTCGAAGCGTGTCCTGCTTGCCTGGGGCCGGAGGGGCCTCGATTAACGGCTGTGCAGAAATTGATTGATTGTGATCAGGTCGTGTTGGCTCATTTGACCCCCGATCCGCTGTCCTTTCGCATCGATCAAGTCCTGAAAGGGGATGCAACCCCCGGTCAACTGCTGACGCTACGAATTTCAGAGGTCCCCCAATTTCCTCCGGACGAAACGCGGTTGATCCTCTTGGGGCGTAGCCCGTTGTCGAAACAATGGCGGCCGCTGGGGGATCTGGGGGAAGGTCAGGAAAAGTGGTTGAAACGTGTGATCGCCACGAAACGAACCCTGGAATTCACGGAAGCAGACTGGAAATCCCATGTCGAGTTTCATTGGCGGCATCGAAGCCATGAAGATCCCTGGATTCGTCAGACCGCTGATGAGGAACTCGCTCGTTCACCGTATCTCGCGATGCGTTCGCTGCAGCCGCGACTCGCTGCCAAAATCCTGCTTGAGCAATTGATGGCTGATGACAATCGGGATCGTCATTCGCTGTTGGTGCTGTTGCTTGGGATTGCGGGAGGGAACGAAGCTCAATCGTGGATTGACGACCAATTGGCTCAATCCTCTCGGCGGCAGGAAACGCTGGGGTTGGCGGCGATGCTGGTTGCCAAGCTGGAAATGGAGCGAGCCACGGGGATGGATTGGATTGATCAAAACTACCTGTCAGACCCGAATCGGAAGCGAACCGAGCGTGGTGCGGCGGTGATGGCCCTGGGGATTCAGGGGACCGCGAATCCGGACGTTTTTCGACCCCGTGTGATCGCAATCTATCGTGAGTTATTGGAAACTCGGCCAGAATTTGCGGGGCTGATTGCAGCAGACCTGACGGAATGGTGCTGCTGGGATTTTGCCACCGAGCTGCAGCGATGTCGGGAGTTATCCCAGTTGGACGAGTCGACCACGCTTTCGATTTCCCGTTACCTCGAGGCCCGACAACGCTTGTTATCGGACGCGGATTGAGGAATGGTGCCCTGGTGGAGTTCGGGCTTAACCGAAACCAAAACGGTTCTGATTAAGCAGCGCGGCGGGCGGGGAGGACTTCGCGGAGATCGACCAGATCATGGATATTTCCCCGAACCGGCTGGGATTGAAATCGTCCATCCTGGCGATCAATTCGCATCATGACGCTGGTCGTGGGTCCCAGCATGGTGGAAATGACTTTACTGCTCACTTCTGAATTGGGGACGACCGTGACTTTGAACTGCTGCAACAGTGCGGGGAGCGTTGTTTTCATGATCAGCATCGCCAGCGATGCTCCCAGGCACATTCTTGGGCCGGCACCAAACGGGAGATACTGATACGGCGAAGGGCTGATGCGTAACCAGCGATCTGGCTGGAAGGCGTCCGGGTCCGGAAAGATGCTTGCCATGTGATGGGTGATGAATTGACTGAAGACAATTCCGGCACCGGGGGCCAACTTGAATGGTCCCAGGTCGACATGAGCCGCTGTGACCCGCTGCGAATAGGACGAGGCGGGGAGGATTCTCATGCTCTCTTTAATGGTTCGTTCGACAACAGAAAGTCGTTCAATCTGTTCGAGCGAGGGAAATTCGCTATCCATTTCGGTAACCAGTTCTTGATGCAACTGGCTCATGGTAGTCGGGTGCTGGGCAAGGAGAAAGAGGGTCCATGTCAGCGAGTGTGCGGTGGTGAGGTGTGCTGCCGCAAACATCAAGGCGACTTGGCCGACCAGTTCTTCATCCGAAATACTTCCCTCACCATCATGAGCGTGAATCAGGCGGGAGAGGGCATCGGTCCCATCGGACTGCTCTTTCCGCAGCCGAATCATGTGGAGGAGTTCGGCTTCCACCTTCCCCGCATCGCTCAATAATTCGGTATAACGATTGGCGATTTGAGAGTCTGCGATGAAGGCTCCCATGCCGATTTCATGATTGAGATGCACCCATTGATCGATCATGTGCCCGATGCGATAGGCGACTTCTGGCTGGTCAATCCCGAAGAGAATGGTACTGGTCAGGCGTAACATGAAGTCAGTCATATCGCGGGAGATATCCCGTTCGGTCCCTGGGGACCAGGTTGACAGCAGCGACCGGACCTCGTGGCGAATCAACGGCACATAATTCAGAATCGCCTTCTTCATGAAAGCGTCCATCACCAGTCGCCGGTTGCGTTTATGGGTCTCGCCATTCATGCTCAGTAAACCCGAGCTGAGTCGTCGCTGGGGAGAATTTCGTGAACCTCGGATCGCAAAAAATTGCGAATGGAAATGATTCCCGTCGCTGAGGACTTGATGGTTCAACTCGGGACCAAATACAAAGTAGATTCGCTGGCCCTGTTCTTCCATGGCACAGACATTTCCGTGCCGGGCGTTCAAGGCACGCATGCAAGCAACCGGATCATCCGGAAAGTCCATCAATCGGCCGTAGGTGATCGGCAAAGATTCGTCATCGCCACGGGCGATGGTTAAGTTGATTGAAGCCATTGATACTGACCTTCCTTGGCAGCTTTTCAGGAGTGCATCCTGCACCCGCAACTTCCGTTTTCTAACAATTTCGACTCAAGTTCACCAGCCCACCTGACAAGAAACCGCATTGATCCGCAGAAAAAAAGCGATTTGTTGCGTCACATTCCCAGCCACATCGATTGCGTGAGTCCACTCAAGAACTCGATGGTGGCGGGGAAATAAAGGGAAATACGCCTGTTGCTCGTCGAATTATTACCTGTCGCGGGTTTGTTGCCAGTTTTTATCAGCGGGTTTTGCCGACTAAACGGTCTTGATGGCGATGTTTGGCTTAAATTGTGATTTTTTGGCGAACATTTTTCGTGTCCAATTCCGTACGCAAGTTACAATGGTCGGAGCTTGGGCCGCGAAATCCGGTCTGAGTTCCATCGTCAGTTCGGACGCAATCTGCAAGGGAATTATCCGCAAGGAAAATAAGAGTTCAGACAAATCCGGAATCCGTTCCGCGTTCTCAATGCCCGCGTCATGTGTAACCGCATCATTGGTAACCGTTGCGAAATCGGATTGAGGGAATTCGGTTCGCCGTGGTAGACATGGCGAAGACAGGGTCGTTGTCAACATGGCAGTTGTAGCGAGACACCGTTAGGAGAGCTTGCACATGTTATCGAATGGATTCATCACCATCCGCTGCCAAAAACCGCATCTTGTGGTGTTGGTGATACTGATTTTTCTGACACCCAGCGTCAGCGGTTTGGCGCAGTCCAGTGGTCGAATCGCTCCCCCTGGCCGCCTCGCTGCCGCCTCACCCGAAGGGCAGGCGTTGCCTCTGGGAGCCCCCAATCGTCCCATTCCTCCTCGTTCAGCCCCGATTTACCCCGTGCTCGATTTTCCCCCTCAAAACGGAGGGAATTCGCAAGGAGCCTCTCCAGCAGCCCCCTTTATTCTTCGTTCAGCGACCCCTTTTGATCGCGACATCCGAGTCAATCCTGCGGCAGCATCCAACAGAGCCGCATCCGGTAGAACGGCATCCGGTAGAACGGGGATCACGACGCAGTCCGAGGCGGTTCCCGCTCAAGAGAACGTTCTTCGACGAGGTGGCAATCTGCAATTCTCGGTCAGTGAAAAATTTTTGAATCGGATCGTCGCTCGAAACGAAATCACACCGGGGGAGGTGCGTGATTTTATTCTTGGGGCGCAGGTTTCCGGCCATCAAACGACTGCGACGCGAGTTCGCCTGGATCTTCATCCCGCACCCAAAACCCTCTTCGCGTCGCTCGTCTTGAATGGAACAACGCAAAGTGAAACGACGGGGGTAACCCGGCAGGCGATGGTGGATGTGGCCAGTCAACAGGAATTTGTCGCCACCAAAGAGATCTTTTTCGATATGGTTCGCTTCTCGACCCGGCATGCGGTGGTTTTTGTTCGCGCCCGGAATCAGACGCTGGGTGCCATGACGCCGCTGACCGGTACCCCGCTGGGGGCGATTGCCAATCGCATTGCGTATCGTGAAGCGGAACGTCGCCGGCCCCAGTCCGAGGCGATCGCGCGAGAACGGGTTGCGGAACGAGTTTTTCCGGAATTTGACCGAGCGATTGATCAGCAATTGGCTTCCATGAACGAGCAATGGGACGAGAAGGTGCTGAAGTGGATCAAAGGTGCGGACATGTTCCCGACTGAGCAGCAGGTTTGGACGACGGAAACCTCACTGCATTATTCGGCCCAATTTTCGGCCGATTCGCCATCACCAACGTTGGGTTGGCAAGACGCGCGAGCAGGCGATGGTGCCGGGGTTCATGTCAGGGTTCACGAAACCTTATGCAAGCAACTGATGGAAAAGAGCGGTCTGAAGGGCCTGAAGACCACTGATCGGAAATTGAAGGAGATATTCGCTTCGTACCAGCTTGAACCGACCCCTGATGAAGGAGACGCCCCCCCCGAGAATGGATTGGCGGGATTGGAAGCGGTGGTGACCGATATTGAGTTTGACGAAAAGGACCCGTTGTCAATCCGATTTGAAAATGGTTCGGCTGTGCTCAGTCTTCGCGCCCGATTTAAGCCCGCAGGTCAGGACCTGCTCCCTCCGCTCGAAGTGGAAATCCCTTTCAAAGCAGAACTCACGGGAGAAAACATGGTTGTGACGGCGGGGAAAGTTCGGGTCACTTCCCGTGACCCTGCGGGGGCCAGCGAGACCTTTGGCTTGGCGTCAGGACTGATTTCCACTGCGATCAGCGCTAGTTTGAAAACGCTTTCGTTTAGCCGAACACTACCAACCCAACTTTGGCCTGTAGAGACTTCCGTTCCGCGAATTGTCGAGCTCACCACCGATGCGGGGTGGCTCACGATTTCTGCGGAATGAACGGCTGGCGATACTTGGCGGAATCGGGCAGTCAGCGGGCAGTCGTCAGGTGTAAGCCAATTAACGGCAATGTCCTGCAGTTGACTGGGTCTAGGGTGGGGGGGCCTCCCTTTACCCAGTCACGAAACTCCCCAGTCACGAAACTCCCCAGTCACGAAACTCCCCAGTCACGAAACTCCCCAGTCGCGAAACGAGCCAGTCGCGAAACGAGCCCCTTACCGATCTGAAAATGAGCGGTAAGGGGAATATCGAGAGGAAATCCACAGTGGCTAAAACGAGATATCGAGTTCGTGGATCTGCAGCAACTGGTCGAGTTTTGTGATCTCGAGCACTTCACGGATATCTGCCGAGGGGTTGTACAAATGGACTTCGACACCCTGTTTCCGAATGGAAGCGAGCAGTCCCAGCAGGCCACTTGGGATCAACGCCACTCGAGTCAGATCGAATGCCAGAACTTTACAGTGATGATTCCGAATCAGCTCGACCAGCTCATCTCGACATTCGGCGACGTTCATCTGATCCAGGATTTCGCGCCCGCCAAAACCGATGACGGTCAGCTCACCCGCCTGATAGACCTCAAGATGCGAAACCGCTGCCATTTTCCCTACCCTTAAAAAAATAAATTCCGCAAATTCAAGCGAGTTCTGGTGCGCCGATCGGAGTACGATTTTTACCAGACTTCCAGATCGACCCAGTCCCTATCTCCCTTGAGATCCCAATCTGTGAGCAATCCTCGTTCCATAAAACGGTCTCTGCCCAAACTTCACTTGAAAACAGAATGTTCATGGCTGTTTTTTGCTGCAAGTCTCATTAATCATTGGGTTTGAGTTTTTTCTTTGTCGTGACTGGCGCCACATATACGGTCTATTTTGTGCAAACGTTGGAAAATTGATTGATAAAACCCGTGGGGTTGACTGTCGCAGAATCTCTCAGTTGTGTTATTGATACCACTCGATTTGATCGGATCGTCCGCAGGTACCACAAATTTTGAAAAAATTCGCTGAACTTCTGGCCGAAAAGCGGTTTTGCAGGGATTGAAGATCGATGGATCATGGACAAATCGGATAGAATAGAATGGTGATCGCTTGGGGAGAGCCTCATACAGGCCCAACTCGAGCTGGAACGAATTGAAACAAGCGTTAATCTTGCCTCGTCAGATTGAATGCTTATAATTTGAGGCTGATTGACCGAATCCAAGTTTGCCAATTTCCAAGGAGAGATTGATTATGGCTGTAACGTTGACTGAAAAAGCTGCCGAAGAAATTAAGCGAATCCGTGCTGAAAGCAAGGTTCCAGAGGACTCGGTCTTGCGAGTTGGCGTGCGTGCAGGCGGATGTTCCGGATGGGACTATGCCTTTAATTTTGATGAGCAGCATGACTCGACCAAAGACTTTGTTTCGGAACAGCACGGCGTCAAGCTCGCTGTCGACAAGCGGTTCGATCTGCATTTGGACGGAACGGAAATCGATTTCATCGACGACTTGAATCGTCGTGGGTTTAAGTTCAACAATCCCAACGCACAAAAGACCTGCGGTTGCGGCAGTAGTTTTGCCGTTTAGTTTGGTAGCGGTTGTATTTCCTCGCTGTCAATTTTGCACGGTTTGTCTGTTTGGATTGGATGCTCGCCCTTCGGATTCAAACCTCCAACTGTTCGTTTGATAGCCGTTGGACGATAAAATCTGCGACTCAGTTCGGAAAAAACGCTTTGCCTGTTCCGGCAAAGCGTTTTTTTGTATTTGCGTTTTGGGTCTATTGAGTTCAGGGGGAAGTTTTGTCCCCGGATGTTTTTGGCCGAAATGGGGTCTGATTGAGGTTTTCTTGAGGAAAATTCGGGAACGGATTGCGTCGAAGTTGGTTCTTTCGTGTTCACATTCCGATCCAGAGGGGACCTGATACTCTGTTCAAATGACGGGTATCACGCAATAGTGTACAAATCAACCAATTGAATTTGGTTCCCTGATGGAATCCGTGCACGAGATTTTGCGTGAAAGTAGCTGCTGAAAATGACATCGTCTGCTGAAGCGAATCGCAAATCCCATGATCCCGGTGGCGAGATGGCACCAGAGAACTCGACACCAGAGAACTCGACAGTTGGCTTGCCGTTTGACCAGGAAGGTCGAGTTTTGGAGTCCGAGCCGTTGTGGTCTCGCAGCTTTGCCTGTCTGTTGTTTGTGCAGTTTCTCACGGTTTTAAATGACCATACATTCCGCTGGTTAGTCGTGCCGATTGCCAAACCGATCTTAGGTCAAGCCGCAGCACTCTCGCTGGGGTTGGCTGCGTTTACGGTTCCGTTCATTCTGCTTTCCAGTCCCGCCGGTTATCTGGCGGACCGTTTTTCCAAAGCCTGGGTGATTCGTGTCTGTAAAACGGCAGAAATTCTGATCATGGCGTTGGGATTTTTCGCCATTTTTTCGGGTAACATGACGTTTTTAATTGGGGTCATTTTTCTGACGGGTGCTTTAGCCGCGTTATTTTCCCCTGCGAAGTCGGGTTGTCTTCCGGAATTGGTCGATGCCCCGCAGTTATCCAAAGCCAATGGATTCATGGGCTTAGTCACAGTGGCCCCAGCGGCATTAGGCTTTTTGCTGGGAAACATTCTTGCGTCGTACGCACAACCTGAGCCTGGTTCCACGATCACAACCGCGTCATTATTACCGGCCATGGCGACGGTGATGGGATTGGCATTCTTGGGTTGGATGATCAGCTTTGGGATTCGCGTTGTGGCCTCGGCCGATCCGGATCGACCGGTTCCCTGGAATCCGATCACAGAAACCTGGCAGTCCCTGCAAAAATTGAAAGCGGACACCCCGCTGCTACGAACATCACTGGGGATCGCGTTTTTCTGGATGCTCGCCTCGCTCGCACAACTCAACGTCGATCAACTCGGAGCAAAAGACCTCGGGCTTTCGCAAGAGCAGATCGGGTTTCTGGGGATGATGCTGGTGCTGGGGGTCGGTTTGGGAAGTTTGCTGGCGGGTATCTGGTCGGGGGGGCATGTGGAACTTGGTATCGTACCGCTCGGTGCCATCGGGATCGTCTTTTGGTCGATCATACTCTGTCTGGCAGGTTTGTTTGGGCATTCCCTACCAGGAACCGCCTTTATTCTGATTTGTGGTTCGCTCTTTTTTCTGGGTTTGCATGCGGGGCTTTTTGATGTACCGCTTGAATCTTACTTGCAGCACAGAAGTGAACCACGTCATCTCGGTCAGGTGGTTGCGGCGACCAATTTTCTCGCCTTCTCGGGGATTCTGCTGATCTCGGGTTTGTACTTTCTCATGATCGATGTCTGGCACATTTCGCCGAGTGTTGTGTTTCTGCTAGCCGGACTTGGCACCATCCCGGTTGCCATCTATATCATCCTGCTATTGCCGACGGCGACGATTCGATTCGCGTTCTGGATGGTGATCAAATTGCTTTACAAGGTCCGCACGGCGGGGATAGAAAACCTGCCGCGAACAGGTGGCGTGCTGCTGACGCCGAATCACATCAGTTTTTTGGATGGGATTTTATTGTTAATTACGGTTCCTCGCCCGATCCGATTCATCATTTTCGCGGATTACGTTAATAATCCCAAATTGAACTGGCTTGCCAAAATCTTTGATGTCATTCCGATCAAAGCGGAATCGGGTCCGAAATCTCTGATCTTATCGCTAAGAACCGCCTCGGATGCCCTGCGTGACGGTCAGGTGGTCTGTATTTTTCCTGAGGGGGGATTGACTCGAAACGGCCAGATGCAGCCCTTTCAGGCGGGGATGATGCGCATCCTGAAGGGGATCGATGTTCCTGTGATTCCGGTCTATCTCCATGGATTATGGGGCAGTATCTTCAGCTATCACGGTGGAAAATTTTTCTGGAAGTGGCCAAAAAAGTGGAGATATCCCGTTTCGATTCTGTTCGGGACACCACTCCATCAACCTGCATCAGTACACGAAGTCCAAAATCACGTTCAACTATTGGGAGCTCTCGCCGTGGAACAGGCCAAATCACAAGAACTGACTCCAGCCAGGATGTTTATTCGCTCGTGCAAGAAAAGCTTGCGTTCGGTTCGGCTGGCCGATTCCAGCGGGATGGAAATGACCGGTGGCAAACTGCTGGCATCGGTGCTTGCCATGCGTCGCGTCTTGATTCGGGATGTGCTCGGCGTGGATGAACCCTCTATCGGAATTCTGTTACCGGCGAGCGGTGCTTCTGCAATCGTGAATCTGGCCGTGACGTTGTCTGGGCGGACGGCCGTCAACTTGAACTTCACGACGACCGAAGCGGATATGCGGCACTGTGCGAAAGACGCCGGACTGCGCCATGTTCTGACCAGCCGAAAAATGCTCGAAAAGAAAATGTTTGATCTCGGCATCGAATACATCTTTGTCGAAGACTTGAAAGAAAAGGTGACGAATTTCGATCGGGTTATCGCAGGAATCTCGGCTTATGTGACTCCCGCCCTGGTGCTGGAGCGGATGCTGGGGCTCACGCGGGTTCAACCGAATGACATTATTGCCATCATCTTCACCTCGGGGTCAACAGGTGAACCGAAAGGGGTGATGCTGTCGCAGCACAATGTCAGCTCGACTGTCGAAGCGGCGGACCAGGTGTTTAGTATTAAAAGTACCGATTGTGTCTTGGGGGTTTTACCCCTGTTCCATTGCTTTGGTTATGTGGCCGCGTTCTGGCTGCCGTTATGTGTTAAGGCAAAAGTGGTTTATCACTTCAACCCACTTGATGCCCGGACCATTGGAGAATTGGCTCAAAAGCATGGAGCCACCATTCTGTTTGGCACCCCGACATTTTTACGAGGCTACCTGAAACGGTGTGAGAAGGAACAATTTAGTAAGCTGGATCTGGTGGTGGTGGGAGCGGAAAAAATGCCGCTGGATTTGGCCGAACAATTTCGTGAAAAATTCGGGATTCAGCCCTCGGAAGGTTATGGGACGACAGAAACCTCGGGGCCTGCCTGCGTGAATATTGCCGACCACCGTTGCCAGATGGTTTCCCAAACAGGAACCAAATTGGGAACGGTCGGAAGACCGATGCCTGGTGTGGTGGCCCGCGCAATCAATCCCGATACCAAGCAACCGCTTCCTGTAGGGATGGAAGGGATGATTTGCATCAAGGGTTCCAACATTATGGTTGGTTATTTGAACCATCCCGAAAAGACCGCTGCAGTGATGCATGACGGCTGGTATGAAACCGGTGATATGGGATTGGTGGATGACGAGGGATTCGTACGGATCACCGGGAGGTTAAGTCGTTTTTCCAAGATTGGTGGCGAAATGGTGCCGCATTTGCGGATTGAAGAAAATCTGCTGCGTATCGTGGAAGACCCCACCAATACCGATGCCGGTATTCTTTTAGCCGTCACCTCGATCCCGGATCCTAAAAAGGGTGAGCGTTTGATCGTATTGCATAAGCCCTGCACTAAGCCGATCCGCCAGATCATTGATGAACTGGCCGCCACCGGGATTCCCACACTGTGGATTCCATCGCAGGATAGCTTCATTGAAGTGGCTGAGATTCCGCTACTGGGAACCGGTAAGCTCGACCTGAAAGGGATCAAGCAAACGGCTCTGGCGGAAACAGACAAGTCCTCAAGCGCGAAATCGTGATCAGGAGAGAGAGCAGGGGAGAGAGAGCAGGGTGAGCGGTTTTTGTTCCCTGTTTTTTGGGATTGGTGGAGGACAGATGCGAGCAGTTTCCTGGCTGAAAAATGCGTTTGCGGTCCCTGTCAGCAGCCCTGTTGTACCGACGGCCGCTCAGGCTGCCGTAATTGACGCGGTCTGCCGGGAAATTGTGAGGCGGCAGATGGTGCTTCCAGCGCAAATGATGCTGGAATCATCCGCCCCGCTGCACTTTTTGACCGGACAGCTGCTCCGTTTTTTCGAGCCATTTCTGAGTGTCGTCCTGGCACCTGCTGCGATCCAGGACTTTGCCACATTTCTGGAAAAACAGGGTGCTGTGGAATACCTAAGTCAGCGGCTGGGTGACCTGCAAGGGACGAGTGCTGACTCGTAGTCCCATCAGGTTCCCGAGAGATTTTCCACAGATCCGTTCGGAACGGATTTCAGTACAGATTTCCTGCTGATGACTCGGGCCGATTAAACCACAGACCAATTGACGTACAGACCAATTCATGGACAGGGGTTTCAAGCGGTTTTTTGTTCGGGATATTTGATTCGGCCGTGGTGAATCCCGATCAGTGATTTTGTGAGCGAATCTTCGATGATCGCCAATTCGCTTAAGGTGAGTGTGCTTTCGTCAAACTGCCCGTCGAGCAGGCGTTTCATGGCGATTTCGTGGACGAGTGTCTCGAGGCGTTTTGGCGTCGCTTCGGCCAAAGTCCGGCTGGCCCCTTCCACGGCATCGGCGACCATCAACACCGCCGCTTCGCGAGTTTGTGGTTTTGGGCCAGGATAGCGGAAGGCCGATTCCTGGGCGTCAAAACGATGGTCCGGTTGGGATTCGGCTTGTTTTGTTGCGGCATGAAAGAAATATTCGACGAGTGTCGTTCCGTGATGCTGCTCGATAAAATCAATCAGTGGTTCGGGCAAATTGTGTTGATGCCCCAATTCCACACCATCCTTGACGTGGCCGATAATCACCAGGGCACTCATTGCCGGATTCAGGTTTTCATGACGACTCGTCTGCCCTGCCGTCATATTTTCGACGAAATAGTGAGGCTTTGTCATCTTACCAATGTCGTGGTAATAGGCCCCGACACGACAGAGCAACCCATTGGCTCCGATGGCATCAGCGGCGGTTTCCGCAATCGTGGCGACGCCGTTCGAGTGGCTGTAGGTCCCCGGTGCTTTTTGAATCAGTTCCTGAAGGAGCGGATGGGAAACGTCGCTGAGTTCCAACAGGCTGATGTCCGTGACGACACCAAACAAATTCTCGATGAAGGGGAGGCTACCCGAAACTAGAAAGCCGGAAAGAAAACACCAGCCAGCGCCGCGCAGCCCGTTTAGAAAGAATCGATGATCAGGGTCAGCCCAGATTTGGCCCAGTTGCTGCGTTTCGAGAATCACTGTCCCCAGTGAAACGAGCAAGTAGGTGATCGCTGCCGTGAAACCGACTTTGACCAGTTTCATCCGGTTCGAGACCTGATTTAAGGGGACAATCGCGGCGGCAATCGCACTCATCAAGACCACAAAATGCCCAACCCCTGCCCCGATCGCCAGGGTCAAAACCAGCGACATCGAAAAGCCCGTCAGCGCCGCTAACACCTGATTATAGGCGATAGCAAGAATCATAACGGTGCAGAGTAATGGGACCACTTCGGCCCGCCAATGGTCAAACGACAGCAGGCGACTGAGGACGATTGCGGAAGTGACCGACAGCAGATAAACCGACAGACGCCCGACATTCGAGGCGAGACGACGTTCATTGCGAACAAGATAGCATCCGATCAAGCCACTGAGCACAATCAAGAGCAGCAGTACCGTCGCCATCCGCATGAGACGCTCAGGAAACCGAACCTTCTGCTCAATTTCGTCATATTGTGCATGCAGCACGTCCAGATACTCTTCGGTGATTTTACTTCCCGGCGGGACGAGTAATATCCCGCGTTTATAGCTGTCTTTCACGGGGCGAGTTGCGGCAATCGCGGAAGTGACTCGCTGGTTGGTCGCGAGCAAGTCAAATTCCAGTGACGGAATGACGCGGTTCTTGAGCCATCGTTCGAGAATCGGCTGGAGGGGAAGTAAAAGCTTGCAAGATTTCCATTGCCCACCCACACTCCCGGTTGCTTTCAGCGCTTCATCCAGAATCGCGTCTGCCGCCTGATGTTTGTGCTGGTTGCCGGACTTATCAACGACCGCAATCTCATCTTCCAATCGAATTTTTTGTCGGGGACGTGAGAGTTCAGAGAGTTCGAGCACACCCACGCTGAGCAGCGGCGCGATCAGTTGCGAGAATTCGCTCTTGATTTCATCGATCGGGATCGCCGCATTTTCTGCTGGTCCGATCGCCGTCCGCAGTTTGTTCCACTCTTCTTCAAACTTCAAGGTCTGCGGATCGAAGGCGGCTGGCCCCGGTGCAATCCAGCCGAAATCTGCACGGGTTTCTGCCGAGACTTCACTGAATCGTTGAACTTCCACGACGACCAATAAATGACGTTCTAAGTCTTCCGCAAGATTTTGCAGGCGATTGAACCCGTCCGGAACTTCGCAAAACACCGGAGGCTCACGATTGATACTCTCGATTCGGGCCAATTCGGACTTGTCATGATTGACACGAGTAAAATCCGTTCGAGCCAGCATTCCATTCGGAACATCGTCACCGAGACGATGAGGAAAGGGAGCTTGCCAGCTCTGCAGTGCGAAGACGAGCCCGATCAAGGCGACCAGACAAATCGTCAGTCGCAGCGCGACATCGGTGCGACTCAGCTGTTCACCCAATCGGCCTGACCAGGTCAATCCGACTTTGTGAACAGACAACCGCAACGGCCGGTTTCGGCGAAAAGAAAAAAAGTTCATACCTTCGATTTCTGAGTACCGACGCGGACTGAAAAATCAGTTCGAGTCGGGGTTTTGTGGCGCACGGACATCCGGGTGATCACTGTTACGCTCTTCATGGATCGCATCGGGATGGATCGCATCGGGATGAAGGGCTGACGGAGCATCGGTCGAAGTGACGATTTGCGAATCCATGGCGGTCGGGGCTTTTTCCGTGGCATCAGCCCCCTGCTGCTGAGGCTCAGCGGTGGGAACCAGGATCGGCGTGACAGGTGCTTTCCAACCCCAGCGGCCGTTATTCTGATCGTCGTAAGCCTCGACAATCTTACGAACGAGGGGATGCCGGACGATGTCCCCGCCGGCGAGTGTCACCGTGGCAATTTCCGGGATGTTTTTCAGACGACGAATGGCGTCATTCAAACCACTCTCGATCCGGTCTGGCAGGTCGGTCTGGGTACCGTCGCCGGTGACGACAATCTTGGAATGATGTCCCATGCGCGTCAGGAACATCTTCATCTGGGTCACCGTCGTGTTTTGTGCTTCATCGAGAATCATGAACGTATTGTTCAGTGTTCGGCCGCGCATATACGCCAGCGGAATGATTTCGATCACTTCCTTATCGAGATATCGCTGGACTTGATCCAAGTCCAGGATATCGCTGAGGGCATCCAGCAGCGGCCGCAAGTACGGATTGACCTTGGCCATCATGTCCCCAGGCAGAAATCCTAGTTTTTCACCCGCTTCGACGGCGGGCCGAACGAGAACGATCTTGCGAACCTGTTCGAGCCTCAGTGCATTGATGGCCATCGCCACAGCCAGATACGATTTGCCAGACCCCGCAGGACCCTCGCAAATCACCATATCGTGCTCTCGAATCGCCTTGATGTATTCTCGCTGACCTGGACCGAGTGGGCGAATTTTCCGCGCCTTGTGGAAGACATCGATCACCTCGTCAACCGATTTTTCCAGCGGAGTCTGTCCGCGCTGCAAGGCGCGATCCACATCGCTCTCGTCCAGCAGACCTTTCTGCTCAATGATCGAGCGAAGCTCGGAAACAATCTCGATACCCAAATCGACCTGAGCTTGATCGCCATGCAAATGAAGTTCTTCGCCGCGGAGAACCACCTCGAGATGGCAGGCATCCCGTAATCGACGGAGATTCTTGTCCCGCAGGCCAAACAGCGTGCGAACATCTTCAAAATTGCGAAACTGAACTCGTCCTTCAGACATAGAACCTTTTCCTCAGAGCACCAGTCTGCGATTCACCGTGAAGTCTGTTGGTCAACATCATCACGTGCTCGGCACAGTCTGGAAGTGTCCGCAACCGACGGTCGCGCGCTACGAACACTCTAGCGTGTTTTGAAACCACTCGCAAAAGCACCAGCCTCTGCAAAATCAAAATGCCATCAAATCTTGCCCAAACTACCAGCCAGGAATTGGCCGGTGACAATTCCATTTACGAACTCTTCACCATTTGTAGCGGTTATATTCAAGCTTGCCGGGTGAATTGTTCGATCAGAGACGAAAGGAATAGATATGCCATCAGGATTCCCGTTTCCTGACGACATCCCCCACTTGGGCGGAAACATGGAAGTTGCCAATGTACGAAGCCAGTTTTGGATTGCAGCGTCGGCCCTTTTCAGCCACCCCCGATGCCACGTGCTTTTTGTCTGCCGGTCCCATCCAGGCGGCGCTGGACGAAATCATGGTTTGCATCGAGCAGGGGCAAGGGATTGCGGTGTTAACGGCTCCGGCGGGGGTCGGAAAAACGCTGTTGTGTGAGCGAATCTGTCGGGAGTTGACCAGTCGCTTCCAAGCCGTTTTTCTGCGTCACGCCAGCTTTCTGACGCGGCGAGCCCTGTTGCAAACGCTGCTTTGTGAATTAAATCATGCGTATCATCACCCGAGCGAACATGAGTTACGTTTAGCACTTTTCCCCGCGATTCGAGCCTTGCGGCCCCAGCGCGAGGCGTTGGTGGTGGTCTGTGACGAAGCCCATCATTTGCCAGAAAGTCTCTTGGAAGAATTGCGAATTCTGGCCGATTTTGCCGAAGCGGGACGCCCGCTGGTAAGGCTGGTCCTGGCGGGCCAATTGTCGTTGGAAGAGAACTTGATTCAGCCCGCGCTGGAAGCCTTCAATCAACGGATTCGAGCTCAAGTCACATTGCCCACCTTTGATCGAGCGACCTCGCTGGACTATCTCGATTACCGAATCACCTGGGGTGGCGGCCGCACAGCAGAAATCTTGACACCGGCAGCGATGGATCTCATCGTGCAAGTCAGTGACGGAATTCCGCGCTGCATCAACCAACTGGCGGATCACTCACTGCTGCTCGCATTCGTCGCCGAACAAAAACCGGTTGGCGAAGAAATCATTCGCGAAGCACTGAACGATTTGCGGCAATTGCCACTTCACTGGAATGAATCGGCCAGCTCAGGCCGCAGCGCTTCTACCGACGCCGGATTCTCCGTCGATCGCGATTTCGAGTTGGACGAAGTCGATACCTCGCCGCAACCGGTCCGTCACAATCTTGCAGAGCCCTTCCCGGCGACCGAATCCGCACGGGGTGCGACCTACTCATTTGAATCGTCTCTTGATGATTTCACGGGTGCATCTCAACCTTCCCTGATGCAGAATGGCAAAACCGACATTCCTGCCGAAGTCTCTGCGGAACAGACGATCGCCTCAAAGACGACAATCTCGACGGGGGTGCCCCGCACCGGTTCGACGGGGGTGCCCCGCACCGGCGATTCCACAGATTTCGCATCGACAGATCTCGATTCCACTGCAACACTCCCGATCGAAGCCGATAGCGATGATTGGCGACAAACGATCGAATTATTTCGAATTCCACCCGGCGCAGCCCACCATGGGTCACGCCCGCTCCCAGACTCAGCCGCAGCCTCAGCGCCTTCTGTCGAGTTCTACGAGGAACTGATCGTCGATCGCTACGCGACGATCGACGCCGGATTGCCACCGACACCTGTATCGCCTCCTCGGGACACACACTCACATCGGGACACCACGGTACTTACCGAGGTTCAGCTTGCTTCCTCAAAAAATATCGTGGCCGAGGTTTCCAGCCCCCTGCTCTTCCCGTCAGTCAATCTGCCCCAGAGCGATCCGGGACGACACGGGGTCCGCAGTCATCACGAAACCGTGATGCGTCTCACCGGAGTTGATCTGACGGACTACAACCTGGAGAGGGATGACGAAGAACTGACCGACGAAAAGATCGCCGAGCCTCCCGCCGCGACTTCCGTCGTTACCGGTGAATTGACTAATCAGGTTTTCGAGCCCATCGAAGAGCACCCGCTCGACAGTTGGGATCGCTCCCCTGCTCTTGAAGCGAATTTGAATCCCCCGTTCGAGACCGATCGGATCACTGGACGCATTGACACCGCACACGAATGCGCTCGCCCGGCAGGGATTCTTGAGACAGAGAATCAAGCGATCCTGACCACTCTTCGCCGCGAAAATCACGCCGCCGCTCCCTCTACGAAAGACCACCAAGAATCATTCTCTCCCGGAAAAACTCGCCATCCCGTCTGGGAATCGGTGGAAACCGAGTCGGTCGCTGCGGAACCTCAGACCCGTCCGTTCCAGTACCTCTTCAGCATGCTGCGACGCAAGCAGCAACAATCCTAGCGATCGTCAAAACTTCTCGATGGAACGAGTCGTGTTCACGTCGCATGCTGCCGCTGGGGTTCGCAAATTTTG
>JBIKZJ010000069.1:0-18526 GCA_044354755.1 Schlesneria sp. | reverse complement strand
ATTCCGATCTGTTCTGCAGTTTGCGTAATTCCTCGTCGCCGATTCGTATTGGCCGGTAGTCGACGTTAGGGATCTCTACGACCTGTGCCCTGATCGGATTCTGGATCAGTACCAGGTGCGGCCATTCAGGGTTACGTCGCCAGGCTTCGAGTAATACCGGTGTCCCCTTAAGGGGGCTCTGACCTGCGACGTGAAGAAACGTGTGTGGTTCCTTCAGGATCAACGGATCGTACCGGTCGAATGAACTGAAACCGACGTAGGTGACTAACAACGAGTGGGCCTTGAAAAGGTGCTCCGCATATCTGGTCTTCACCCAGATTCCGTCGAGCGAGGGCAGGTGGGACTTCCAGTCAACAGGCATCCATTCCTGATTCGGAATCCAAATGTTCCGTTTGGCAAGGCGGAACTGTGACGGAATCACTTCTGCGAGGAAGATGTTCAGGTCGGCCTGATCGATCCAACCCGCACGAAAAGCGACTGCCCGAGTTACCCCTTGAATTTGATGTCTCAGCCACCTTCGCCAACGGTGAGCCGACAACAGCATGCGGTGCTGCGATGCGGGAAACCGAACATCCTCGACAAGCTCGACCCTCCAGCCTGCGGCAGTGAGTGCCTCCGATACGATTCGGGCAGAACGGGGTAGTCCCCCGCCGTTCGGCCAATACACAACGCGAGCCCAACGCTGACCCTTTGGGCGAATGGTGTTGGCTCCAGGACCTGTCGAGCCGACCGGAGGGACTTCGCGAGTTATAATTAATATCCTGAATTTATTTAAAATTATTTATGGCAAGGATGAGTTTGCCATGGTTTGCAGCGGTCATCGAGTTTGCATTAACATCCAAATGAAGTCTAGCGGGCAACTTACGGAGTGCAAGGATTGGGCCATCCAATCGAATGTCGCTTTTCGGACGTGAACGAAACGATCATGCCGGTGAAGGCCTGATCCCGTTTACTTCAAACCTTCGCGTTGATTGCCGAGCTTCCTTCAACCCATGCTACAGGTTGATTTCGGTCAATCGGCAGGCGGGTTTTGTGAGGACCATCTGGACCAGGCCACAATTACGTTCGAGGAAGGCCCCTTCGCAATAACAAAGATAATAGTCCCACATCCGGATGAATCGGTCGTCAAACCCCTGCTGTTTGACCTCTGCAATCCGGTCATGAAAACGGGATCGCCAATGCCGCAGCGTTTGCGCATAGTGGTCGGCAAAGTCTTCCATGTGGGTGAGTCTCAGGTCCGTTGACCGAGTTAAGACATCACAGACATGAGTGACTGATGGTAGGCATCCACCAGGGAAGATATAGCGCTGGATGAAGTCGACGCGGCGGACATAGCCCTGATAGAGCTGGTCGGCAATCGTAATCCCCTGCAGCACAAAGATCCCGTTCGGTTTGAGGAGCTGACTACAAGCCTTGAAATACGTATCGAAATACTCACTGCCGACTGCTTCAATCATTTCGATCGAAACGAGTTTATCATATTGGCCCCGCAGATCACGGTAATCCTGCATCACAACGGTCACGCGGTCTTGCAGGCCCGCCTCGGCGATTCGGCATGTGGCAAACTCGAATTGCTCACGCGAGATTGTAGTGGTGGTGATGCGGCAGCCAAAATTTTTGGCGGCATGCAATGCAAAGCCGCCCCAACCTGTTCCAATCTCGAGCAGATGATCCTGCGGAGTCAGATTGAGTTTTCGGCAAATCCGCTCGTTCTTGGCGGTGGAAGCCTCGAACAGGGTGCTGTCGGGTTGCTCGAACAGGCCGCACGAGTACATCCGGGTTTCATCGAGAAACAGTTCGAAGAAATCGTTTCCCAAGTCATAATGGGCGGCGATATTCTTGCGACTCCCCTGCTTTGTGTTTCGATTGAACCAGTGCCCAATCCGATAGAAGGGTTCGAAGAGCCACGAGAGCTTTCCGGGGTTCGCGACCTGTTCGTTGGCGTTGACGATCAGGATCCGAACGAGTTCAGTTAATTGATCGCAAGACCAATCCCCATCCATCAGGGATTCTGCGGCTCCCAGATCCCCGCCAAAGGCGACGCGATGAAAAAATGAGGGGCGATGAACGGTCAGAACCACTCGAAACGGACAGGCCGCTGTCGGCTTCCCAAAGGTTTGGCGAGTTTCCCCTTCGACAAGTTCGATTTCGCCGTGGGCCAGGTCTTTGAGTCGTGCCAGAACTCCCTGCCGGGCAAGACGTTCACGCAGCGTGCGAGGCGATTGCTCGTGATTCGGATCCGACTTCTTGTGCGCAGACGCCTCGGTCGTGCTGCTCATCTGGTGATTCCTAGGGATGCGGAAATTTCGGCGATTGAATATCGGGATTGTTTACCGAATCCGTCTCTTGACCAGTCGGCGGATGGGGGATGTACGGAATTTTCTTCCACCACAGCCGCAGTGCCTGCCAATAAATCCGGGCAATCACCTGCGCTGTGATCAGTGGATAGCGAAGTAGGATGCGGGCTAAGGACCAGGTGGTGATTTCCTGGCGTTTCAAGGTCAGTGTGGCGTCGAAGCGGGATCGGTCCTGCTGCCAGTTTTCCGCGTGCAGCACCAGATTTTGGTGGGGGCCCGTCAGCGACCAGCGGTACTCATAATCCATCATCATGAAGGGGGAGACGTGAAACGATTTGGGGAAACGGAAGAAGTATTTGTTTCGATCGTCTGTGGTCTCGGCTGACGCGTGGGGCTGTTGCGGAACCGGCAGCACATAACAATGCCGCTCGCCCCAGGGGGTATTGGTCACCTCGGCGACCACGCTGTGTAAACGTTCGCCCGTCGCGTCAAAACAGAAAAAAATGCTGATGGGATTAAAGCAATAACCAAAATAACGCAGATGCGTCAGCAGCCGAATCGGACCCGGTGGCCGCCGCCCGGTTTCGGTTTCGACCAGATTTCGAATGGTGGTATCGAGCGAACTGTGGGGGTCACCCACATGATCCCGCCGCCGGAAGGTGGCGAGATTCCAACGCTCGCACGACCAGAACCAGCGTCCGCGAAAGAGGGTGGAAAGTTCCTCCAGGTCGAGATACATCAGAAAAAGTGGTGCGCGGAACTGATGCGCAACCGGCTCAAAGCGCCGGTGTCGCACTGTCCCTTCGTATAGACCACTCTGCATCATCTGAGCCTGCTTTCTGGATTCCCGATTGCTCTGTCCCTGTTAGGAAGGGTTGTCGCTGATTTCCGGCCTCCCGAATGCTTTCGTCACCGCCAAGGCACTTTTTACCCCATCTTCATGAAACCCAAATCCCCAATACGCACCACAGAAATGTGTCCGCTGTGCCAATCCGCTGATCTCGGCATGACGCGGCTGAGCGGCAACGGCGGCTGGTGAGTAAATCGGGTGGTCGTAGACGTATTGTCCCAGAACTTTTTCGGGATGAATCGCATCGGCCCGATTCAAGGTGACACAAAAAGGCTCGGGAGAATCAAGTCGTTGTAAGATATTCATCTGGTAGGTGACGGAGGGGACGTCCAGTGGATTTTCGGTCAGGTGGTAATTCCAACTGGCCCAGGCTCGCCGTCGCACAGGGAGCATCGTCGCGTCTGTGTGGAGCGTCGCGACATTGCTGGAACAGTGAAACGAACCGAGGATCTCTCGTTCGAGAGGGGTCGGATCGGCGAGCAATCGCAGGGCCTGATCCCCGTGGGTCGCAAAAATCACCTGATCAAAGTGATCGCTTCCCTGCGACGAAATGACCTCGACCCCACTGTCCCCTCGACGAACCGACTGAACCGGGCAATTCAGCAGGATCCGATCGTGAAAATCCGCCGTCAAGCGATCAATATACTTCCAGGATCCGCCGACAATCGTTCTCCAGATCGGCCGGTCGGTCAGCGTTACCAGGCCATGATTGACCAGAAATTGCACGAAGTATCTGGCGGGGAAATCGAGCATTTTCGCGGGCGAGGTTGACCAGATCGCAGCTCCCATCGGAATCAGATATTGTTCCCGAAACGAGGTCGAGTATGCTCCTTGATCGAGATAGTCACCCAGTGACATGTCGGAACCCGATTCTTCCATCCAGCGGGGTGATTCGCGATTGAATCGCAAGATTTCGCTGAGCATCCGCCAAAACTTCGGACGGAACAGATTCCGTCGTTGAGCAAAGACCGTATTGAGCGACGTGCCGCAGTACTCGAGTCCCGTCCGTTCACACTTGACGCTGAAACTCATTTCGGTCTCTTGTGACACGACCCCCAATTGCTGCAGCAGTTGGCAAAAATTCGGGTAGGTTCGCTGGTTGAAGACGATAAACCCGGTATCGATCGCATACGAACGCCCCCACTTCTCGATGGGAACGGTATGTGTATGTCCCCCGATATAGTGATTCGCTTCAAAAATGGTCAACGAGTGCTCGCGATGCAAACGCCACGCTGCCACCATCCCGGAAATCCCTGTGCCGATGACTGCAATTTTCATGGTTCAGCTTTGATGTACAGGCAGGGATGCGGGGAATCGATAGAGGTGTCATTGAGTGATTTTGTCATGTCCCCTCCCGGCGGGAAAAGAGGTAATGGGCGACGCCCCATTCTTCCCCGTGGCGGTATCCAAACAGTTCTGCACAGGCCAGGTAGAACATTCGCCAACGACGAAACATGATCTGTGCCAGCGTGTCCCCATACGTCGATACGAAGATCGCCATGATCTGCTCACGTGCTGCATCATGGCGAACGAGCCACGCTTCGAGGGTTTTTTGATAATGAACCCCGTTGATCAGCCAACGGTTCTCGAACAGGAGATCCCGTTGGAATTGCAGGAATAAGTCGGCGGAAGGCATGAGGCCCCCGGTGAAGAAATGACGCGCCATCCAGTCGTTCTGGCCGTCGGTTTCGAACGGATAAGCACAACGCCCATGGTAAAAGACATGGGTAAACAATTTTCCGTGTGGCTTCAACCAGCGGGCGATTCGAGCGAATAACTCGTCGTAGTTCCGCATGTGCTCAAACATTTCGATCGAAACAACGCGATCGAAGGAACGGGATGTTTGGAAGTCCACCATATCACAGGTGTGTATCGTCAGATTGGTCAGACCCCGCGCTGCGGCTTGAGTCATGATGAATTGACGCTGTGATGCCGAGTTCGAGACCGCTTCAATGCGACTCTGGGGATACCGCTGGGCCATGAAGAGCGACAAAGACCCCCACCCACATCCCAGCTCAAGCAGATCCATTCCGTCGATCAGTTCCGCCCGTTGACAGGTCTGTTCAAGCATCGCCTGTTCGGCATCCCCCAGATCGGTTACCCCGTCTGGCCAGAGGCATGAGCTATATTTGCGATGGGGGCCGAGAACGAGGTCAAAGTACGCAGCGGGAACCTCGTAGTGCTGATCGTTAGCCGAGGCCGTATGGATTGCGATGGGGCTCTGCCGAATCTCGGCAACAAATTTGCGATCGAGTTGACTGAGCCCTTCACAACCGAGTCGGAGTTCTTCGCGAATGCGTGCCGCCAGCAATTGACGAATGCCGAAACGAATCAGCAGGTCGGGTAACCACCCTCGTTCGGCAAGATCCGTACCTGAAAGCATGCTGTTACCTCATTGAGCGAATTTCTAATTGAGCGCATTTCGATCCACAGGAGTTTTTTGGGGAAACCAAGGAATAAACATGCTCGTCGTCCGCTGGTAATCACGGTAATCATCCCCCCGACTGCGGACCGCCTGAGCCTCGGTTGCGGGGATCCCGGTCACTTTGAGCAGGAAGAACAGCATGAGGCCGGGAGCCAGCAGTGAGATCCACCCCAGTGGGGCGGTCCAGGCGATCAAGACATAGACCCACCAATAGAGCCATTCAAAAAAGTAGTTCGGATGCCGCGAGTATTTCCAGAGGCCGAGACGGCAGGTTTTTCCACGATTTACGGGGTCGCCACGATACTGTGCCAACTGTGCGTCTGCCAGTGATTCCCCGATAAAAGCGATGATCCACAGCGACAGCCCGCAAAAATCCCACCCATCGAGTGGCCCAGATCGATGCAGTGCCAACCAGAAGGGGAGAGAAAACAGCCAGGCGAGCAATGCCTGAACCTGAAAGAAGCCGAAAAAGAACAGGGGTGCCCGTGAGCCGAATCCCGATCTGAGCTTCTGATAGCGCCCATCTTCGGGCTTTCCCAGTACCCGGTCTCGCAACAGATAAATTGCCAGCCGGAATGACCAGATTGCGGCGATCAATCCTACCAACCACGATCGGAGTGACACGGGGGAATCAACCGTCGCCGCATAAAAAATGGCCAGCAGTCCCAGGCTCGATGCCCAGCCGACATCGACGATCCCGGCGTCCCGTGTACGCAGCTGAACACACCATAATCCGAACATCAGACAGGTGACGAACAACAAAGACCAGACGAGCTGTAAACCTGGGCTAAGACTCATATCGAAGCCGGTACCGGAGTTTTTGGCTGTAAATGAGCATATTCGAGGGCAACTGCATGCAGCTTCCGCAGAGCGTGCCCCTCGACCTGGCGAACTCGCTCTTTACAGATCCCCAACTCACCCGAGAGTTCAACCAGTGTGAGTGGTTCAGAGCGTCCATTCAATCCGAAGCGACCTTCGATGATGTGTAATTCTCGTTCGGTCAGATGTTTCGATAATGTCGCCATGATTTGCGTGATCATCAGGTTTTGAGCCGGTGCATCGTGATCCAGTTCGGTTTGGTCTGGCGATGAGGCCATGATCTCAGGATCCGTTACGGCAAATCGTTGTCGGTCCTTCTGACGTCGCTCGATCTTCCGAAAAAAACTACGTCGAATGGCGTGCGTCGCATAGGTGCTGAAACGGAATCCACGCTGATAATCAAACTTGTCAGCAGCTTCCATCAAGGCCAACGAGCCGTCGCTGACCAAATCCTCAAAACCATAGTGGGTTGAACGATACTTACCCGCATTCGAAATCACCAGTCGGAGATTGGAGCGGACGATATGGTCCCGCACTCGCTTGGCCTCGGCCAGAAATTGCTCAATGCGATCGAGTTTTTTTCGTGAAGGACGAGCCAAGTTCAGAGTTAGGCAAAGTTGAGATGCAGAAAACTTGAAGAAATTCATCCGGCGAAATTCATGTTGCTCTTCCGCGAATGTGAGCAAGGGTTCATTCAGCGCCGGAGCCAAACAGGAGAGATGGGAATCGTCCCCCGAGAGACGTGGTGATTTCGGGCGTCGGACCGAATTTGTTTCCAACGGCAAAGGAAACGAGTTTGATGCAAACATTGCTTCAAATTCATCGCTGGCTATGAAAGAGATGTCGAGGGCGAGAATCTGCTTGGTTCTTTCACGGTCTTCCGAACGCTGCGATGTTGTGGTCAACGGCTTTTCTTGTTTTGCAATCATCGCGGTTTCCGGAAAAACGTTCAAAACGTCCATTTCTTGTCTGCAGATCGTATCGAGCCAATTCCTGAACGACAAGTGAATTTCGGGATGGATTCCGTGAAGATTGTGAAATTTGTATAGAAATTCACCAATATTTCACGAAAAAAACGGGAAAGCCAACCATGATTTTTTCGAGTTCGTCTTTCCGAACAACCGGATGAAAATTGGTTGAGCCGAGTTTTAATCGTTCAAATCGGTCAAGAGGATCCGAAAACCAAGCCCCCGCAGGGCGAGCTTTGACCTCACAGAGGTTGGGCAGCACGTTAGAAGTGAAGTTCTACATCGGCGATTTCGAAGGGTGATATGTCGACCACAACCGCATCGCTGGTAATTTGCAGTTCGGCGAGGGTTTCACCGCGAAAATCTCGTTTCCGAGCGAAAGTTGGCTGACGGAAGCAGCGAAGTTTCACTTGTTTGGCCCGTCCCTCGGTTTCGGTCAGCCGGACAGCAAAACCCGGAGTGTCGGGAACCATTACCCGTTCGCAACGCTCGAGCGGCGACAGGATTGTGCTGCTCGGCTGCAGAGCCAGCACGCCGGTCAATTGCACATGGCGGGCATCCACATGGAAAAACCACCCTGTCAGCCCTGCTCGCGGTGGACCTGTTGTCGTGGGAACGACCACGACGGGTGTGGTGGCATTCCAGGCTGCTTCCAGTGGATACGGTGCGTCGACCACAATGTCGAAGCGAAATTTTCGTTTGGTTTCCCCCGCGACGAGCAGCAGCGAATCGACCATCCGATCCCCTGTCTTTCGATGGAAGGGCAGCCCCTGCGGTACGATCGTCAATCGTTCGGAATCGGAGGCAATCTCTATGTAATCCGACGTCTCGAAGCGTTCGCCGATGAACTCTTGCGCGGTGTGGCAGATGCTGCGTGTGACTGCGGCCGTTCCGTCATTCCAGGCAAATCGGGAGGCAAAGTAATTATTCCACGGATCCCCTTCGATCGGCTTGATATCGCTCAGTTCAATTTCAATCTCCAGCGTCGGACAAGCCCGCCAGACACGAACGGTCTGACGAAATGTGGCCAGTTTTTCTTGGCGGACCTGATCCCGAATCTCACCAAACGTGACGATCTCGCCGCAGGCGCTGCCGCTGTAGAGAATCTCGTGGCCCAGGCAAATCATCTCGGCGTATTGCGATTTGATTGCAGGGCCCGGGACTGGACCTGCAGGAAGGGTTCGTTCGCGAGGAAATCGGTAAGAGAGTTGCTGGCTGAGGCGTTTTGCCCGTTGCTCGTGAAACCGAATGTGGGCAATCCCCCCCGTTCGTTCGTTGATGGCGACTTCGAAAAGGTCGTTTCGCAGCAGCCCTTTCTCGGCCAGTGGTTGCCTGGGGGGTTGCGGCAATCCCCCCGTTCGATTCGCGGGAATCCAGGCGTAACCACTGCCGGGAAGGTCGACGACACAGGCGGTTCGGGCGGGGTTGGCGGCATCGAATTCGACCGCTTTCACTCCGCCGGAGATGGTCGGTGGCGTGGCAATGCCGGGGAGCGGAACGACGACCCGCCGGGCAAACGAGAGCGGATTGAGGACTAAAAAGCCGGAACCGGGACCCGCGCCGTGCATGATCACCGCGGCAAGTCGCGCGGAAGATTGCTGTTCTTGTTGCGATAATTCCGCCTGCAGCGACGGATCGAGGTCGAGATTGGGGGTCTCCAGACGTTGTTCGACGGCGTCAAAGGGACTCGACACAACCGGTTTTGAGACGAGTACGGCAGCGGTGGCGTGATACCAGTTCGCCGCATCAAATTTGCGGCGCTGGAGGGCATGATCGGCATAGCGGCTGATGGGTCGATTTTCACGCCGGGCGACATGCTGGATGAGGTACGGAGAAAAGTACTCGTTGGACTTGTAAACGCTCAGCTGGCCGGGAATCTCGGTCTGCTCAAAAAAACGATCCAGGGTGACGAACCGACCAAGGCAGGGGGCGTATTTTTGCGAACGACGCAGGTCTTCAAACCAGGGGGCTTCAATTTCCGGCCAACGGGCCAAAATCAAGCCAGCGACCTGATCATGATCCATCGATTCGGCCATTCGAACCGGAAAACGGAGGTAGCTGGCTGCTCCTTCGGCAGCCAAGGGAATCCGGCTGAGGGCATCAATCAACGTTCCATCGACACCGCGCCAGCGAAGTTTTGTGTATTCGGCATCCGGATAAATGCCGTCATCCAGTACCACATGTAATGCCGCTTGGAAGCCAAATTTGACCAGGATTTGAGGCAACAGCGCGGTCAACCCAAATCGACGTCGACCCCAGACCGTCGGCGTCTTGTCGAGCAACTGTTGCCAGGTGGCGCGCCCTTGCCGGAAGTGATACAGCAGGCTTTCGAGTGGCAGCAGCGGCAGCGAGGCTTCACGGTCCTCGCCCCCGACGATACTGATTCGCCCACTTTTCCAGGCCTCGGAAAGTGCCGGTTTCAGTTCCGGAGTTTTGTCACACATTTGCTGCATGTCGTCGGTGGAAACCAGCAGGCTCCATGGTACACTCTGTTTGGCATCGGGAATCAGTTTTTCATAATCCATCTCGGGAACTGCCAGGCAGAGATCGAGCAGATAGCATTCGACCGGATAAAAACGTTCGCGGGCTTCGAGCAGCATTTCGAAACAGGCACGAAGGTGGGTTTCTGCGGTCTCTCGATCCTCGGCCAGAGCCGCTTTGGCCCCCGCTTGAGCTCGTTGGAAGAAGCGTGAGTCATCGAGATTTCCGAACTGCCTCATTCGCCGTGTGAGTAATTCAATCAAAAGCCAGCAGGTTCCTAGCGACAAAAAGTCGGCGACTAAATCGGGGTCCAATGTCTCTTCGGCCGAGATTTTGCCCTGATCCGACGAGGCTGATTTTGGCGAGGCTGATTCTGGCGCGAGGGGTTCTGGCGAGAGGGGTTCGGTCACAAGATAAGGGGCGTTCCCGTCGCTGTTCGATGAAGTCACGACCGCTCCCGATATGCCTCCATCGGTGGCAGGGTTCGGGGATGATGAAGAAAGCCCGGCATCACTCGTTCCATCAGGATTTGCGGGATTGGCTTCAGGATCCCCCAGCTCGGTGGACACGTTTAAATCCACCTCGAGCGCTTTCAGTGCGGCGGCGAGCATCTCGTGGCGGTCTGACAACCCCGAGACAACGGTGGCACCTGCCAGTCGGGCATCATCGGCCCACGAGTGTGCCATCCAGCCATCAGCGACGGTTGGAATGATGACCAGTTGTCCGCGGCGGGGAAGCGGCGGATCATCTGCACGACGCCACCGGGGAATTTCGCCCGCCCAGGCCAGCAGGGCAGGGTGGTAGGCGACGGCAAACGCATTCAGCAGGCTGGCTGCCGGCAAGTCAGTTTGTTCCGTTGGAAAATCTTCCAAACTGTGACAAGGGATCAGGATATGAATATCAGGAGAGAGCATCGACAATCTCTTCGTTCCATTTTTGCAAAAACCCAATGAGCGACACCGCCTGCCCAGATGATATCGGTCTCGGTCAGCAACAGGTAGGTACAAGACGATTCGGTTCGAGGGACGGAAGATGCGAGAGATAAGAGAGACATGAGGCAGTGTATGGGGTGATTGGCTCGTCGGGGGTGGAATCGATGCGTTGGGGGGATTCACAGTCACTCCGGGGTGGCTTGATCCGTTCAATCCTGACAAGATCGTGGGGAAATCAGTGGTTTTCAGAGAGCGATGAACGAATGAGTGTGGAATTTGTGTTCTGATCGCCGATTTTCCGAAAATCTCTGCTGGGAAATCTCTGCTGCTAGGGGGGGGGGATCAACGAATCTTTTTGGTTTCCCTTTTTTGGGGAACTTTTCCGCCTGAATTCCCGTCAAAATTACGGCAGGAATGACGAAGTTGGATCTGCAGCAACAGACTCTGAAGTCGTCACATTGAGAAATCTGATGGTCCGACAGTGAGACATCGCCGATTGATCCCGTTCTTCTGGTTGACTTTGCTTCAAATCGTCAGTATTCCTTGAGGCTGTTTTTTGCTTTAGACTGTTTGCGATCTTCATTTGCCAACTCGGTAGTTTGACCTGGATGCAGGTTTTCCGTTGATTTTGTGATGATTCGCCTCGGAACTTTGACGGAATCGGCAATCGCCGACCCGTTGGCGGTTGCCGGATTGTTTGTATGTTGATTGGATTGAGTTGTTTGCGGTTTGAAGTTGTTTGCGGTTTGACTCAGTGAGATCGACGGTTGTTCAACCCCCTGTGAGAAAGACAAAATCATGGCAGAAACCCGGTCAGCATGGGGGATTGAGATTGGTCAGGCGGGACTGAAGGCGATCAAGCTGCGGTATGCTGACAACGCTCAGCAAGTCGTTGCGGTCGCCTACGATTATGTTCCGCATGCCAAGCTGCTGAATCAACCCGATGCCGTTCCCGATGATTTGATCCGTCAGGCACTGGATACGTTTCTTTCGCGAAACCCGATCGGGTCGGATCTGGTGGCAATCAGCCTTCCCGGTCAGAACGCATTGGCCAAGTTCATCCAGTTGCCTCCCGTCGAGCAAAGTAAAGTTGCTGAAATCGTCAAATACGAAGCGCGGCAGCAGATTCCCTTTCCTCTGGAAGAAGTGATCTGGGACTTTCAAGCGCTGGGGGGGGGGATTGAAGAAAGTGGTTATCTGCTGGATGGGGAAGTTGGCTTGTTCGCGATGAAGCGTGAGCAGGTCGAGCATCACCTGCAACCGTTTCTGGAGCGGAAGGTCGAAGTCGAACTCATCCAGATCGCCCCGCTGTCACTGTATAATTTTCTGTGCTATGACCGGCTCGGATACCGCAAGAACGAGCCACGTGAGCCGAGTGACGATTATTCGGTGGTGGTCGATATGGGTTCGGATGCCACGACTCTGATGGTGACCAATGGAAAGAAAATCTGGATTCGCAATATGCCGGTGGGGGGGAATCACTTCACCAGAGCGCTTACCAAAGAAATGAAGTTGACGTTTGCAAAGGCCGAGCATCTCAAGTGCAACGCGACCAAAGCTCCCGATCCCCGCGCGGTATTCCAGGCACTTCGTCCCGTGTTCAACGATTATGTCTCGGAAATTCAGCGATCGATTGGATTTTTCTCGAGTGTCAATCGGAATGCCAAGATTACACGACTGATCGGGGTCGGGAACGGGTTCCGTCTGGCTGGCTTGCAGAAATACCTGCAACAGAATCTGCAGTACGAGGTCGAACGGGTCGACACATTCCAGGCGTTGGTTGGGGACAATGTCCTGAATGCACCCCTGTTCCAAGAGAATCTGCTGACGTTCTGTGTCCCGTACGGGTTGGCACTGCAATGTTTGAAGTTAACGGATATCCATACGACGCTGCTGCCTCCGGAAATTGCGGTGGCGCGAAAAATTCGTCGTAAAAAACCGTGGGCGGTCGCCACCGCCGCAACGGTGTTGCTTGGTCTGGCGACCTCGGCAGCAGGTTTCGGCAATGTTTTTTCGTCGGTCAGCACGGCCCGGTTTGGTGAGGCGGAAACTGCTGCGGAAGAAGTGAGTAAGCTCGCTTCCAAGCTGAAGTCGGAATACGAGGGAGAAGTCGGTAAGAACAAGACGTTACAGGCGAATGGTGAGGTTCTGGTGACCGCGTTGAACTCACGCGATTACTGGCTGGAAGTTTATAAGGCGATTGATGAATGTCTGCCGCGAGACACAGACAATCGGCGCGACGAGAGCGAACTGGCGAAGATGGATCGGATTTCGATCCGGTCCATTACGACAAAAAAATATGACGATCTGGGGTCCTGGTTCAATGAGCCGGTGATGACGCTGGCTGACGGTCCGGCGAAACTTTATTCACGAGAAGACAAAGATCTTGAGGCGGGGGCCAAATCGGCATTGTTGATCGCCAAGCCCGAGTATGAAATCAACGACCGATCGGTCGCACCTTCGGGGGCGGGATATGTGTTTACGTTGAACGGTGTGCATTATCACCATGAAGATAAGAATCCTAAGGGGAAAGGGGCCACGTATGTGGCCGAAAAGTTCTTGAAGAACTTGCAGAGTTGGGCAGTGAAGCGGGAAAGTTCCACCGGGGGGCCTCCTGTGGAAACGCCGATCCGGCTGATTGGGATTACCCATGCCACGCTGCCCGAAGTGACAGCTCCCACGCCGATCTTGTTTACTCCGGGCCGCAAGTCAGGACCGAGTGGAGGAACGAGTCGGGGAAATCCGTTTGGAATGGGTCCAGGTCGTACGTTGGGTGGTGGTAGGGGATCCGATGACGATGAAGGCTTGCCTGGAGTTGCTGCTGGTGGGATCAGGCCCACACAGGGGGGCGAGGCGGGGGCCGATAAGACTGTCCAGTTGCAGCGAACTGTATTTAAAGTGGTCTTTGCCTGGAAACCGACCCCGCTTGCCGATCGCAAGCCGTGGCCAGTCGAATTGCCAAAACCCGGTGAAGGGGCTCCTCTAGAATCTGGTAACCCGAATCCGTGACCGTTTGGTTTTTTCCGAACGACAACGGTCGTTCACTCTTCAGTAGATGGATTCGTCAGACCGATTTTTACAGGCGGAGGTGATCTCATGGAACGTCTCGAACCGATTTTGAAGCAAAAATTCTGGATCCTGCTGGGTGTCGGAATTCTGATGACCTTCACCGGTTGGTGGATGGCCACTGCGAAAATGTTGCAGGCCATTACCGAGCGGAAAACCAAAATTGAAGCGGCGGAAAATAGTGTCCCGAAAGGGGAGGTTCCGAACGAATCCTGGTCAAAACGACTGGCAGGTGTGAACGCTCTTCAGGATAACGGAGTGAAAACAACCCAGTTAAGTCTCTGGAAACGCCAGTTGGCCAGAATGACCGTCCCCCAGGGACTGGATCAGCAGGTCCCCTATCTCGGCAAATTTACCAGCGAGGACCGTGAAGTCTTTCGAGATTTGTACCCTGACGAAGTTCGTAAAGTCTGGAAAATGCTGAATCCCATGGACTTTGACGGCAGTGGCGTCGTGCAATTTCCTGTCGAGAGTATGTTCAAATTGATGAAACAGAAGCCTTGGATTGTTTCGGCACCTAAGTCGGAAGTGATCTGGGACATCATGGAGGATCTGTGGCTTCTCGAAGGATTGTTCCAATCGATTGCCGAGGTGAACGGTGGCCCGGATGCGACCCGCATGGAAGCCTGTGTACACCAGATCGATAAACTCGAACTTCGCGGCGGCGGGGCAAAGATGCCCAGTGGCGGGGGTGGGGTTGCGGCTGCCGGAGGTGACGGAGAAGGGCCTGGCTTCGGTGGTGCGGGAATGATGATGAGTGGTCGCGGTGGTGCCGGAGGAGCAGGGGGTGGGATCACTGCTGTTTCTGCGGATTTTGATGTCCGTGAAGAGTTTGGCGATGATGGAAGTGGGGCTTCAGCAGGAGCTGGTGGAGGCGGCGGAGGATCCGCCGCGTTCAAAGGCTCATTGATGATGGGGGCCATGGGTGGCGATAGTGACGGGGGGGGGGCACCCGCTGCGGGAGTGGAAACTGTAATCAAGCGATTTGTGACAGACGATCCCAGCCGCCCTTATCGAACCCGAGGTTTCTATCTCTCGGTTAAAATGGACCATCGCCGGATCCCCCAGTTGATTGCGGAATTAACGGCAAACGATAAATCAGTCTGGCCAGTCGAAATTGTGCGGGTTCACATGAGTCGCCTGCATGAAGATGATATGAGCAGCGGTGCTGGTGGTGGTGGTGGCATGGCGGGGGGACGATCCAGCATGGGCTTTGCGGGTGCACGAGTCGACGATAGCGGCCCGTCGCTTGGTGCAGCCAGCATGATGGGTGGTAAAGCGGCGATGGCAGCAGCATCAGGTCTGGGGGGTGCAGGAGCTGGCGGTGACGACTTTTCGGGTTTCACTGGCGGAAGTGCACTCGGCGGGGGTGGTTCCAGCGGGAACAAATCACAGCAGGCGGTACTGGCAGAAGCGGTGCTGGAAAACACTCTTCGCGACCCTTACATGGCCCAGGTCACGCTCTGTGGTATCTTTACGATGTATCGGAAGGCAGACGAGCCTGCCGCAGAAGTCAAGCCTGCCGAGACTGAAGGGACTGCCCCTGCGAATCTGGCAGCGGAAGCGGGGGCAGTGAATGAAGCGACTAACGATGCGACGAATCGCGACTCGTCCGCCGAAGAAGCCGCCTTGTCCGAAGAAGGTTCAGCAGCGGCGTCACCCGATATGAATGCCGAGGAACCGTCGGACGCGACCAATGATCCGGTCAATCCAGCAGACGAGAGCCCCGATTCTTCTCCGGCAAAAATCGAAGCAAAAACCGAAGAGGATCAGGAACTCGGCAATGAACCGAAATCCGATACGAATCTGAAGTAACGAGTTTGTACGAATTATTTGTAGATGAAACACTGATTTTCTCTGACGTCGAACTGACGGAGGAACCTGATCATGAAAAAATTGAACATCAAAGCGTTGCTGATTGACCACGGCGAAAAATTCGTCTTCGGTCTGTTTGGCCTGATCATACTGGGGATCCTGGGACCAGGAACGTCATGGGGTCGCTATAGCAAGACCACTCCCGATGCGCTGAAGGGGAGTGCCGAGGCAGCAAAGTCGAAGATCACTTCGAACAATCCTTGGCCGAAGGACAAGGAAGAGTCGTTTAAAGTTATCGATTTTTCCGAGAAATCGAACCAGCTCTTTACGATGCCGGCAGTGGCTCGATACGACTTTTCTCAATGGTTATTTCATCCGTTATACAAAAAGGATGAACCGAAACGTGAGCCTCTATTTGAAACGGTGCAAAACCTGATCGTCAAATCCGCTTTTGTACCGCTCAGCGTTCTCTCGGATGAAGCCCGGAAGATGATGGAAAATGGTTCGGAGACGGAGGGGGCCGATTCCGAAGCCGGAATGGAATTAACTCAGAGCGGTGACGAGTTTGAACTGCGATCGGGTGCCGGAACCGGGCCCAATACGGGCCGAGGTGCGTTTGATGGTGATGGCCCCCAGACCGGCGGTCGGGCTCCTTCCATGATCGGTCCTCCTGCAGGTGGTTCTACCAAGTCTGGCAATACGAATAAAACCCCTAGTCTAGGTGGTGCGGCGGGGAAAAATCGGCCTGGTGCTGCTGGGGCGATGGGACCGGGCGCGATGGGGGCGATGAATCCCGGCGCCATGGGAGCCATGGGAGCCGGCATGTTGGGTGCCTCAAGAATGGGTCCCGGTGGGAATATGGGTTCTGGCGGGATGATGGGTTCCGGAATGGCAGGTGCCGGATCGGGAGTCACCGTGCGGGGTCACCGCGTGATGGCGGTTCGTGGTGTGTTTCCGATTCAAAAACAAATCGAGAACTACCGGAACGCATTGCATGTCACTCAGGAAGAGGCACTCGATCTGCTCGAGATCACCGACTTTGTCCTTGAACGTCAAACCGCCTTAGCGGGCCCTGATCCCTGGAAAGAGAGTCCCTGGGTCACTGTGAATATCGAAAGTGCACTCGAAGTTTTAGCGGAATGCTCGGATCTGGATGCTGAGGATCCTGTCCCCACGGCATTGCGAGACTCGGTCATCACCATGGATCTCCCGATGAACCTGCTTGGGATCTGGAAAGAGTATGCGACACATCCGCTGATCAAGAATGAAGAACTCAGCCCCGAAGCGATTGAAGAAGAAGCGAAGCTACTGGAAAAGGTCAATGAAACTTTTGAAAACGCGAACTTGACGGATTCATCGCAACCCCGTCGTCGTGGCTTGGCCGCAAAGCAACGAGACTTCAACAAGATGGTCAATCAGGTGAATTCCAATCCCGAGAGCCGCGGAATGATGGAACAGATGATGAAGGGTTCCAGGGGGGCGGCTGGGCCTGGAATGGGAAGTATGGGCATGGGGGGTATGGGTGGAGCGATGGGGGGAAGAGTCCCCGATACGGATGGGGCGATGAGTAGCATGATGATGGGACCCGGGGGAAGAATGGGTCCAGGAGGAATGGGCGCAGCAGGAATGGGACGTGGCATGCAAGGATCGACGGCGATCGATCGGTTGGTGGCCCGACGAAAATACCTCCTGTTCCGTTATTTTGATTTTGATGTCGAATTCGGTATGGCTTACCGGTATCGCGTCAAGTTAGTACTGCGAAATCCCAACTTTGAACGTCCCGCCGACGAATTGGGTGACATTGAAATTGCCAAAGGTGAAGAACGGGAAACAGCTTGGAGCAATATTTCGAATCCGGACGTGGTGCGAAACAAGGTAGGCTACTTCCTGAAGGATGTGGAACGAGAACCTTATCAGGAAGAGAAGGTGAAATCCTCGACCCGACCTGTCGCGTTACTATCGATGTACGAGTGGGACACTACCCTTGGAGCCGTCTTCAATGATGTGCTGAATCTGACCGCGATTGGTGGATTCATTGGTGAAAAGAAAAAATCGACCACCATCCCGGATCTGGTCGCCGGGACGATGGAAAAGGGTGAGCACGAGTTTATGACCCAAGACGCACTTCTCGATGTCGAGGCGGATGCGGATGTGACACCCGATCAGCACCCAGACCTCAGATTGTCACCTGACAAGGGACGCAGTAACGCTCGTTTAGGACTGGTGGAAGAAGTCCTGGTTGTTACGGCACTGGGAGAATTGAAAACCCTGGGGCAGCCGATGAATGACAGCGATAAAGATTCGTTACGGCATTGGCGACAAAGAGAAGAACTGGAGCACAAGGTGATCAAATCCAGGGAAACGACCTCGACGGTGACTCAACCGGGGGCTGATGTGGATGATGAACAGCAATTTAAACAGCGATCCAATCCCCGTCGTGGGCCCATGGGTGCAGCGGGAGGTTCCGGTATGGGGAGCATGATGATGCCTGGAGGAATGGGTTCCGGTTCGGCGCCACCTGGTGCGAATCAACCACGCCGGGGACGACCTGGGGGTGGTGGCGGAGGTGGTGCCGTTCAAGGATATTAATGTTGTCCTCGTGTTTGTCTCGGGAAACCCTTGGGCGCTCCGCCCGAGGGTTTCTGTTTAGCTGGGATTGGAATGGAACGCCCTACTCTGCTGCCAAAGCCTGGGGACGAAAACTTGCCCTGGATCGCTTCCCTGGCTGATACCCCTTTCGGCACTGTTTTTTCAAATGATCCGCTGGTGGCCATCATGCTGCCAGTGCGGTAGCCTTCTGCCGATGCCACGACGGCCACCACGCTCGATTCAAGCTCGATCACCGGTCAGCTCCTGCATTTTCCCGTAATTCT